>DGDY01000322.1:0-1832 GCA_002385675.1 Anaerolineales bacterium UBA3940 | reverse complement strand
CGCCTGCTGAACATCGTTTTGCGCCCCCCCCGCCGCATCGCGCAGAGTCCGCCGTTCTTGACAGATTTTATCGTGTATACGGCTTGATTTCAGAATAAGTTCCGCGCGTGAGGGATTTAATCGGCGGCAGGCGCAGTCTCACGCTTGAGGAGGTTCTCCGAAACGAGGCCGATGACCTCGCGGAGCGTGCCGCGCTCCAGCAGGGCGACGACCCCGCCGAAGAGCAGCGTGGCACTGATGCCCTTCACCCCGAGGGCGAGCACGGCATCGACCAGGTACACCCGCCCGGCCACGCCGCCAGAGAGGGCCGCCGCCGGGCCGGAGAGCGCCGCCCCGATGCCCGTGTGCAGCCAGTCGCCCAGCACATACGTGAGTGGCGTAAGCACACCCACGAGCAGCACCGGCAAGCCGTACAGCCGCACCAGCGGGGCGTCGAGGAAGCGCATCACATAGCGCTGCGAGAGCGCAAACCCGGCAAGCATCATGACGCTGACCGCCACCGACGCGCCCTCCGCGCCCCAGAAGTACACAGCGGGCGGCGCGAGCAGCACCAGGGCGACGGCCTGCACAAGCTGCGTCGTGCGGAACAGCCGCTCCTGCCGGATGGAGATGAGAAGCTGCGCGTTGTTCTGGTAGAGCGGACGGCCCAGGACATATATAAACATCAGCCGGACGAGCAGCGGCACGGCCAGCCAGTTGGGGCCCAGCATGATCAGCACGATCTCTTCCGCCGCCGCCAGCACGACGATGCTCGCCCACGCCACCACGCGGGTGAGAAGCCAGCTCATCAGGCGGTACACGCGTGCCAGCACCGCTCGGCTGACCGCCTCGCTCTGCGCGTAGGCGGAGAGCGCAATGCCGCTGATCACCCCGGCGAAAACGTCCATCGGCATCTTGGCGAGCGTGTACGCCTTGCCATAGAAGCCGACGATACGGTTGCCGCGCAGCGTGCCGACGAGCCAGTCGTCAAACTCAAAGCTGATCTTGCCGAGCAGGCCGCTCGTCCACAGCGTGAAGGAAAACGAGAACACGTCGCGCGCCACGTCGCGGTCCCACGTCAGCGCGGGCCGCCAGCCGGCAGCCACCCACGCGCCAATGCCGAGGAACACGGGCGGCACGACCGCATCGGCGAGCAGGCTCGCCAGCGGGAACCCCTGCCAGGCCAGCACCACGGCGACGATCAGCCCGAGGACGGTGCCCGCCAGCGTCAGCCGGGTGATCACATCCTGCCGGATGTCTCGATGGAGGATGTACAGCGGCGTCGAGGTAGCCGCCTGCACGACGCGCAGCAGCAGCAGCACGAAGATCGCCTGCCACACGATGGGATTAGCGAGGTTCGAGACGGTGTCATAGGCGTTCTCGCCGAACACCCCGACCAGCCACTCGACGAGAAACGGCGCGAGCAGGTAGGCCAGCCCACCAAGTACCAGCCCGATCAGCGTAGTGGCCAGCTCGATTGCATACTGTGTGGTCAGCCGGGCGGGGTTGCCGTCCGGGTCGCTGATGACGACCTCGCGCGGCTCCAGCCGGAACAGGTGCAGGAATGACACCCACGACAGCGCCAGCACGACGATGCCGTGATACTCGACCGGCACCAGACGGGCGAGGATGATGGTCTTGACAATGCCAATCGCCAGCACGCCGTACTGCGCAACGCCAAGGTAGGCTGCGCCGCGCAGGATGCGCCGGGCCAGCGTCGGCGGGGTTTGCTGAGCGGAAGTGGGTGTTTCGGTCGACATGCGGGGGATTATACCGGGTCGGCGTGCACGGGCGACAACCTGTCCCCGCTACCGCCGGGGCTACCCGGACCGCTCTTCGAGCAGCGTGCGGAT
>DGDY01000271.1:21074-21297 GCA_002385675.1 Anaerolineales bacterium UBA3940 | reverse complement strand
CGGACGTAATCGGGCAGCAACTCGCTAAGGCGCGCGCCAACAGCACCCTCCAAGACTGGACGCCGATATTTCGGACACCAGACGAGGTGGTAGTTGATGTTGTAGGTTGCGTGCCGGGTTTGTTTGCTCATAGCAATCTAATTATATCACGGGAGAGGAAAGGGGGGCAAGCGCCATTCCCCACCGGGCTAAAGTCCGGTGTCCCCTGGCGCAATTTCTATGG
>DGDY01000271.1:667-20772 GCA_002385675.1 Anaerolineales bacterium UBA3940 | reverse complement strand
AGCGAGGTGGTTCGCTGGCTCGTCGCCGTCCAGTCGCAGGACTACTACCCGGCACAGTGGATGCTGGCCATACGCATGCACGGTGCACGCGAGGCTGACATCGAGCGGGTGTACAACGACGGCGAGATCCTGCGCACGCACGTCATGCGCCCGACGTGGCACTTCGTCACGCCGGACGACATCCGCTGGCTGCTGGAGCTTACCGCGCCGCGCGTTATCATGCGCGAGGAGCCCTACCTCCGCCGGCTCGGTGTAGACGGGGCGGTGATCAAGCGCTCCAACGACGCCATCGCCCGCGCGCTGGAGGGCGGCAACCACCTCACCCGGCAGGAGTTGAAGCCGATCATCGAGAGCGCGGGCATTGCCGTGAAGGACAACCAGATGCTCAGCCACCTCATGATGCGGGCAGAAGTGGACCGCGTTGTGTGCAGCGGGCCGAGGCGTGGCAAGCAGTTCACCTATGCCCTGTTCGATGAGCGTGCTCCCAACTCGCGCAGCCTGCCCCCGGACGAGGCGCTCGCCGAGTTGACCCGCCGCTACTTCACAAGCCGGGGCCCTGCAACCGAGTACGACTTCTCAAACTGGTCCGGGCTGACGGTGACCGACGCCCGGCGCGGGCTGGAGATGGTCGGCTCGGAGCTTGTTTGCGAGGAGATCGACGGGCGGAAGTACTGGTATGTGCCGGCCGACGCGCCCGCACCGGCGGACTCGCCGAGGGCTTTCCTGCTCTCCGTTTTCGACGAGTACGTGTGCAGCTACAAGGATCGCCGTGCGATGCTCGCCGAGGAGCATGTCGATAAGCTGCTCGACCGGGGCAATGCCGCCCTGGCGGCAGTCATCGTCATCGACGGCCAGATCGTCGGTGCGTGGAAGCGCAAGCTGAACCGGCGCAGCGTCACGCTAAGCTTCGACTTCTTCCAGCCGCTTACAGACGCCGAGCGGCAGGCGGTTGAGGCAGAAGCCGCCGCCTACGGCGAGTTCCTCGGGCTGCCCGTCGAGATGGAGCTAATGCCAGGCTGATCGGGCGTGCTGCACCTGACAGCGGAAGGAACAAGAACAGCGACCGGGCACAGGTGGCCGCCTGCGCGTGCGATCTGTGCTCAGGTCGCTATTGTCGCATGCAGCCCGGCCAATCGTCACCGCCGGGTCGTGACAGCCTGCACTGGTCTCAACGCTTCTTCTGCCCCATACTGGCAGCACACGACGGTTAGAAGGAGACCCGTGAGGAAGCAATGGTCTGTCCGGTGAACCGCAAACGGCCCAGGAAGGTCAACCCGGAGGAGACGGTACCGGTTGGCAACCCCGACGAGGTGCAGAGCCTGCTCGAAGCTCTCGCCAGCCCCGATCCCGCTGTCCGCCGCGATGCCGCCCGCAGAATGGAAATCAGTTCGCTCGGCGCGCTGAACGCCGCCGAGACCTGGCGCCGCAATCGCGAGAAGTAGCGCACAGACCGGCTGCGACTATTCGAGCAGCATAGCATCAGCGCTGTGCTGTTTCTGCCTGTCTGCGCGGACGCAGAGCGTACGCGCTTTTTGATTCCCCCGCCCTCTACCCTCGCAAACTGAGCGAGATGCGCCCGCGCTCCACGTCCACATCGAGCACCGTCACCTCGACCACGTCACCCACGCCGACCACCTCGTAGGGCGAATCGATGCGGGTATCCGCCATCTGCGAGATGTGCACAAGCCCGTCCTGCTTGACGCCAATATCCACAAACGCGCCGAAGTCCACCACGTTGCGCACCGTGCCATACAGCTTCATGCCGGGGCGCAGATCCTCTATCTGGAGCACATCGCGGCGCAGCAGGGGCGGCGGCACGTCCTCGCGCGGGTCGCGCCCCGGTCGCTGGAGTTCTTCGAAGATATCGGTGAGCGTCGGCTCCCCCACCCCGAGCTCCGACGCCAGCCGGGCCATATCCAGCCCGCGCCGGGCCTGCGCCAGTTTCCGGCTAAGGTGCGGGTCGTCGAGCGCCAGCCCCAGCCGGTCAAGCAGGCGGCTAACCGTCTCGTAGCTCTCCGGGTGGACGCCGGTGTTGTCGAGCAGGTTGGCCGAGCCGGGCACACGCAGGAAGCCCGCCGCCTGCTCAAACGTTTTCGCGCCCAGCCCCTTCACGCGTTTGATGGCTTGCCGCGACTCGAACGGGCCGTGCTCGTCGCGGTCAGCGACGATCCGCGCGGCGAGCGCCGGGCCAAGCCCGGCAACGTACTGAAGCAGCGCCGGGGACGCCGTATTCACGTCCACGCCGACCGTGTTGACGACCGACTCCGTCACCTGTGCGAGCGCCTCCGCCAGCGCGGTCTGATCCACGTCGTGCTGGTACATCCCCACGCCGATGCTCTTGGGGTCGATCTTGACCAGTTCGGCGAGCGGATCCTGCGCGCGCCGGGCGATGCTGACCGCCCCGCGCAGGCTCACGTCGAGGTCGGGAAGCTCCTCCCGCGCGAGCGGGCTGGCCGAGTAGACCGATGCGCCCGCCTCACTTACCATCAGGTAGCTCACATCCACCCCCTCGCGGATCAGCTCGGCGGCAAGTTCCTCCGTCTCGCGGCTGGCCGTGCCGTTGCCGATGGCGAGGAGCGTTACGCCGTGCCGCGCCACGAGCGCCCGCAGCGCGTCGAGCGCCTCGCGCCACCTCGACTGCGGCTTGTGCGGGGAGATCGTGCCGGTGTCGAGCACCCGGCCCGTCGGATCGACGACCGCGAGCTTGCAGCCGGTACGGTAGCCGGGGTCGATGCCAAGCACCGTCTGCCCGCTGATGGGCGGAGTGAGTAGCAGGTTGCGCAGGTTGGTCGCAAAAACCCCGATGGCGTGCTCATCGGCTTGCTCGGTCAGGTCGCGGCGCACCTCGCGCTCGATGGAGGGACGGATCAGCCGCCGGTAGCCGTCCACAATCGCCGCATGCAGGTCGGCGGCGAGTGCTGAGCGCGGCGACGGCGGGTACAGGCGCTCCAGCGCGGCAATAGCCTGCTCCTCATCCACCTCCACGCTTACACGCAGCACGCCATCCCGCTCGCCCCGGTTCAGCGCAAGCACCTGGTGCGGCTTCACCTGCCGCAGCCCGCTCTGAAAGGCGTAGTACAGTTCGTATACCCGCTTCGGGTCCTGCGCCTCATCGGCGACCTCCGCCACCAGCACGCCGGAGCGCCACGTCAGCGAGCGGATCACCTCGCGGCTCTGCGCATCGTCCGACACAACCTCGGCAACAATGTCGCGCGCGCCCTGCCACGCATCCTCCGGCGTCGGGACTTCGTCGGAGAGGTAGTCCGCCACGGCGCGGTCGCGCTCGCCTTCAGCAAGGAGTCTCTGCTCCAGAATCCACGCCGCGACAGGCTCCAGCCCGCGCTCGCGGGCTACCTGGGCGCGGGTGCGGCGTTTGGGGCGGTACGGCAGGTACAGGTCCTCGACCTCTTGCAGCGTCTCCGCCTCCTCGATGGCCTCCTCAAGCTCCGGCGTGAGCTTGCCCTGTTCCGCGATGCTCTTCAAAACGGCCTTCTGCCGCTCGTCGAGCTTGCGCAGTTCATTCAGCCGGTCGCGGAAGGCTGCGAGCTGTACTTCATCAAGCCCACCGGTCACCTCTTTGCGGTAGCGGGCAATGAAGGGCAGCGTGTTGCCCTCGTCAAAGAGCGCCACCGTGCGCTCGACCTGCGAGCGCCGGAGGTTCAGGTCGCGGCTGAGCCGCCCGAGGAGGTCTTTCACGTGGTCGGGTCCTTTCTACATAACAGGGTTTGGCACAGGCCGTTGATTATACCAGCCTGGCTTATACACGGGAGAGTCCGCGAATGGAACGAATGGCGCCCGATCGATTTATTCCTTGACAATCTTAACGATTCTGGTATAATTACTTTCATGTTTGTCGAATTAGATTTATAGAGGCAGAGTTAAAATGGTAGTACAGGAAACAAACGAACTGCTGGAGTTCTTCAAGGCGCTGGCAGATGCAAACCGGCTGAAGATCATCGGGCTGCTGGCCCAGAACGAAATGACGGTCGAGGAAATGGCCGCCATACTGGACGTGCGCCCGTCGACCGTGTCCCATCACCTGAGCAGCCTGGCACACGCGGGCCTCGTATCGGCACGTGCGGAGAGCTACTACAACATCTACAGCCTCAACGTTGAGAAGCTCAACGAGATGGCGAAGCGGTTGCTGTCCGAGGAGACGCTGCGGGCACAGATCGACGACGTGGACCTTACCGCCTACGACCGGCAGGTGGTCGAGAACTTTTCCGACCGTGACGGACGGCTGAAGGCCCTCCCCGCACAGCACAAGAAGCTGATGGCTATTCTGCGGTACGTCGTGCAGGCCTTTGAGCCGGGGCGGCGCTACTCGGAGAAAGAAGTCAACGAGATCCTCGCGCAGTACCACGAGGACACCGCCCGGCTGCGCCGTGAGCTGGTCGAGGCGGGCATGATGCGGCGCGAGGGCGGCGGTGGCGAGTACTGGCTGCCGGAAGATTAACTGCCCCGTGTGAGTCAAACGGGCGAGGCCATACAGCGCCTCGCCCGTTGTGCTGTTTGCCGGAAGCTACGGCAGCCACAACTGGCTGTAGTCGCCGAGGTTGAACTTGAGCGCGCGCGGCTTGCCGCCATCCTGCTCGATGGTGACGTGCCGCCCGATCAGGCTGTCCTGAATGCGTGTCTGCACGTTGGCAATGCGCGAGCCTTCGAGCACGATGCAGCGCTCAAGCTCGCTGTTCTCGATCACCACGTCGTAGTAGACGCTGGTGTACGGACCGATGAAGCTGTTGATGATGCGCGTGTTCTTGCCGATGATGGTCGGGCCGCGCACGACGCTGTTGATGATCTGCGCGCTCTCCTCGACCGTCACTCGCGGGCCGATGAGCGAGTCCTCGTCCACCTCGCCGCTCACGTGCGGTGTGATCTCCTCCAGCACGTACGAGTTGGCATCGAGCATATCCGTCGGCTTGCCCGTGTCGATCCACCAGCCCTTGTGGATGTACGGGTACACCCGATACTCCTCGTGCTCGACAAGCCACTGGATCGCGTCGGTGATCTCCAGCTCGCCGCGCCAGGACGGTTTGATAGCGTTCACCGCCTCGAAGATGTGGTGGTCAAACATGTAGATGCCGACCAGCGCAAGGTTCGAGGGCGGGTTTTTCGGCTTCTCGATAAGCCGCCGGATCTGGCCGTTCTCGTCCAGTTCGGCAACGCCGAAGTGCTGCGGGTCGGGGACCTCCTTCAGCACGATCTGGCTGTTCCAGTCGCTGCTTGCGAACTGCTCGATGAGCGGGCTGATCCCGCCCTGGATGACGTTATCGCCGAGGAACATCACGAAGCGGTCTTTGCCCAGGAACGGCTCGGAGATCTTGACGGCATGCGCCAGCCCGAGCGGCGCTTCCTGCGGGATGTAGGTGACGCGCACGCCCCACCGGCTGCCGTCGCCCACCGCCGCCTCGATCTCGGGCGCGGTGTCGCCGGTCACAATGCCGATCTCCTTGATGCCCGCGTCGCGGATCATCTCGATCACGCGGAAGAGAACCGGTTTGTTCGCCACCGGGATCAACTGCTTGGCGCGCGTATACGTCAGCGGGTAGAGGCGCGTGCCCTTCCCGCCTGCGAGGATAAGCCCTTTCACGATGAAATGCTCCCTGTGCTAAGAAGGCTCAAGGTGGGTCAACCGATTCCGGCGCTAGCCGTAATAGCGCCCCCGCCGCTGATCAAGCTCGGCGTTGGTGAGCACCGCGCCGACGATGCGGACGCCAAGCCGCTCCAGAATCTGCTTGGCCTGCTCGGCGTCGTCACGGCGGGTGCTGCCGGCCCGCACGACGAGCAGCACACCGTCCAGCTTGGAGCCCAGTATAGCCGCATCCGAGACGGCGATCACCGGCGGTGCGTCGAACAGCAGGAAGTCCGCCTCCTCCTGCAGCCGTGCGATCACGGCGTCCATGCGCGCCGACCCGACAAGGTCGGCAGGGGTGGGCGGCAGCGGCCCGCTTGGCAGCAGGCGCAGGTTCTCCACACCGACATCCACGAGCGGCAATTCGTCCAGGTCTTCAAGCATCATCGTCGTGAGGCCCGGCTCCGACGCCACACCCCAGATTTCGTGCTGGGTGGGCCGGCGCAGGTCCGCATCGACGATGATGGTGCGCCGCCCGCTCTGCGCCATCGTCACGGCGAGGTTGGCGAGCGCCGTGCTCTTGCCCTCCTCCGGCGCGGGGCTGGTGACGATCACCGCGCGCACCGGGTCATCCACGCTGGAGAACAGCAGGTTCGTGCGCAGCGTGCGATAGGCTTCAGCCGCCGGAGAGCGGGGGTCGGTGAGTGTGATCAGGTTCGGCTGGGTCATCTTTTCTCGATTCCTACGGGTGTTTCAATCAGCATGTGGCGCGCGGCGCTATTCGGCCCGGCTCACTGGCTGGCGGATAATCGTCTTGAGCTTTTCCGGCGCGGTCCGGCGCGGATCGCCCAGGTAGATCTCGTGGTGCTTGCCCCGGAGGGCGCAGCCCGCCTCTTCGATGGCGGCATGCAGCCGTGCGATGGTCGGGCCTTCCGCCGAGTACGGCCCGATATGCATGATCTGGGCTGAGTACCCCTCGTCGTACGTCTCGAACCGGAGCTTTGGCAGCGCGGGCAGGTCCTTCTTGCGGCCCGCCTCGGCCACCGCCTGCTCCACGATCGCCGCCGTCACCCACTCCGGCTGCATGATCATCATCGTCCAGAGCCAATCGCCCTTGCGTTCGGCGTTGAACGCGGTCATATCCTCGGCCCACCACAGCCCTTCGAGCGGCATCACAGCGTAATCACGCGCCGGGTCGGCCTTCTTCACGGCGAACTTCACTGCGTAGGCGACGGCATACAGTGCCTCGACGGCTTCCTCGTAGGCGGGCGCTGTGTTGGGGTCGCCTGCCCCATCGACCATCAGGTACTGCATGGGCGGCACCTCAACAAACGCCACCTCTTTCGCAGAGGGGGCGTAGAGATGCTTCAGTTCTCGCTTGAGATCGATCTTCGCCACCTGGCAGCCCTCCGGGTGAGATACGGCTAACGTTCAGTCGGCGGGATGGCGCTCAGGACCGGCATCGCCAGCGCACGGCTCACATCCTCCGGCGACTTAATGATACCCGCCTCGGCATACTCCAGCGCAAACACCACAGCCAGCCCGACGAGAAAGCCCAGGATGCCGCCCGCGATGGTGTTGATCGCCGTCTTGGGGCGCTCCAGCCCGTAAACCGGGTCATCGACGATCTCCGCATCGATCCGGTCCTCGCGGCGGTTCTGGCTATTCTCGTCGTTGCGCCACTGCACGAACAGGTTAGCCCACTCCCAGGCGATGCGGTTGGCAAGCTCGCCGTTCGGGTTCTCGACCTCGATCCGCAGTGTGGACTGGTTCAGGTCGGTCGCAATGCGCACATCGGAGAGCAGCTCCTGCGGCGTCATATCGAGTTGCAGGTTCTCGATCACGTCGGCGGCGCGGTAGCTGCTGTTCAGCCAGCGCTGGTACGTGCCCAGAAGCTGCTTGGCCGCCTGCGCCTGCCCGAAGTCGCTGCGGGCGGGCTGCACGAGGATATCAATGGTGGACTTGTACAGCGGCGCACGCTGCTTGACGATCAAGCTGAAGCCAAACGCGGCGGCGGCTGTCAGCACCGCCAGCGCGATCATAATCCAGCCGCGCCGCCACAGGATACGCAAATACTCTTGTAACTGCATCGTCCCCTCCGCCAAGCTCTACGTGGCGATGTTTGTTTGCCCTGATCTGCCGAGCGAGTCCCTATCCCTTCGTATCCGGCACTTCGGCCAGCACCAGCATCCCCAGCCGTTCAAGCTGTCGCCGCTCACGCACCGTCGGGTCCAAGTACTCGATGAGGAAGGCGAGCGCAACGCCAGCCGCCAGCCCCAGCCCGATCCGCACAAGCGGCTCGAAGCGCGCGCTGAGCGGGGGCGGAACCGGCACGATCGCCGGCACATCCAGCGCAACCACCTCCACGCCGCTCGCGCCGAACTGCGGGAAATACTCGACGCTGCGCGTCCGCAGCACCTCGGCGGCGGCCTCGGCGGTTTTCGCCAGGATTTCGCTATCAGCGCCGCTCAGGTGGAGCGACATGACACTGCGCTCGTTATCGGCGGCGATGCCCGCCTGGATCGCGCCCGGCGGTACTTCCAGCCCCTGCTCGGCCAGCGCGGCGCTGACCTCCATCGCAAACGAGCCGGTGCGCACCCAGTCGGTGAGCGCATTCACGACGTACTCGGACGTCAGCCAGGGGTAATACTCGCGGTCCTCATAGCCGATGGTCGTCTCCGGTTCGGGCGGGGTGGCCGCCGTGAAGCGGATGCTGGTCGCAAAGCCCCCGGCTGCGGGCGCGCGGAGCATGCCGGGCAGCGTCAGCGCCGCCGCTGCAAGCGTCGGCAGCAGGATGAGCCACCAGCGCCGCCGAACGACCTTCCACAACTCGCGAAGCTCCATACCCCTATGTCCTCTCACCGATTGTTCGCCGGGCGCGCTCATCGTACCGCGCCTCGACAAAGGTCGCCAGTTCCCGATCAAACACCGCGCGGTCGAACCGCTCCGCGTTGGCGCGGCAGGCCGCCGGGCTGAAGCTCATTTCTGCAAACCGCCGCAGTGCATCTGACAGGCTCTCGACGGTCTGCTCGTCAAAGAACACGCCGGTCACGCCCTCAACAACGGTGTCCAGCGCGCCGCCGCCCCGGTAGGCGATGACCGGTCGCCCCGCCGCCTGCGCCTCGACGGGCGTAATGCCGAAGTCCTCCAGGCCGGGGAAGATGAACGCGCGGCACCGGGCGACGAGGTCCGGCAGGTCTTCATCCGGCACGTAGCCCAGGAACTCGACCGTCGGCCCAGCAAGCGCCTTCAGCCGGTCGAGATCGCGCCCGCGCCCGGCGATCTTGAGCGGCAGCCCCAGCGCCGTACATGCCTGCACCGCGAGGTCCACCCGCTTGTAGGGGATCAGCCGCGACACGATCAGGAAGTAGTCGTCGTGGTTTGAGGCTGGCTCGAAGCGGTTGACCTCGACAGGCGGGAAGATAATCGTTGAGTCCCGGTTGTAGAAACGCGCGATCCGCTCGCGGATCTCCGTCGAGATGGCAATAAAGTGATCGACGCGCTGTGCGGCGGCGTAGTCCCAGCGCCGCATCCATCGGATGAGCGGCTTGAGCGCCGCCGCTGTCGCCGGAGAGATCCCCTCCCGCGCGATGTAATGCTCGAACTGCCACAGGTAGCGCGTCGGCGCGAGGCAGTAGCAGATATGCAGCGCGTCACCGGTTTGCACGCCGTGGCAGAAGCCGCTCTTGTTCGAGAGCACCAGGTCGTAGTCGCTCAGGTCCACGCCGCCCCAGGCCAGCGGGTAGAGCGGCAGGTACTTCTGGTGGTGCGCGTAGATGCCGGGCAGGCGGTCCATCCACGTCGTGCGGATGTCCCACTCGCGGTAGAAGTCCGGCATGCGCTCCGGCGAGTACATCGCGGTGTAGACCGGCGCGCCGGGGTACAGCTCGACCAACGCCTCAAGCACGTTCTCCGCGCCACCGATCTGGTTCAGCCAGTCATGGACCAGTGCGATCTTCATGCGCCCTCACTCGAATCATCTGCGCCGGGGATGGCGTCCAGCAGGGAGCCGCGAATCGGCGCGTAGGTGCGGCGATGGATCTCGCACGGGCCATACGCGGCCAGCGCCGCACGGTGCAGCCTCGTCCCATAACCCTTGTGCTGCGCAAAGCCGTACTCCGGGTACACCTCGTCCAGCTCGATCAGGATACGGTCCCGCGTGACTTTGGCGAGGATGCTCGCCGCTGCAATACTGAGCGAATGCCGCTCACCCTCGTTCATGCTGTACTGCGGCACGTTGACCGTCGGCAGGCGCAGCGTGCGCCCGTCGATGAGCAGGGAGCCGACCTCGACGCCCAGCCCGTCGAGCGCGCGCCGCATGGCAAGCTGTGTCGCGCCGACGACGTTGTGCTCCTCGACCTCCCGCGCGGAGGCCACGCCGACGGCTGCCGCCAGCGCCGTCTCCAGCACCACCGGGTAGAGCGCCTCGCGCTGGCGCGGCGTGCAGAGCTTGCTGTCGCGCACCCCGGCGAGCACATCGGGCAGGTCGTCGCGGTCCGGCGGGAGGATCACCGCTGCGGCGACCACCGGGCCTGCCCACGCGCCGCGCCCGGCTTCGTCCAGCCCGGCGACAGGCCCCGCGCCTTCCGCCCACAGCTTGCGCTCAAGCGTCAAGCCGGGCATCGATACGGTCATGCTCTCTCGCCTCGTAAAGACCGCGCCAGCCGTTCCAGCGCACCCGCAGCACTTCGATCAGCATGTTGATCGAGTCGCGGATCGGGTGGACGCGGCTCTGCTCGCGGTAGTACCACGTAATCGGCACCTCGATGAGCTTGTAGCCCCGCTTCAGCGCGATGAACAGCACTTCCACGTCGAACGCCCAGCCGTCAATCGTCTGGAGGCGAAAGACCTCCTCCGCCACATCGCGCCGGAAGACCTTAAACCCGCACTGCGTATCGTGAATCCGGGGGATGGCCAGCACCCGCACGATGAAGTTAAACACCCGCCCCATAAAGTGCCGGTACTCCGGCTCGCCGATGCGCCGGGAGCCGGGCACCTCGCGGCTGGCAATCGCCACGTCGTAGCCGTCGCGCACGGGCGGCATGAACTTGTTGACCTCCTCGATGGGCATTGAGAGGTCGGCATCGCAGATGAACAGGTAATCGCCTTTGCCCGCCAGCATCCCGGTGCGGACCGCCGCGCCCTTCCCCTGCCGCGGCTCGTGGAGCACGCGGGCATAGGGATGCTCCGACGCAAACGCCTCCGCGATCTGCGGCGTGGCATCGCGGCTGTTGTTGTTCACCACGATCACCTCGATCGGGTAGTCCTGCGCCTCGACAAAGGCCGCGATCTGCGCGAGGCTCTCCGGAAGTCGGTTTTCCTCGTTGTATGCCGGGATGATGAGTGACAGGCGCGGCCTGTCTTCCGATCCGGTCATGTACTCCCCACTGGTGTTCACATCCGCGCCGGTTCAGCTACCGGCGACCAACATTACCAATTTACGCCCCTTCGGACAAGTCGCGGTCACGTCCGGAAGCGCCTATGCACGGCGCCCGCCGTACTGACCCCCACCATGCAAGCCTCCGGCTTGCACCTCCCCCTTACAAGGGGGAGGTGGTCGACCCAGAGGGTCGACCGGAGGGGGTTTAGCAAGGAGTCACCTCCGGGGCCGCTCGCCGCCCGCCTCTGCACGCGCCCAGTCGTAGGTCTCCGCCGCACGTCGCCAGACGTCGTCCGGCAGGGCCTTGTAGTGACGCGCCTCCTCCCCCGCCACGCGGAAAGCGTGCCGCAGGAAGGGCCAGAGTTCGTCGCGCCCGGTCATCATCGCAGCGCGTGCCGCGCGGGCGAACGCCCCGCCCTCCGCCAGCAGCCCGCTCGCGCGAAACGCCTCATCGAGCGCGGCGCGGTCGTAGTCCACCGCCCGCTGCTCAACCTCCCACCGGCCCCGCCGCCCGGTGAGCAGCGCATACTGCGCGCGCGGGTCGCCGCCAAAGGGCTGCCCGACCGAGCCGGGGTTGAAGGCGAGCTTGCGCCCCGCGTAAGCCTGCCAGGCGACATGCGTATGGGCCAGCGCCAGCACGTCCTCGTCGATCATCCGCAGCATGTCGGCGGCGTGCGGGTTACGGTTGGGATAGACAGGCTCCTTATTGCTGCGCGGCGAGCCGTGCACGAAGCGCACCGGCGGCAGCCCCGGCACGTCGAGCGTGTGCTGCTCCGGCAGGCTGCCCAGGAAGGCCAGATCGGCCTGTGTGAGGCGCGCATACGTCCAGCGAACCGGCGCGTACTGCTCGGCCTCTACCCACGCTTCAGGCACATCACGCCGGTCCATCTGCAGGAACATCTCGTCGGTGTTGCCCAGCAGCACGACGTGCGCCGCCGCCTGCACCCGTTCGATCACCTTGTGCGGGAACGGCCCCCGGTCCGCGAGGTCGCCGAGCACGACGACGGCATCGACGGACTGCCGCTCGACATCGGCCAGTACGGCATCGAGCGCCAGTACGTTGCCGTGAATATCGGCCAGCACCGCAACACGCATCTCAGCCCCCCTCCGGGCCGCCGACGGGCGACAGCATCGCCTCGATAACCTCCGGCGGCGTCTTGCTGGCCGCCTGGATTGCCCGCCGCTTGCGTAGCATGCGCGGCAGCGAGAGCAGGCCGCTCAGCATCCCACGCAGGCGCGCCCGTGCCGCCTCACCCCGCCACGCACGCAGAGCGTCCCACGCGAGCCGGGCCTGCGCCCGGACGATCTTCGGCCAGTGCTTGCGCAGCAGCGCGCCGGGGTAGTTCTTGGCGATCACCCACAGGTTGTTGCGACCGTCATAATAGCTGGCCGTCACGCCGCCGCCCGTCGCGGCGAGGTGGTGGTACACAACGGCGCTGGGCACATACACGCAGCGCCAGCCCGCAAGCTGCGCCCGCCACGCGAGGTCCACGTCCTCCATCGAGAAGAAGAAATCATCGTCCAGCAGGCCGATCTCGTCCAGCATCTCGCGGCGGTAGGCCGCCGAGCCGCCGCACGCGCTGAACACATACTCCTCGCGGTTGTAGCGCTCGTCGTCCCGCTGCCAGACGCCCCGGTTGCCCGCCCGCCCATCGATGGTGTAGAAGTCCCCGGCGGTGTGCAGCGTGTCGCGCCGGTCAAACAGCAGCATCTTGCTGGCGACAATCCCGGCGTCGGGGTAGCGCTCGAAAGCCGCCGCGACCTGCTCGGCCCAGTCCGGCTCGACCTCGGTGTCGTTGTTCAGCAGGATCACGATGTCGCCTGTTGCCGCCCGCATCCCCGCGTTGCACGCCCCGGTGAAGCCCCGGTTCTCCGGCAGCGCGACAACCCTGACTTCCGGGTAGTCGCGGGCGAGCAGCTCAAGCGAGCCGTCCGTCGAGGCGTTGTCGGCAACGATGACTTCAAGACGCGGGGCGGTCTGCCGCCGCAGGGAGTCCAGGCAGGTCGGCAGGAAGTGCGCCCCGTTCCAGTTCGGGATGACGATGGAGATCAGAGGATTGTTGGTCATGCGGATTCATGCTCGCGGATGTACTCGGCGAGTGCCTCCTGCCACGGGCGCAGGCTCACGCCCAGCGCGGCGGCGAACACATTGTCGAGCGGCGCGTAGGGCGGCGGCGTCGAGGCGCGCTTGAAGGCGTCCGACGTGATCGGCTCAATCGGCACGTCCAGCCCGGCCAGCCGCACGATCTCCTGTGCAAACTCGTAGCGGGAGCACGCGCCCGCGTTCACCAGGTGGAACACGCCGGGCCGCTCCAGCTCAACCAGCCGGGCGATGCCGTCGGCCAGGTCGCATACATACGTCGGCGAGCCGACCTCGTCGGTGACGACGCGCAGCGCCTGCCCCGCGCGGGCTCGCTGGAGGATCTTATGGATAAAGTTCACGCCGTTCGGCCCGTACAGCCACGCCGTCCGCACGATGGCGTACTGTGGCGCGAAGCGCTCGACGACCTGCTCGGCGACAAACTTGGAATACCCGTACGGGTTGATCGGGCGGCGGGCGTCGTACTCCTGATAGGGGCGAGACGCCTGCCCGTCAAAGACTTCGTTCGTGCTGACATGCACCAGCGCCGCCCCGACCTCACGGCAGGCCATCACGACGTTGTACGTACCGATGCCGTTGACCCGCACCGCCTCCTCGGGGTGCTCGGCGGCGTAGTCCACGTTTGTCATCGCCGCCGCGTGGATCACCACGTCGGGTGCGAAGTCGATGATACGCTGCGCCGCCCCGCCGGGGTCAGTCATGTCCCAGTCCGGCAGGTCGCCCGCTTCGAGCGTGTGGTCGGCGCTCAGACGCTTCCACAGAGCCGTGCCAAGCTGGCCGCGGCTGCCCGTAATAAAGATTCGCACAATTCCCCCTGAGACTTGTGTGGGGCGGGCACGCAGCCCTCACCCCGGGTTACTGCTGCGCGCCCGATTATACCGGCTGATCGCCCCGGCTGACAGCCACCGCGCCCTGTCGCCGCAGCCGCCGCATGGCGATCCACCGGATGAACAGGGGCAGCACGATCTGCCCGGTGAGGTGGATGGCGACCGCTGCCGAAACGGCTGCCATCACCGTGAGCACCTGCGCCATGTACTCCGGCACACCGGGGAACAGGTTCGGTATGACGTTGAATGGGCCGTACGTGTAGACGCGGGGCATACCGATCTCGTAGGCGGGGTCATAAATGAGCAGCAGGACAAACGCCGCGATGGCCACCGACCACACCGCCCCGAGAATGCTCGCGAAGCCCGCCCCCAGCCGCGCGTTAAGCGCTGCCCAGACGCGCTCGTCACGCTTCGGAGTGAAGCTTGCCGCGAGCAGGCCGAGCGCCAGGCTGGACCGCACCCGCAGGAACGGCCCGGCGAGCATCTGCACGAGCAGCAGCCCGCCAGTGAGGAGCGGCAGCACGGGCCGCCGGTTGAGCGTCCGCCCTAACTGGCCCGCGCCGGTCACGTCGATAGCCGGCCCCAGCCAGTCCGTAAAGACGAACACCGCCCCGGCAAGCAGCACAGCGAGCAGCACCAACCGCACGAGCAGCAGCCCGGCGAGGTATACCCGCACCCGGCGGCGCACAACGCGGAAGCGGCGGCGAAGGTCCGCGCCCAGACTGACCGCCTGCGCCGCGCCGACCGCCGTTACCAGCCCCAGCAGCCACGCCATGACAAGCTGGAGCCCGACGAGCGACCACAGGGTCAGACCCAGCCGCCCGCCGATGGCCCAGCTTCGCGCGTCGGTAACCCACTGCGGCGCGTTGCGGTAGGTCGCCACCGCAAAGAACGTGAGCATCCACAGCACGAGCAGCACCACAGCGGGCAAATAGATGATCTGCAGCAGTCGCCGCATGCGCCGCGCGGAGAACTGCCGCAGCCGCTGAAGGCGGCCCGGCGGCTCTGCCTGTGTACCGGTTGCCATGGCCTAGCCTCCTATCCTGCGGGCGCGGCGCTGCGCGAGCGCCAGCCCTCCGACGATCAGCCCGACCTGCACGGCGATCACCACCAGCAGGTACAGCGTCGCCGTTGAGCCGAGCACAAAGGCCACCTGCTGCGGCGAGGGCTGCGGCATGCTCCGGAAAACCTGCAGCGGGGCGGATGTGCTCTCCGCCCAGTTCACGATAAGCAGGAAGACCAGCCCGTAGATCAGCCCAACGTTTAGCACAATGGACCCGACCCACGTGATAAACCGCCCGGCGAGCGCCATCGCCACCGCCCGCGACCTCGACCGCGAGAATGTCGAGGCGACCAGCCCGATGGCGCCGCTCAGCAGGAACTGCACAAACGGCTGCGATACGTACCACAGCCCAAACAGCAGAACGGCAATGGTCGGCATGATCCACATGCCTTCACGCAGCCACATCGAGAGGCGGGAGGGCTCGAAGTAAAACACCTCGCGCAGGAAATAAGCGAAGAGGATCAGGCCGGTGACGGTGCTCGCAAAACGCAGCACGACCAGCCCGGCGAGCACGCTGCGCAGATGCGCCAGCGCCGCCGCGTACTTCGCCAGCACAATCTCGCGAAGCGGCAGGAGCGTCGTGCGCAACAGCCCCCAGCTTTGCAGCTCCACCTCACCGCTGATGACTGGCGCGGTCTGCGCAACGACGAGGATGTTCGCCGCCGCGCCGGTGAAGGCTTGCAGCATCACAAGGGCGAAGAGCAGCGCGCCAAGCGTGTTCGTCACCGCGCCTTCGGGGTTCCACAGCAGTTGGCGAGGGCCAAACAGGACGGCGATGGTCAGCGCCACCAGCCCGGCAGTCGCGAGGATCAGTGGCAGAAAGCCCTTCTGCAGGACTCTCAGCGCCGGGTTGGCAACGCGCCGCCCGCTCTCCAGCCGGTAAACAGGGTGCTCAGAGCGCGCCCACCCGGGCCGCAGCCGGGCGAGGCGTCCGTGTCGGGTCGGTACTGTTGCCTGGGCCATGCCGACGAGTTTACTCCGTGATGCGTAGGTCTGGCCAGTCACAGCCAGACGGGATAGCCAGGGTGCGGCCACCCGCACCCCCTATCCTGTACTACGACGGATGGCCCGCCGGTGTTCCACCCAGACATACACCGCAGTCAGTTTACATCGCGACCCTCATAGCGCACCGTGAACTCGATGCCGCGCTCGCGCACCGCCGCCATGACCTCACCGGCGGTCGGTGTGCCGTCGAGCAGCAGCGCCTCCAGCGCCTTCGCCCCCGGCGGGATGATGCCGCGCGCCTGCATCGCCAGCATGATCGCGCAGTGCCAGCCCGTCAGCCGTTCCATGCCGGTGAAGCCCGTCGCCTCGTCGTAGCGGTCGACGAGGTCCACGACGACGGTTGCGGGCTGCCCATCCCGGCTGCCGACGCCCTTCGCGCGCATCAGGCAGATGTCGCGGATGCCGGGCTTGACGATATGCGGTGCAAGCAGCGCGTGATAGACCTCGCGGGGGATCACCGTCTGATCGCCGACCTGCAGTGGCTCGGTGCTGAACAGGCCCAGCGTCTTGAAGCCCTTGAACCACGCGTAATGGCCGGGGTAGCGCAGGATGCGCGTCTCGAAGCGGTCAAGCAGCCCTTCGAAGGTGCGCGGCGCGGTCGAGCCGCCGGCGGCGATAAAGGACTCGAACACGCCCAGCCGGTCGAGATCGACCATCTGGCACTCGCTCAGCGCCTCGACGCTCACGCGCCGCCCGTCGCGGATCAACTCGACTTCGCCGTCGTACTCGTTCGTCAGCCCGTTGATGTGGAAGGTCAACTCGTAGTTCCAGGGCGGCTCCGGGTTTTGCGGCAGGCCCGCGTCGTACACGTAGACCTCGCGCGTCTCGTCGAGCAACTCCATCACGTACACGGCCAGCACGTTGACCAGCCCCGGCCCCATGCCGCAGTCCGGCAGGATGCTCACGCCTGCCTCGCGCGCCGCCGGAGCCATCTCAAGCTGCTCAAGGACGATGCCAGTATGCCCGCCCATGTCACACAGGTGAACGCCTGCCTCAATCGCCGCGCGGGTGATGCCGGGGTTGTAGTAGTAGGGCACAGCGCTCAGCGCGGCATCCGCCCCGGCGAGCAGCGCGACAAGCGCGCGGTGGTCGGTCACATCGATGGCACAACCCTCGGCGACGGCGCGGCCTGCCAGCCGGTTCACCCGGGCCGCCGACTCCTGCGCGCGCGCCGCGTCGAGGTCCGCAAGCGTGATCTGCGCGGCGTCGCCGTGCCGCGCGAGGTCGTAGGCGGCGGAGGTCCCCTGCCTCCCCGCACCGAGGATCACGTAGTGGTACCGAGGCTGATCGCTCATGCTCCTCCTGCTTTCCGGTAGCCGTATAGAGGTTTCAAGAAGTTGTCTCCCCTCTCTCCCAGCGACCGCAGGTCGGGCCGGGAAAGGGGATGGGGGTGAGGGTTTCACCCCCGCCGGGCGCGGAGCGCATCGACCAGCGCGGGAAGCACCTGCCCGGCTGGCCCCTGCAGGTAGACGTGCGCCAGCGGCGTGATCTCGCTCGGCGCGGGGTTCACCTCGATGATGCCCGCGCCCGCCTGCAAGGCAACCAGCGGCAGCGACGCCGCCGGCTGCACCACGCCCGACGTGCCGACTACCAGCATCACGTCGCTGCGCTCCGCTACGTCGAAGGCCCGCTCAATCGCACCTTCCGGCAGCATCTCGCCGAACCACACCACATCGGGGCGCAGGTAGTTGCCGCAATGCGGGCAGCGAGGGACGTCTTCCGCATCGTGCGGGACGGTGTCGATGTCCACCAGCGTGGGGCTGCCCTGGCAGTTCGCCATGCAGCGGTGGCGGCGGATGCTGCCGTGCAGTTCGACCACATCGGTACTGCCCGCCTCGGTGTGCAGGCCATCCACGTTCTGCGTCAGCACGACGACCTGAGGCACGAGGGACTCAAGCTCGGCAACTGCCCGGTGCCCCGGGTTGGGCGCAACCTCCGAGACCAGGCTGAGCCGGTACATGTACCACGACCACACAAGACCCGGGTCGCGCCGGAAAGCTTGCGGCGTGGCAAGCTGCTCCGGATCGAAGCGCGCCCACAGGCCGGTCTGAGCCTCACGGAAGGTGGGGATGCCGCTCTCCTTCGAGATGCCCGCCCCGCTCAGCACGGAGACGAGCCGCGCGCCATCGAGCATCTCTGCGGCCTGCTGGAGTTTTTCGTCAGAAACCATGCCAGTGCTCGGTTACTTCTTGCGTGAGAGTTTGGTGACGGTGCGCACGATGAGCCGCAGCAGGCCCAGCTCGATCCGGTCGCCGGGCTTCAGCGGGTGACGCTGGCCCGGCGGCAGATACGTCCCGTTGACCCACGTGCCGTTGGTGCTGTGCAGATCGACGAGGAACAGCGCCTCGCCGCCGGGGATGAGCGCGGCATGCCGCCGCGACACGCCGAGCGCCGCCGCACGGTGCGGTGACATGTCCAGACCGGGCGGGTCGGCGTCATCGGGGCCATCCAGCCGCCCGATGACAAGCTGCTGCCACACATTCAGGCCGATGCGGGTCGTGCCGGGGTGCAGGGTCTGCAGGATGATGCGCCACGCGACCGGCTCCGGCTCCGGGGGGAGCATACGAACGCGGCCTGTGTCCTCCAGCGGTACCGGGGACGGTCGCGCACCGCTCAGGCCGGGCGCAGAGGCCTCGCGCAGCACCGCGCCGGGGCGGCGCTCGGGGGTCGCAGGGCCGTTTTGCCTATCCGCTGCGGGCGGCCTGTCCTCCTGCCGCGTACCATCACGCGGACCATCACGCTCAGGCGGCTCGTCCATGCGATTCTCTCCCCGTTATAGCCTATCCATCGCTTGTAGTATAAGTCAGCCTCGCGCGTGGACAAAATAGTTGGCGAACCCTAGAGAGGGATCAGTACCCCAGCGCGCAGCCATCCGCACGCGGATCGCTACCGCCGCACAGCACCCCCGTCTGCGGGTCACGCGTGATGATCTGCCCGCGCCCGAACAGCGCGCGCTCGTAGCCGCTCACCATCTCGACGGGGTGGCCCATCGCCGCCAGCCGCGCAACGACATCCGGCGAGATCCCCGCCTCCACCGAGACGCTCCCGCCTGCCGTGCCGCTGCCGATGCACACACGGGGCCGGTCGAGTGCCGCCTGCGGGTCAAGCCCATCGTTGAGCAGCGCCAGCACCACCTGCACATGCCCCTGCGGCTGCATGAACCCGCCCATCACCCCGAAGCTGGCGTAAAGCGAGCCATCCGTCTCACGCGTCGCCATCGCCGGGATAATGGTGTGGTACGGGCGCTTGCCCGGCGCGAGTGCGTTGGGGTGCTCTGGGTTGAGCGAGAAGTTGTGCCCCCGGTTCTGCAGGCTGAAGCCGGTTCCCTCCGGCACGATGCCGGTGCCGAAGCCCATGTAGTTGCTGTTGATGAAGGAGCAGGCGTTGCCGTAGCCGTCCACAACGCTGAGGTAAACGGTATCCGATCCGGCGACGGGCGCGCCGTGCCGCTGGTCGAGCGTGGCGCGCTGCGGGTCGATCAGCCGCGCCCGCTCCCCAGCATACGCCATACTCAGCAACTCCTCGACCGGGACCTGCTCGAAGGCCGGGTCGGCAACGTACCAGCGCGAATCGGCAAAGGCCAGCCTCAGCGCCTCGATGATGAGATGCAGACGCTCGGCAGAGAGCGGGTCGGCGGGCAGGTCGAACTGCGAGAGGATGTTCAGCGCGAGCAGCGCGGTGATGCCCTGGCCGTTCGGCGGGCACTCATAGATGCGCACGCCGCGATAGACCGTGCTGATCGGCTGCTCCCACGTCGAGGTGTGCCCGGCGAGGTCCTCCTGCGTCATCAGGCCGCCCATCTGCTGGACCACCGCCGCGATCTTCTCGCCGATCTCGCCCCGGTAGAAGGCGTCTTTGCCGCCCTCCGCGATGATGCGCAACGTGCGGGCGAGCGTCGGGTTGCGGAAGATCTCGCCGGGGCGCGGGGCGCGACCGTCAATCATCAACTCGTGGCCGTTCGGCGCATGCCGAAGCTGCTGCTCCGCGCCGCGCTGCCAGTAGTACGCAGTCAGCGGCGCAACCGGGAAGCCCTCCTCTGCCAGCCGGATCGCCGGGGCAAGCACCTTCGCCATGTCGAGGCTACCGTGCATCTCGATGAGGTCGCACCAGCCCGCACACGCTCCCGGCACGGTGACCGTGTGCGCGTGGAAGGG
>DGDY01000271.1:0-451 GCA_002385675.1 Anaerolineales bacterium UBA3940 | reverse complement strand
CCGTTGAGCGCGCTCACCTGCCCGGTCTGCGCGTCGTAGTACAGCGCGAACATGTCCCCACCCAGCCCGGTGCTGGTCGGCTCGGTGACGTTCAGCGCCGCCGCCGCCGCGACGGCGGCATCCGCCGCGTTGCCGCCCTGCATGAGGATTTCCAGCCCGGCGGCGGTCGCAAGCGGCTGGCTGGTGGCGACGACTCCGTGTGTGGCATATACCGGCGAGCGGCGGGAATGGAAGGCTAGCGGCTCACTGGGCATCGGGACGCTCCTTTCTGCAGTGGTTCATGGCTGATTCAACTAAAGCACGCGCTGGCGAAGGTTGCAAGACATCGGCAGGAGATGGACTTTACCCGCCCCACGCCTGCCGCTCGCGCTCGACGAGCGCCCGGCGTAGCACCTTCCCTGACGCCGAGGTCGGGATCGACTCGACAAACTCCACGCGGCGCAGCCGCTTG
>DGDY01000290.1 GCA_002385675.1 Anaerolineales bacterium UBA3940 | reverse complement strand
GTCATCTCTCTCCCCCACTCACTGCAGCCCGATGCCCTCAGGTACGACTTCGCCGGTGCGCGCGCGCTTGACGGCAAGCGGCAGTGCCCGGCGCAGCAGCACCTCGACCATCTCGGTGCGGTACTCTGATGTGGCGCGATATTTGCTGGTGCGCGGCTTCAGTTCGGCGCGTGCAACACGGACGACTTCTTCGAGCAGGTCGTCGTTGTACTGGCTGCCGTTCAGCACCTCTTCAACGACGCCGATGCGCGTGGGCACGGGTGCAACCGGGCCGATGCACACCCGGCTCTTTTCGATAGTGTCGCCGTCCTCACTGAGCCGTACCCAGACGGCGGCTGCCAGGATGGGCAGCGCGACGCCCTGCGGGCGCATAATGCGCTTGAAGGCCGAGGCCTCGCGTGGGCCGGCAAGCTGGAAGCGGAACTGGATCAGCAGGTCGCGCGTCGAGTCCAGAATGGACTGGCCAGGGCCGGCGAACATCTCCAGGATGGGAACCCAGCGCCGTTCGCCGTTCTGCCAGATCTCCGCCTCGGCATCGAGCGCGACGAGCGAGGTCGTGCCGTCGGCGGCGGGCAGGGCGTGAGCCACATTACCGCCGATCGTGCCGACGTTGCGGACCTGCGGCCCGCCAACGACGCCGCAGCTCTCCACGAGGCAGGTCGCACGCTGGGCGATCACCTCGCACCTGACGATCTGGCTGTGAGTGACCCCTGCGCCGATTGTAATCGTATCGCCGTTTTGAGTGATATGTGTGAGGTCTTTAACCTTGGTGATGTCGATGAGGGCTTCGACGGGAGGACGGTGCCCCTGCTTGATTTCAAGCAGCAAGTCAGTACCGCCGCCAATGACACGGGCTGCGCCGCCATATCGTGCCAGGAGATCAGAAGCTTCCTCGAACGTATGGGGAGTGTGGTAGTGCTCCCACAGTTTCATAGCTCGAAACTCCATCTCTACTTAGGTTTAGGCGTGTGGAGATTGGCAGCACTTTTCGTCGGGTGGGGGACCCGACGCCGTTGGAGCATCGTTCCAGCGACTACCAACCGGTTCCAGGGTAGTTTTGATCCTAACATACCTGTCTTGCAAGGGCAAGAACGCGGCTGGCAGAAGGACATTTGACCGTGCGAAGGTGGAAGAATATCAATTGGATGCCAGTTATCTTTTTACACGTTTCTGATTCGCATTCCTTGACAAATGCAGGCGCGGGGGTAAAATATCACACGTGACAGCCGAAGTGGCGGAACTGGCAGACGCGCTACGTTCAGGGCGTAGTGAGCACAAGCTCATGTGGGTTCGAATCCCACCTTCGGCACTGCGCAAAAGCTGAGCGCCCGCTCAGCTTTTTTGTTAAGGAGAGCACGAACGTTGGCTGACTCGCCAGACGTCCAGGATGCTACCCGGGCAGATAGAGGCTTTCGCTTCCGCCGCATGCGGCTCACCAACTGGCAGATCATCCTGATCGCGCTGGTGATCTTCGGCGGGCGGCTGGTGTTCGACTTCAGCGAGCGCATCATCGACGGGCAGCAGAAGGTGGACGAGCAGCGCCGGCTGGAAGCGGAGATCGAGGCGCTGCTGGAGGAGCAGCGCCGGCTGGAAGCGGAGAAGGCCTACTACAGCAGCCCGGCATACGTCGAAGCCTGGGCCCACAGCGAAGGGAAGATGGTCCGTGACGGCGAGGTGCTCGTCGTCCCGCTGTACGAGCGCCCGACGCCGGAGCCCCTCGTGGCGATAGCACCGCAGCAGCAGCCGCAGAGCGATCAGCCGTTCTCGTCATGGCGCGTGTGGTGGTCGCTGTTCTTTGACGATCCGCCTCCTTTCGCCAAAGCCCGCTAGAGCAAATTCCTTGAGTTATAAAGTTCCACCCGGCGAGCATACACGCATGCGCGGGTTGGAATTCACCCTGCACGCACTGTAGAATCCGGGTTAGCTGGCGGGGCAATCGCCCGCGCCTGCAAGCCCGCGTTCATTGATTGAGGAGGACAAGATCAACGCGGTAACTCACTCTCCCCTGCGCGTTGCGATGCTGAGCGTCCATACGTGCCCGCTTGCCGTACTGGGCGGGAAGAAAACCGGCGGCATGAACGTGTACGTTCGCGAGTTAAGCGCCGAACTCAGCCGGCGCGGTATTTACGTGGATGTGTTTACCCGCTCGCAGGACCCGTGCGTGCCCCACGTGAACGATACGGATCTCGGCGACCGCGCGCGTGTGATTCACATCCCCGCCGGGCCGGAAGCGCCGCTGTCCTCCGACCAGATCTACCCACATCTACCCGAGTTCGTCGAGAATGTAACCCGCTTCGCTGAACGCGAGGGCATTCGTTATGACGTGATCCACAGCCACTACTGGCTGTCGGGGTGGGCGGCTCACAAGCTCCAGCAGGCATGGGGCGGCCCGCCCATTGTGCAGATGTTCCACACGCTGGGGCGGATGAAAAACCGGATCGCGCGGAGCCAGAGCGAGCGCGAGTCGGCGCTGCGCATCGAAACCGAGCAGCAGATCATGAACTGGGCGGACATCCTCGTGGCGGCCACGCCTGCCGAGCGCATCCAGCTCATATGGCTTTACAACGCCGACATGCGCAAGATCCGGGTTGTGCCGCCGGGTGTGGATGTGGAGCACTTTCAGCCCGTGCCGCGGCGGGTGGCCCGTCAGATCATCGGCATCCCCGAACACGCGCAGTTGTTGCTGTTCGTCGGGCGTATCGAGCCGCTGAAGGGCGTCGATACGCTGCTGCGTGCGATTGCCATCCTCAAGGATCGCATGGGCGATGACATCGAGCGGCTGTGCCTGTCCGTCATCGGCGGCAGCCTGGACGACGAAGACGACGAGGATGTGGAGCTGCGGCGGCTGCGGGCGCTCAGCGACGAGCTTGGGCTGGAGAATTTCGTGACGTTTCTCGGCGCGAAGAGCCAGGATACGCTCCAGTACTACTATTCGGCGGCAGAAGCGGTCATCATGCCCTCGCACTACGAGTCGTTCGGCATGGTCGCGCTTGAGGCGATGGCCTGCGGCACCCCGGTCGTTGCGTCCGAGGTGGGCGGGCTGGCGTACCTTGTGCAGGACGGGCTGACCGGCTTCCACGTGCCCGCAGATGACCCCGAAGAACTGGCCGGGCGCATCCACCTGATGCTCCAGAATGACGAGCTGCGGCGCGAGATGTCCTCTGTGGCACGCAGCTACGCACAGGGCTATAGCTGGCCGCGCATTGCCGACCAGATCGAGCAGATCTACCGCGCGAGCATCGCTGCGACGCCGGAGCCGGTGTCCGTCCGGCCCGGCTCCTGGGAATACGCCTGAGGGGACGGCGGACCGTCGCTGCCTCGCAGCACCGCTTGCCGGGTGCCACGATACGCACGATAATCAAAGACGCTTGCAATCTGTACCGGCCCATCGGGCCGGTTCCCCGTTTTGGCACTCTGCCCGGCGCGGCTGCTATCTGGAGGATCTGCCATGCCTGACAACATCCCCGCGTATGCGACGCTTGACGGGTGGATCACATCCGAAGCGATCCCCTTTGCGCTTGACTCGACGGAGAGCCTCAACGCCGCCGCCGACCGGCTGATGGCCTCGGCGGGCAGCTCGATGGTGCTGCTCGCGCTGGGCGAGCCGCTGCACGGCGGGCAGGAGTTCCTTGTGCTACGCAACAGGCTGTTCCAGCGGCTGGTCGAGGCGCACGGGTTCAGCGCCATCGCCATTGAGAGCAGCTTTACGCGGGCAGGCGTGGTCAACGAGTACGTCGCCGGACGCGGGCCGGACTCCTACGAGGCGATCCGGGAGACGGGGTTCAGCCACGGCTTTGGCAGCCTGGAGGCCAACCGCGAACTTATCGAATGGATGCGCGAGGCGAACGCCGACCCGGATCGCACGGTCAAGCTGCGGTTTTATGGTGTGGATAGCCCGACGGAGATGACGAGTACGGATAGCCCCCGGCAGGCGCTGGCCTTCGTGCTCGACTATCTCGCTGCGTTGGACGGCGGGGGCGAGGAGCGCCGCCAGCGCATCGACTCGCTTATCGGTGCGGATGCGGACTGGGAGAGCTTCGAGGCGATGATGGACCCGGCCAGGGCGGTGGGGCTGTCGCCCGCGGCCAGCGCACTGCGCATTGAGACGGAAGACCTCATCTCCGAGCTTGACGTTCGCCGCCCGGAACTTGTCGCCAAAGGCGGTTGGGACAGGTACGCGGAGGCACGGCAGTATGCGAAGGTGGCGCGGCAGCTTCTCAACTACCACGCCGAAATCGCGCGCGAATCGCCGGACCGGATCTCGCGGCTGCTTGGCATCCGCGATGCGATAATGGCAGACAACATCGCCTATGCAGTGGGGCGCGAGCGCGGGCGGGGCAGGGTGCTGGTCTTCGCCGCGAATGGCCACGTGCAACGCGGGCAGATGCGGTGGCAGCTTGGGCCGCACGCCAATGTGTGGTGGCCCGCCGGCGCGCACCTCGACGCGATATTCGGAGCAGGGTACGTGGTGATCGGTACGGGGCTGGGCGTGTCGGCGGAAAACGGCATCGGCCAGCCGGAGGCGGGCACGCTTGAGGCGCGGTTGATGGCTGCACCCGGCCCGGCGCGCTTCGTGCCGACCTACCGGGGCGCGGGGCTACCCACAGCCGAGATAGACTCGCTGCCCGTGCGATCCGGCAGCACCAAAAACTCGACGTACTTCCCGCTCACTGCGCAGAGCCTCACCGATTTTGATTGGCTGGCTCTACTCGACGAAGCGACGTACACCCCCGGCGGTCCGCCGCTTCCGGGTTGAGGCAGGCCCCACCAACAAAAAGCCCCGCATCTGCGGGGCGCTGTGCTTCCCTGGCTGCGGCTAGCCGCCGCCGATTGCCTCCTGATACACGTGCTGTGTCTCAGGTGAGGGCTTGAAACCGTACCGCTCCTTGAACTCCTGCTCCAGCTTCTGGTAGTGATCTGCTGCCTCACTGCGGCGGCCCAGCTTGCCGTACAGGCGAATCACTTCGCGATGCAGGTCCTCGCGGTTGCGTGCCTCGCTTACCGCACGCAGGTACAACCCGAGAGCGGCTTCGTCCGCGCCCTGCTGCTCGCGCAGACGGGCAAGCTCGCTGAGCGCTTCCAGGTAGCCCTCGCGGAAGTCGTCACGACGGGCAAGGATCCACGCATCGTCGTGACCCTGCAGGTAGGCACCGCGATACAGGTCGATGGCGTACTGGTAGTGCTGGGCGGCCTCCTCACCCTCGGCGCTGCGTGCCTCGACCAGGCTGCCGACGAACTCCAGCACGTCGTACTGCAGGTTGAGCTGCGGATTTACACGATAGTGGCCGCCTTCGTGCACGAGCACGTCAAACCCGAGGGCTTTGTGCAAACGCCGCTTGGTGACATGGAACACATTGACAGCTTGATCGAGGGGTAAATCCGGCCAGAACGCCTGACAAATATCAGCGCGCGTCACCATGGGACGATCAAGTGCGAAGAAAAACAGGAGACGAGGTAGATGCCCTTCCCATGTCGTGACATTCTGGCCGTTGACCAGCACATAACCCGGCCCCAGGGCATATACCTCGACGTTAGGGTTTTCGGAGATCCTCTCGGTGTAGAAGCCGCTGGTGAGCAGTTTTGAATCCCGGAGCACCACCGCCTCGTGTTTGGCGACGAGTGCAACCCACGGCAAGCGCGGCAGTGTCCGGCTGTTGATCAGCAGGTGACACTGCTTGGGCAGTTTGTCGAGCAGCACTTCGACGAAGGCCTGAATCTCCTGAACCGCATCCGCACGATCGTACTCGTCGAGGATCAGCAAGTAGTCCTCGCTGTTGAGATCGTCCAGGTCTGCGGCGAGAGCCTGGGCCAGCTTGTCGATGTCGTCCGGCGACTCATTACGGGCTTGATTCAGACGGCGACCGAAGGTTGGGCTCTGATCGCCGAGATCATGCGATAGACCCGTCAGGAACTGTGCCAGACTGTTGTCCCGAATGCCGAGGCTGTAGTAGTACAGCGGGGCAGGGGGGGAGTCGATCAGGGCTGCGATAAGGAGCGTGCGATATCGGCTACTAGGATGGATCAGAAGTAGCTTGTTCGTCGCGAAGTGAGCAGCCAGGGTCTCTATAGATGGAGCGACCTGCTCTTTGAGAGACATAACCTGCTTCCTTGCTCTAGTCAGTAAACACGAAGAGAACCACCCACATCCTGCTGAGCTCAGCTATCGTATCTTATCATGACTTGCACGTTGACACAATCATTACTAAAGACTTAAAAATTACCGAAGATCATTTTTCACAGATGTGATTCACATTTGTACAGCACTATAACAACCCGTCAGTCTTCGGCTGACGGCTGGCGCGCCGCCTCGCACTCCGGGCAGGGACAGATACGACGCAGGTACTTCCATGTGTAGATACCTGCGTCGTGACCATCATTCCAGGTAACGTTGAGGGCGTATTTGCCCACAAGCTGGATATCCCGCACATCGTAGGAGCGTGCGGGCGTGAGCAACAACAGATCGGGGTCGTGCGCCGGGCCCATAAACTCATGTCCACCCCGGCACTCTGCGCACGGGCAGGCCTCGCGGAGGGCGTCTAGCGGGTAGACGCTCGCGTGGCCATCGTTCCAGGTTATACGCAGTTCATGCGCTTCGCGGTCGAGGTGGATGTTCGTCGGGCGAAGGTTGGAAGGCGCAGATGTAGAAGTCATAATTGGCCCTGGTATTAAGATTGCAAATAGTCTTTCAGGTTGTGCTGAACGGCATAGGCTGCTGCCTCGGCACGGTTTGCCACGCCGAGCTTGCCGAGGATGTTGCTGACATAGTTGCGGACAGTGCCCTCGCCCAGGTACAGCGCTTCGGCGATTTCGCGGTTTGTCTTGCCCTCGCTGACGAGCTGCAGTACCTGCATCTCCTGGTTGGTGAGGTCACTGAAGGCGGAAGCCTCCTCCTCGCGCTGAGCCTTGCGGACTTCCTCAAACACGCGCTGCGTGAGCATCGGATCGAGGAGGGCTTCGCCGCGCCCCACGGCTTCAATAGCACGGGTGAGGTCGTCACCGCCGATCTGCTTGAGCACGTAGCCAGCGGCCCCGGCGCGGATGGCGGCAAAGAGCATCTCGTCTTCTGCGTACGATGTCAGCATGATAACGTGAACGTTGGGGTACTTGTCGGTGATCTGTTGGCAGACCTCAACGCCGCTCATGCCCGGCAAACGGATGTCGAGGACGACGACGTCAGGCTGATAGGCCTCAACCTTCTCGATCGCCTCGCGCCCATTGCCAGCTTCGGCCACCACCTCGAAGTCCGGATGGCGCTCCAGCAGTGAGCGAAGTCCCAAGCGGACCACTTCGTGGTCATCAACGATCAGGATTCGCTGCCGTGCCATACATCACTCCATGTCGTTTCAGGCTTCACGCAGTCTGTGGTTGGTCAGAGTATAGCTTTTGACTCAGATTCCTACAATGCAGCAACCTTCTGATGTTAATAAGATCCAAATACTTCGCCGTATTGAAAAGGGGGCATGGGAATGACTCGCAGGGCAGTCATCTTTGATTGGGGTGGGGTGCTGATGCGTACTGAAGACTACTCACCTCGCCACGCGTGGGACGCACGCCTCGGCATGCCGACCGGGCATGTCGAGAGTGTGGTGCATGGCATCGAGGCGTGGCAGCAGGCGCAGCGGGGCGAGATCAGCGTGGATGCCTACTGGCAGGCGGTCGGGCGGGAACTGGGCCTCGACGGGCAGGCGCTGGCGGAACTACGGGCCGGCTTCTACAGCGGCGACCGGCTGAACACGGCCCTTGTCGAGTTGATCCGGGATCTGCGGACGCGGGGTGTGTTGATCGGGCTGCTGAGCAACAACACGCCCGACCTCACTGACGCGCTGCTGGAGCATCAGGTCCACAACCTATTCGACGCGCAGGTGATCTCGGCGGAGATCGGCGTCATGAAACCCGATCCCCGACCCTATGAGCTGATCCTGCAAAAGCTCGATGTGCAGCCTGCCGATGCACTCTTTGTGGACGATTTTATCGAGAACGTGGAGGCGGCGCGTACAGTCGGCATGGCGGCGGTTCACTACCGGCCTGGCATGGACCTGCGGCGCGAGATCGAGGTGTGGCTGGGTGAGACAACGGGAAACACCCGTCACCGCGACTAAACGTCGCGGCTAAACGTCGCGGCTCCCCCTCATCCATCGCCTTGACGATCTGCACTCGTCGGGCGCAACGATTGCAAGCGGGCGCCTGCCACATTACAATAGGAGCGATATCAGAAGCCTGGTTATTCCGAGAAGAGTATGCTGCGCACGCGTATGGCCCGCGCCCACCATCATCACGGGTATCGCCTCCACGCTTGTGGAGCGGCGCAGGTGCTGTACGCCTGACGGCTGCCCGTTGGAAGTTCGAGCGTGGAGTTGACTGCAACTCCACGTTTTTTGTTGACTCACCATGAGGACATGAGAAAGGACACGACGAATGGCTGAAAAGGTTGCGCCCCGCATCCCCGCCGGGATGCGTGATATCCCGCCCGATGCGATGCTCAAGCGGCAGTATGTGCTCGACGTGGTGCGCGGTGTGTTTGAGGAATTTGGCTTTGAGCCGCTGCAGACCTCGGCGGTGGAGCTTGCCGAGACGCTGATGGGCAAGTACGGTCCGGACGCCGAACGGCTGATCTACCGGGCCTGGTACGGCGAGGAGCCGGGCGGCGAGTTCGCGCTGCGCTACGACCTCTCAGTGCCGCTCTCGCGCTTTGTGGCGATGAACCCCGACCTGCCGCGCCCTTTCAAGCGCTACCAGATCGCCCCGGTGTGGCGCGCCGACCGCCCGCAGAAGGGCCGCTACCGCGAGTTCTTCCAGTGTGACGTGGATATCGTCGGCACAGCGAGCATGATGGCCGACGCGGAGATCGTCGCAGTGACGGTCGAGGCGCTGCAGCGGCTGGGCTTCGAGGGCGTGACCATCTCCATCAACCACCGCAAGCTGCTTGACGGCATCGGGCAGTATGCGGGTGTGCCCGACGAACTGCGACCGGGCCTGTATCGCTCGATCGACAAGCTGGACAAGATCGGGCTGGAGGGCGTGCGGCGGGAGTTGATGATGGTAGGCGTGCCGAGCGACCCGGTGCAGCCACTGCAGCGCATCGCGCGGCTGGCGATTCAGGGCAAGCTGGCGCTCGATGACATGCGCCGCGCGATGATCGAGGATGAAGGGCTTGACGCCGAACTGGTAGACGAGGTGCTTGATCCGCTCCGGGCGCAGGTCGAGGATGCCATCGCGCGGAAGGTGCCGTCCGGCGAGTTGCAGGCCGTCACGCGGGAGATCGTGCAGGAGGTCGCGCCGGGGCTGCGCAGCTACTATGGCAGGCGGGCAGCGATCATCCCCGAAGACGTGGTGAACCGCCTGCTTGACCTGCTGCACATTTCCGGGCCGACGCGAGAAGTGCTGGCTGACCTGCGCGCGCGGCTGGGCGATTACCCGCGTGCGGTGGAGGGCATCGATGAGCTTGAGCAGATGTTCCGCTACCTGGAACTGTACGGGGTAGGGGAAGAGGCGTACTCGCTGAACTTCGCGATGGTGCGCGGGCTGGAGTACTACACCGGCCCGATCTTCGAAACCACGGTGGAGAAGCCGAAGGCCATGCCGAGCATCACCGGGGGCGGACGCTATGACGAGCTTATCGGGCTGTTCTCGGATGTCACGTACCCGGCAACGGGGACGAGCCTCGGCATTGAGCGCATTATCGACGCGATGGACGAGCTGGGTATGTTCCCGCCGGACATTCGCTCGACGACCGCCGAGGTAATGGTGGCGATCTTCAATGAGGAGGTGGTCGAGGCGGCGCTGCGGATCGGGACGGACCTTCGCCGCGCGGGCATCAACACGACGGTGTACTACGACTACGAGGTTCGGCTTGGGGATCAGCTCGGGTATGCGTCGGCGAAGGGTATCCCGTTCGTCGTGATCGTCGGGCCGGACGAAGTGAAGCGAGGCGAGGCCACAGTGCGGCGGCTCGGCGCGACGCGCAAGGACAGCGAGCAGCGCACCGTGCCGATGGAGAAGGTCGCGGAGACGATCCGGAGCTGGTGAGAGGGCGCACCCGGCGCACTCGATTATATAAATCCACCGCGACGTTTAGTCGCGGCTCCGGGTTAACAAGATCGCATAGTAGGGCGCATCTCAGATGCGCCCTTATGCTTCCCCGTCGCGGGGGATGCAAGGGTAGGTGTGATGCACCTGGTATAGAAACCTGCCGCGAATGGGCAAACGCTAGGATAAACCTGCCGCGAATAAACTTCGTGGTTTCAGTTTGCAGGATTGCCCCTACGACGGTCTCCCGCCGGAACCCCACCCACCCCAGCGTCGCCGTCGCCGGCTCGCCCGGAGGGGGTTACCCCTCCGGCACTACCAATTCCGTGCTGGAGCGCACGCTATAGAACGGGATACCTGCCTCGCGGACAGCTTCAACGAGCGCGCCGCTCTGCACGACCTCGATCATGCGGCGAAGGTAGGGATAATAGATCACATCGCGGTCAAGCGGAATTTCGAACAGTTCGGGCGCGGCATCCTGCAATGCGGCCCATACCGCCTGCGTGCCCCTGCCAAGCGCCACCTCGGTGAGAGGGTGGTAGGTGCCGTCGCGCCGTAGTGAGGTGAGACGGTGGCGTAGCGCGGTGAGCGCGGTGAGCAGTTCAATGGCAATGACCGCCGTTACATTCTCGACAATCTCGCGGGTGTGCAGCCCCGCGTTCATGCTCATGCTGACGTAGTCTTCCTGATTGGCCGAACTCGGAATCGAGTCGATGCTGTCCGGGTGGGCCAGTGTCTTGCATTTGGAGACGAGCGAGGCTGCCACGTACTGCGCGAGCATCAGCCCGCTCTCGATGCGGGAGGGGCCGCTGCGCACCAGCATACTCGGCAGCCCGCGCGACATATTGGCGTCAAGCAGCCAGAAGGTGCGGCGCTCGCTGATACCGGCCAGTTCGGTGAGCGCGATCTTCAGGTGATCAAGCTCGGATGCGATGACCTCGCCGTGAAAGTTGCCGCCGGAGATCGCCTTGTACTCGCGCGGGAGACCATCTTCGGGGCGGACGAAGATCAGCGGGTTGTCGGTCGCTGCGTTGATCTCACGCGTCAGCACGTCGCGCAGGCGGGCGAGCACCTCGCGCACAACGCCGATGACCTGCGGCGCGCAGCGCAGCGAGTAGGCGTCCTGTGGCGGCTGGAGCACCGGGTCATGGTCCACATGGCCGGGGTCGACAAGCAGGCTGTCTTCGACCATGCGCAGCACGTTGGAGGCGGTTGCTATCTGGCCGGGGTGGGGGCGGGCATGGTGGATCTGCGGCAGGAAGGCGTCGCGGTAGCCCTGCAGGGCCTCAAGCGTCATCGCGACGGCGATCTCCGCGTTGGCGACAAGGTTTTCGGCGTCAAGCAGCGCGAGCACACCGAGCGCCGCCGAGAACGTCGCGCCGTTGTTAAGGGCAAGGCCCTCCTTGGCGCGGAGCACAATACGCTGGTCCTCGCCATCCCACGTCATCGCCTCCTGTGCAGGGACGACCTTGCGCCCGATGATGTGCCCCGTCTCGTTCGTGATGGGCACGGCTGCCTCGCCGCTGAAGCCGTCAAAACCAGGCGCGGAGGACTCCCCCGCCATGCTCTCCGGTTCGCGGCTGATGACGAGCGCCAGGTGGGAGAGCGGGGCAAGGTCGCCGCTTGAGCCCAGCGAGCCGGAGCGCGGGATCACGGGGGTGATCTGCCGGTT
>DGDY01000317.1:2263-3781 GCA_002385675.1 Anaerolineales bacterium UBA3940 | reverse complement strand
GTCTGATGAGTTGCGCTTTAGTCTGGTGGGCTGGGAGATGTGTATAAGAGACAGCTCCGGGGGAGGGGGGGGGAGCAGGGGGGGGTTTTTTTGCCGGCGGGAAACGTGCGAGACGGGCCGCTGGTAGTCGCCCTCGTCAAAGCCGAGGCCCGTCAACACCTGCTTGATGCGCGTCTCGTAGTCGTAGCCGCCGTCAAGCTCGAAGCGCTGCTGGGCGACCCCGTACTTCTCGATCAGCGCCTCGCTGGTCGGGTTTTCGGCGAGTTGATCGGCAAGCTCGCGCAGGCGCGCCTCCTGTGCGAGCAGGTCGGCAAAGGCGGTGAGCATCTCGTCCCACAGCGTGCGATCGCCGGAGAGCGCCATCGTGACCTGCTGCGGCAGGAAGCCGATCTCCAGCCCGCCCGCATGCATGACCGTGCCCTCGGTCGGCTCGTCCTGTTTGGCGAGCAGGCGCAGCAGCGTCGTCTTGCCGGAGCCGTTCGGCCCGACGAGCGCGATCCGCGCGCGGTGCGGTATGCTGACGGACACACCGCTGAAAATATCTTCCGCGCCAAAGGACCTGGCGAGGTTCTGCGCTGTTACGAGTGCCATCGTTACCCTCTTATGTGTGCGGTCAGGCCCGATTATAACGGAGTGGGGAACCCCCTCCCAACCTCGCAGCGACGCTGTCGCCACTCGGTGTGCAGTTGGTCTGGCCCCCTCTGGCAGCATGCCAAACCAGCGGGAGCGTTATATAATCGAAGCCATGGCAGCAACACGCGGGCGCAACATCTCCATGAAAGAACTGCGCGAGACGGTCGAGGCGGAGCACGCCAGCGTCGCCGTTGCAGGCGCGATCCTCGCCGTTGGCGGCTGGTCCGGCCTGCTGTGGGTGGTGCTGAACACCCTGCCGACCGTCCCCAACCGCTGGTCCTTCTACGCGCTGCTGTTCGCGGCGCTGGCGGGTACCGCGCTGCCCTTCATCCGGCTGCTGCACCGGCGTTTCTCACGCGAGGGCGGCCTGCACATTCCCCCCGGCGTGATGGTACGCCAGGCGCTGTGGGTCGGGCTGTTCGGCACGGTGTGTGCCTGGCTGCGCATCCCGCGCCTGCTGTCGCCGCCGCTGGCGGTGGGGATGGCGTTCGCGTTTATCGCGATCGAATTCCTGCTCCGTCTGCGCGAGCGCACCCAGTGGCGCCCTGATTAAACGGAACTCGCACCCGGCTGACTTCTCATGAGCAACCAACCCTTACGCAACCTGCCCAGCGTCGACCGGCTGCTGGGCCATTTATCTGCCGCCCGGCTGATCGAGACGTATGGCCGCCCGCTAACCGTCGAGGCGCTGCGCGCCGTGCTGGACGCGGCCCGGCGACGCATTCTCGACGGAGAGGGGCATGCACCCAGCAGCGCCGTGCTGATCGGCGAGGCGCAGGAACTGCTTGAGGCGTGGCTGACGCCGACGCTGCGCCGGGTGATCAACGCGACGGGCACGGTCATCCACACGAACCTGGGGCGCGCGCCGCTCTCGGATGAGGCGCT
>DGDY01000317.1:1246-1998 GCA_002385675.1 Anaerolineales bacterium UBA3940 | reverse complement strand
TCGCGCGGGCAGCTTGTCGAGATCGGCGGCGGGTTCCGCATGCCGGACGTGATGGCCCAGTCCGGCGCGCGGCTTGTCGAGGTCGGCACGACGAACCGCACCCACCTGCGCGACTACGAGCGCGCCATCGGCCCGGAGACGGCGGCCATCATGCGGGTGCACCGCTCCAACTTCGAGCTTATCGGCTTTGTGACCGAGCCGGGCGTGCAGGAGATGGCGGCGCTGGCGCACGAGCACGGCCTGCTGTTCCTGGACGACCTCGGCAGCGGCGCGCTGTTCGACACGTCGCAGTACGGACTGCGGCACGAGCCGACCGTCTACGAGAGTATCGAGGCGGGCGCAGACCTGATCATGCTGAGCGGCGACAAGCTGCTCGGCGGGCCGCAGGCGGGCATCCTGCTGGGGCGGGCGGACGTGATCGAGCGGATCAAGCGGCACCCGCTCGCGCGCGCCGTCCGGCCCGACAAGCTGGCGCTGGCGGCGCTTAACGCGACGCTGCTGCACTATCTGCGCGGTGAGGCGGAGCATAAAGTCCCGGTGTGGCGGATGATCAGCGTGCGGCTGGACGAGCTGGACGCGCGGGCGCGCGCCTGGGCCGATGCGCTGACACAGGCCGGGCTGGAGGCAGAGGTTGTGGACAGCCAGAGCGTCGTCGGGGGCGGCAGCCTGCCCGGCGAAACGCTGCCCACCCGCGCGCTTGCCATCACCGTGCGCTCGCCGGAGGCGGCGGCGCGGCGGCTCCGCGAGCACCG
>DGDY01000317.1:0-1048 GCA_002385675.1 Anaerolineales bacterium UBA3940 | reverse complement strand
ACCGTGCTCGACCGGGATGAAGACGACCTGCTCGCCGCGCTAAAATCTCTGGCACACGGGGGGTAGGGGGCGGCCCGAAGGGGTTTCGAGGCAAGCGCGCCAGCGCATAAGTCATCAACATTAGAGCAAGCAAGGAGACCAACACCGTGAAAAGCGACCTCGACAGGCTAATACAGGAGCGGGGCTTCGGCGGGATCGTCGTGATGGGCGAGGTGGAGGGCAACCACGCCCTGCGCTACATGACGAACAGCGCGCGCATCACTCACGGCATCGTCGTGAAGAAGCCCGGCGAGCAGCCGGTGATCATTGTCAACGGCATGGAGCGCGATGAGGCGGCCAAGAGCGGCCTGCCCGTGCGCACCATGGCGGAGTTCGGCTATTACGAGATGATCAAGGAAACGGGCAGCCCCTTTGAGGGGCAGGTGCGGCTGCTTGCGAAGATCCTTGACGAGTATGGCATCAAGGGGCAGGTGAGCTTCTACGGTGTGGGCGACCCCGGCCAGTCGTATGTGCTGCTGAACCGTCTCGCCGCCGAGAAGCCCGACATCGTTCCGACCGGCGAGCCGGAGACGACGATCTTCGACGAGGCGTATGAGACGAAAGACGACCTGGAGCTTGAGGCGATGCGCTCCGTCGCCGAGCGGACGAACGCCGCCATGGGTGAGACGCTTGGCTTCATCAAGAGCCACAGGGTCGAGGATGGGCGGCTCGTCAAGAGCGACGGCTCCCCGCTGACGGTTGGCGATGTCAAGACCTTCCTGCGCGCGCGGCTGAACGCGGCCAACCTGACCGACGACGGCGAGACGATCTTCGCCATCGGGCGCGACGCGGGCGTGCCGCACTCGCGCGGTGAGGACCCCGATGTGCTGGAGCTGGGCAAGAGCATCGTCTTTGACCTGTTCCCGCGGGACATGACGACCGGCTATTATCACGACATGACGCGGACGTGGTGCCTGGGCTACGCGCCCGACGAGGTCCAGCGCGCCTACGACGAGGTGATGCACATCTTCAACAACGCGATGGAGGCGCTCAAGGTCGGGGAGGCGTG
>DGDY01000292.1 GCA_002385675.1 Anaerolineales bacterium UBA3940 | reverse complement strand
CAGGGGCCGGGCGTGAGCTTTACGCTGTTCTTCGTGGCGAACGACGGCGACAGCTTCATCGTCGAGGCAGGCCCGCGTGAGGCAGACGGCTATACGTGGTGGTACATTGCCGACCCCGCCGACCCGAACCGGTCCGGCTGGGCGGTACAGAACTACATGGAGGCGCAGACGCCAGGCGGCCTGCAGGAGGCCACGCCCGTGCCCGAGCCGACCTCGGAGGGCGAGGTAGAGGGGTAGGCCCCATCCTCAGCAGGTTGGTTTGCATACACTCATCGATTCTCTAGCAGAACAGGCGACGTACCGTGAAGATCATCTATGATGCTGAAGTCGATGTACTTCAGATCATTCTGAGTGATGCGCCCGTCGATGAGAGTGATGAAGAGAAGCCGGGCACGATTCTTGATTACGACGCGGAGGGCAACATCGTGGGCATCGAGATTCTTAACGCCTCGAAGCGGGTTGTGAACGTGCATGGCGTTGAATACTCGATCACTGGGCTGGTTTCCCCTGCGTAGCCTCCTGTCAGCGTTCTTCCTTCCGGTAGATCAAAACGGCCACCCCTGCGGGTGGCCGTTAGCGTTTGTGTGGAAAAGGCCTCCTAATGCTTCTGCGTCCACTCATCGGCGGCGTACTTCTCCGCGCGGAGGCGGGCGGCCTCGGCCTGCTCGGCGGCGCTCAGGCGGCCCGGCTGGAGCTTCAGGTTCAGCGCCCTGGCAAACCCCTCCTGCATCGCCTGGGCGGCCTCCTGGAAGCTCACAGCGCGCCCCAGCGCCTCCTCCAGCGTGGCGGCTCGCCCGGCCACGCGGTTGCGAGCCTCCTCGCGGGCGGCCTCATCCTCAAAGGCCAGCACCTCGCAGATACGCGTTACGTCGCCGCAGAGCGGCAGCGCCCCGTGCTGGAGCACCACGTCGCCCCCGCCGCGCCGCGTCTGCGCGCTACCGATGAGCTTCTTGCCGTTGACGGTGATCTCGTAGTCAGAGGGGACCTCAAAGCAGACCGGCCCCTTGAAGCGGTGCGCCTCGTCCTCTGCCTTGTCGGACTGGACCGCCGCGCCGAGCGTCTCCAGCCCGGCCATCAGCCCCTGACTCAGCTTGCGGTAGCTCTCGACGACGCCGCCTGTCACGCGCGGGTCGCTCACCGGCACGGCGACGGAGTACGTTAGCTCGTCCACGTGCAGGATGGCCCGCCCGCCCGTCAGGCGGCGGACGACGCCCCAGCCGCGCGACCGCAGCCGTTCGATGTCCACGTCGGCAAACGGCTGCGCGTAGCCGAGCGAGAGCGTCGCGGGCTGCCAGTCGTAGAAGCGCAGTGTGGGCGGCGAGCTTCCAGCCTGCACCGCATGGGCAATCGCCTCATCGATCGCCATGTTGGTCGCGCCGTCGAGCGGCGGGTGTATGATCACGCGCCAGGTGGCACGCGGGTATTTGCGTGGATCGTCCATAGTGCTCACGTGCTCTCCTTCAGAAGTCGGAGGCGAAACCGGACCGCCCGCTCCATAATGGGGGACAGGCCGGGCTCGCAGTGGAACGAAAGGCCGTGCCGAGTCGTTATCAGGAACGACCGCTGCGACGATGGGAGCGTATTTCGTGTAGCGGATTGTACCAAAGCAGGACGAGGGGGTAAAATGAACCGGGTGCGCGAATTCCGTGATGAAAAATCGAGACGACGACGTATGGATGAGCGGCAACCAGGTAACGAATTCAGCAGTCGGCCCCCGGCGGCAGTGCGCAGGCGCAAGAAGCGTTCGCGCAGCCGCCTTCAACAGCTTATCGACCGGCTGCCTGTGCCCGACCTCGGACCGTGGGGCCGCGCCATCGGCGTGACCGGCCTGTTTCTGGGTACGCTGCTCATCAGCCTGACGGTCGGCGTGATCCTGCGCGCGATGATCGTCAGCGACGCGCTCAACCCGTTCGCCGCCGACTCGGGCCTGCCGACCCTCACGCCAAACGCCACGCCCAACCCCGAGTTCGCCGCGCCGACGGTGGACCTCGGCAACGTGGGGAACTGGAACGAGGGCGAGCGCGTCACTGTGCTGCTGCTCGGTGCGGACACCCGCCCCGAGAACCGGGGCTTTGCGCGCCCGCGCACGGACAGCATCATGCTGCTGATGGTCGACCCGGAGATGAACGTCGCGGGGGTGCTGTCCATCCCGCGTGACCTGTATGTGGACATCCCCGGTTATGGCCTCAACCGCGTCAATACCGCGTATGTGTTCGGCGGGGGCGAACTCGCAAAAGAGACGATTTCGTACAACCTGGGCGTGCACGTCAACTTCTACGTGCTCATCGAGTTTGACGCATTCATCACGTTGATCGACGAGATCGGCGGCATCGATGTGTACGTGCCGTACACGATCTACGACGACACCTTCCCCGATATGAACTACGGCTACGACCCGTTCTACATCGAGGCGGGGATGCACCACATGGACGGCGAGACAGCGCTGAAGTACGCGCGCACCCGCCATACAGACAACGACTTCTACCGGGCGCGGCGCCAGCAGGATGTGCTGCTTGCCATCCGCGACCGCGTGCTGAGCCTCAACATGCTGCCCCGGCTGATCCAGCGCGCGCCGGTGCTGTACAACACGCTCAGCACCAGTATCCAGACGGACATGACGCTGGAGAACATGATCGCTCTGGCGCAGCTTGCCGAGGACGTGCCGCGCGAGAATATCCGCACCGGCGTGGTCGACTCCGACTACACGATGAGCTACGTCACGCCGGAGGGGGCGATGGTACTCATCCCCGACCGCGAGGACATCGGCCACCTGCTTGAGGATGTGTTCTGGCTGAACGGCGTGGAGGTCACCGAGCAGTAGGGGGACCCCCTTCGGCGGCCCTTAGGGCCGCCAGCAGAGGGGGTGTTGAGAAATCGCAAAGCGATTTCTCACTGGCAGTTGGGCCGCATGAGGGAGCAAACAAGCAATAGCGTGAGCCGAAAGAGGTGCTGAGATGGACAGCTTTGAACAGCTCTCGATGTTCGGCGAGGATGAGGTCAAAGACGAAAGCGCCGACAAGCAGCCGCTCAGCGCGCAGACCGGGTTCGGCGATGCGCTGGAGCAGTACCTCGCCTACCTCAAGCTGGATGGCTCGTCGCCGCACACGATCAAGGCGTTCAAGAGCGACCTCAACTTGCTTGGCCGCTGGGCGGGCTTCGACACGCCCATCGGGGAGTTCTCTACGCAGACGCTCAACAGGTTCCTGCACTGGATGCTCACCGAGCGCGACAAGCCGTGCAGCCCCAAGACGTACGCTCGCCGCGTGACCACGCTCAAGCACTTCTTCGGCTACCTGCACGCGCAGGAGGCTATCCGGCGGGACCCATCCGCCGGGGTGATCCAGAAATCCGTCACCAGCCCGTTACCGGACATCCTGCTCGACGCCGAGCGCGAGCGGGTGCTCAGCGTGACGCAGGCGCTGCGGCGCCATGCGGAGAAGCCCGACGCCCGCCCGCACCTGCTCATCACCCTGCTGCTGGACACCGGCATTAAAAAGAGCGAGACGATGGCGCTCACGCCGGAGGACATCGTGCGCACCAACCCCAACGAGCCGATCCTGTGGGTGCGTTACAAGAATCCGAAAATGCGCTACAAGGAGCGCAAGATCAGCATCAACCCGTCCTGGCTGGTGACGCTGGACGAGTACCTCGCGCAGCGCAAGCCCGAAGGCGTGATCTTCGACTGCACCGCGCGCAACCTGGAGTACGTGCTGCGGGACATCGCGCGGCAGGCCGGTGTGGAGCAGCGCAAGCTCTCCTTTGAGGCGCTGCGCTGGACCTGCGCCTATACCGACTACGTCAACGGCATGGACGAGGAGAAGCTGCGGCAGAAGCTCGGCCTGAGCCGCATCTCATGGCGTGACACAAGCGCTCGCCTCGAACAGCTCCGCGAGCAGATTGAGGGGCCCCGGGCGAGCTAAGCGCGCCCCGGCGCAACCTTTACGCCCCTCCCGCAACGTGGATGGCCGCATCTGCAAAAACACCACGAAGAAAAACGCCGCGAATAAACTTCGTGGCTCTCTCATTCCCCCCAAAAAATTTTGGTAGCACAGATGTTCCTAAAGACGCTACAATCTTGTGGGCTTGCTCTACGTGATGTCACCCGCACAGCATTGGGAATCGCACATGGCTAGTGGTCGTACACATGGAACCGTGACGCTCGCCCTCACCATCCCGACGGGGTTTGCCATCTACTCAATCGGCGGGGCAGAAGCCGGGCTCGCCGCCGCGACGGGCTGTCTCGTCGGGCTGTTCATCGACCCCGACCTGGACATCTCCAACCGGACGCGCAGTGAGGCCCGCGTTCTGCGGATGTTCCCCGCGCTTGGCTGGCTGTGGATGGTCCTGTGGTGGCCCTATGCGAAGGCCATCCCGCACCGGCACCCGCTCTCACACTGGCCAATTATCGGCACGGCGGGGCGGCTGCTGTACCTCAGCGTGATCCTGTTCCTGGCCCTGATGGGGCTGGAGGTGGCCTTCGGCATCGGGGCGCAGATACTTGAAGCCCTGTTGACCGTGCCCTATGAAATCTGGGCGTCATTCGCCTTTGGCCTGGCCGTTTCGGATGTTGGGCACTGGCTGTTCGACCAGTTCTGACCGCACCCGTCCGCCTACGCCGAGCCGAAAGCCGTCGTGCGGCAGACCAGCCCCTTGAGATAGCGAGCCTCCGGGAAGGCCAGCAACACCGGGTGATCCTCCGGGTGGGCGAACCAGTGTACGATCTGCGCCTGCACGCCCGCGTCCACGCTCGCACCGAACACGATCTTCTGGAACAGGTCCGGGTCGATGTGCCCGCTGCACGAGTACGTCATCAGCAGGCCGCCGGGCCGCAGAAGCTGGAAGGCCAGCCAGTTGATGTCCTTGTACCCGCGTGAAGCCCGCTCGACCTGCTGGGCGGTGTGGGCGAACTTGGGCGGGTCGAGGATGATCAGGTCGAAGCTGCGCTCCTCCTCGCGGAACGCCCGCAGCGTTTCAAACACATCCGCGTTGATGTACTCGGCGGGCACATGCTCCAGCCCGTTGAGCCGCATCGTCTCCTGCGCGATCTCCAGCGCCGGGCCGGATGTGTCCACGTTGGTGATCGACGCCGCGCCGTTCTTCGCCGCGCAGGCGCTGAGGCTGCCGGTGTAGCTGAAGCAGTTGAGCACGTCGCGCCCGGCAATGGTCGGCTCGTGGAGCAGCCAGTGCCGCGTGTGCTTCTGGTCGAGGTAGAAGCCGGTCTTGTGGCCTTCCATCACCGTGACGGGGTACTGCATCCCCCACTCGCGGATGGTGATGAAGTCCGGCGGCATCTCGCCGTACAGCAGGCCGACGGTATCGCCCAGGCCCTCCAGATGGCGCACATCCGCATCGCTGCGCTCGTAGATGCCGCGCGGGTTGAGCAGCCCGACGAGCGCCTCAACGATCTGGTCCTTGCGTACTTCGATGCCGAGCGTGAGCGACTGGATGACGAGGTAGTCGCCGTAGCGGTCGACGATCAGGCCGGGCAGCCCGTCGCTCTCAGCGAAGATCAGCCGGTAGGCGTCGGTGTCCCCCCGGCTGGCGAGGCCCTCCCGTGCGGCGATGGCCCGCGCCATGCGCACCCGCCACCACGCCGGGCCGATGAGGTCGTTCTGATCCCAGGTCAGGATGCGCACCCGGATCTGCGACCGCGGGTTCCAGTAGCCGCGCGCGAGGAAGCCGCCCCGGTAATCGCGTACCTCGACGATATCGCCCGGCTCGACGTCTTCCAGGTTGGTTCGCGTGGAGTCAATCGCGCCGGAGAACACCCAGGGATGATACTGGAGGACGGGCTTCTCGCGCCCCTGCTTCAGGATGACAATACCGGCTCTGGCCATGGTGCCTCTGTTTCGCTTAGAGCTTTCTTCTTCGCTCAGAGTAGAGGCGCAGCGTGTTGCGCCCTATAGCTGTCAAGTTAAGCGGGCGGGAAGTGTTGGTGCGGAGTGTTGTGGCTGGCCTTCCACCCCCTTCGGCGCCGCTCGCTCCGCAAGCGCCGCCACTTCCCCCTGCTAGGGGGCAGTTTGTTTTGTCCCGTTACCAATCGCCCCCTGATAGGGGGAGATGGGGTTGCGAAGCAACCTCAGAGGGGGTGAGGGGGGCAAGTCGTGATGCGCGATGCTCCGCACCGACCGCATCAATAGACTTGCCCCTACCGGTCTGTTTCTCGCTCTCGCTACTCCCCAATCATCTCCCGCAGGGCCGCCTCGTCGATGATCGGCACGCCCAGCTTCTGCGCTTTGGCGAGCTTGCTACCGGGGTTCTCGCCCGCGAGCACGTAGCTGGTCTTGCTGCTGACGCTGCTCGTCACGCGCCCGCCGTGGCTCTCGATTAGCTCGGTCGCCTCCTCCCGCGTCAGGGTGGGCAGCGTGCCGGTCAGCACGAACGTCAGCCCTGCCAGCTTCTCGGAGGCCAGCACCTTCTCCTCCGGCTGGAGGTTCACGCCGCCCTCACGCAGCCGCTCGACGAGCTCCCGGTTGCGCGGCTCCTCGAAGAAGCCGGTGATGGCGCTCGCTGTGTGCGGCCCCAGGCCGGGAATGGACTGGAGTTCCTCCTGCGTGGCGTTCATGATCGCTTCGAGCGTTGGGAAGTGCTCCAGCACCAGCTCGGCTACAGTGCTGCCCACGCTGGGGATCCCCAGCGCCGTCAGGATGCGCGTCAGGGGGCGGGTGCGGCTCTCGTCGATGGCCTTAATCAGTTTTTCGGCCTTCTTCTCGCCGAACCCCTCCAGCCCCATGAGGTCTTCCTTCTTCAGGAAGTACAGGTCGGCGACGTTGTGAACCAGCCCCGCGTGTACAAGCTGTGCGGCGATGCGCTCGCCCAGCCCTTCAATGTCCATCGCCCCGCGCGAGGCCCAGTACTCGACGCCGCGCACCAGCTTCGCCGGGCACTCCGGGTTGGGGCAGTAGTAGGCAACCTCGCCCTCGGTGCGGACCACCGGCGTGTTGCAGGCCGGGCAGACCTCCGGCGGTGGCACGACTTGCTCGGTGCCGTCACGCAGGTCCGCCACCGGGCCGACGACGTAGGGGATGACCTCGCCGGAGCGCTTCACGATCACGGTGTCGCCCACGCGGATGTCCTTCGCGGCGATGTCGTCGTAGTTGTGCAGAGTCGCCAGGCGGACGATCACCCCGCCGATCTCGACCGGCTCCAGCACCGCGAAGGGGGTCAACACGCCGGTGCGCCCGACATTGGCATCCACGCGGAGCAGTTTGGTCGTGCGCTCCTGCGCCGGGTATTTGTAGGCCGTCATGCCGCGCGGGTCCTTGCCGACCACGCCCAGCCGCGCCTGCGTGGCGAGGTCGTTGATCTTGACGACCAGCCCGTCGATCTCGTAGTCCAGTTCGGCGCGCTTGCTCTCAAAGCCGGTGATGTACTCGACCATCTCCTCGAAGTCGTCGAAGAGCCGCGAGGTGTCCAGCATCACCGGGAAGCCCAGCCCCTTCAGGTAATGCAGCACGTCCCACTGCGTCGTGGGCAGGTCGTCGCCCTCGCCGTCGAGGATCTGGTAGCAGGCCAGCTCCAGCGGGCGCGAGGCGGTGACGTTAGGGTCAAGCTGCCGCAGCGAGCCTGCCGCCGCGTTGCGCGGGTTCATCAGCGGCGCCTTGCCTTCCTCGATCCGCTGCCGGTTCAGCCGTTCGAAGCTGGGGAGGCGGAAGAAGACCTCGCCGCGCACCACCAGCCGGGGCGGGGCGGGCGGCCCGTCCGGGTCGGCGGGGATGCGTAGCGGCAGCTTGCGGACCGTGCGCAGGTTCGGCGTGACGTCCTCACCGATGATCCCGTTGCCGCGCGTTGCGCCGAGCGTGAACACCCCGTTCTCGTACGTCAGCACGACGGAGAGGCCGTCCAGCTTGGGCTCGACGACATAGCTTAACTCGACGTCGGCGGGCAGCAGCCGCCCGATACGCTGCCGCCAGGCGCGCAGGTCGTCCGCGTTGAACGCGTTGCTCAAGCTGAGCACGGGCGCGGCATGCCGCACCTTCGGCAGGTCGCTGCGCGGCTCGCCGCCGACGCGCTGTGTGGGCGAGTCGGGCGTGATCAGTTCCGGGTATTCCGCCTCAAGCTGGCGCAGCTCGTTGAGCAGCGCATCATACTCGGCGTCGGTGATAACCGGGGCGTCGAGCACGTGGTAGCGGTAGTTGTGGTAGTTGATCTCCTCGCGGAGCGCGGCAGCGCGTTCGGCGGCCCGCTCGAGGGCGTTCTCTTCGACGGTGCTCATGCTGGCTATTCTCCCAGGTTTTGGTCAGGAGCGGGCGTCGCCTGGATGAAGACGACCTCCTCAAAGCCCAGGCCCAGCATCAGGCTCTCGATGTAGTTGTTGGCGTTCTCCTGTGCCATGGTGAGGATGCCGTCCTCCAGCGCGGCGGCGAGGATCTCGCGCTCGGCCTCCTGCCGGGCCAGCGTTTCGAGATCAACCTGCTGGCGGGCCAGTACGCCCGTCTCGCGGTCGTAGACGTACGTCTCGTCGTTGTCCAGCGTGGCCACAAAAATCTCGGCGGCGGGCATGGTGATGTAGACGGTGGTATCGACCACCTGCACATCCGATTCCTGCATGCGGTGCAGATCCACCCCGGCGATCACCTGCCCGGTGGCGACGAGCAGCAGGCGGTCACGGAACAGGAAGCCGAGCGGCCCATCGCCGCTCTCAGCGGTGATGACCTTCTGGACGGTGTAGGACGACGTTTCCAGCCGGGCGAGCGTTCGCACCTGCCGGATGACGGTCGCGGGGTCGGCGATGATGGTCGGGGTCGGGTTGATGAGCTGGTCGATCTCCTCGCCGATCTCGGCGGGTAGTTGGGTGAAGGGGCGCCTGATGCCCTGCACGGTGTCCCACACGAGATACGCAATGACCAGACCACAGGCCAGCAGAGCGAGCAGGATCAGGCCGGTCAGCAGGCGGCTGCCCCGGTCACGCTGCTCGCGTTGGGGTCGTCTTGGCGGTTGGTTATCCATCTCAAGCTCCTGTTCAGTGTACCAGTAACGGGCAGACAAGGCGGCGAAAACCATGCCCCTGCCTCAGAAGGGCACGATCTCCAGCGTCTCGTCCACGACGATCAGGTCAGGCCGGTTGTGCTCGATCCAGATGACGACGTTCTGCAGCACGTTCTCGGCGTGCGCGGCGGAGGTCGAGACGACGGCCACGCCTATCGCCGCCGACTGCCACGCATCGTGCAGCGCGACCTCCCCGCACGAGACGTTGAAGGTCTTGTGCAGCCGGGCGATCAGGCCCTTGAGCACGCTGCGCTTCTGCTTGAGCGACTGCACGCCCGGCAGGTTCAACTCGATAATACTCGTACCGACGACCATGTTGGTCATTTTACCATAGTTGGCCGTGAAACGCGGGTGACACGAAAAGCACGGAGGGCGTGGATGGGACGCATACCGCGCAAGCGCTCCCTCCATGCCTTCTGTCATTCCGCGTTTTCCGCGGTTCCGTTTGACAAACTAATGTTTATAGTTTATAAACTAACTAGATTAGTTAATGTGAGGGGACAAGCGATGAAGATCACACAGCACGGTACAAATCCCTGGCAGCTTACGCGGCTATTAGCCTTCAACTGCTACCTTATACGCGAGAATGACGGCCTGACACTCATCGATACGGGGCTTCAGGGTAGCGCAGATGACATCCTCCGGGCGGCGAGCAGCATCGGGCTGCCCATTACCCGCGTGGCGCTCACCCATGCCCACACCGATCACGTCGGCTCGCTCGACGAGGTTGTGGCGCGCTTGCCCGGCGTCGAGGTCGCCTTCACGCCGCGCACCGCCGAGTTTCTCCGAGGGAACGTCACGCTGGTGCCCGGCGAGCCGAAGGCGAAGCTCCGGGGCGGGTTTGTCCAGCGCAGCACGCAGGCCACCCGCCTGATCCAGCCCGGCGACTACGTAGGCTCGCTGCGCGTCGTCGCGTCGCCGGGACACTCGCCCGACCATGTGGCCTTCTACGATGAGCGTGACGGCACGCTGATCGCCGGGGACGCCTTCCAGACGCAGGGCGGGGTTGCGGTCGCGGGGGTGATCCGGCTGCTCTTCCCGTTCCCCGGCATGGCAACGTGGCATCTGCCCACTGCGCTGGAGTCGGCGGTGGCGCTGCGGCAGCTTGAACCGGCCCGGCTGGCCGTCGGGCACGGCCCGGTGCTGGAAAACCCGCTCGCGCAGATGGATCGGGCGATTGCGGCGGCGGAGGAGAGGGTCCATGGCTAAGCGTCGCTGGCTTACGCGTGAGATCGTCGTTGAGCGGGCGGCGCAGATGGCCGATAAGGCGGGCGCGCTGGACGAGGTGACGCTCACGGTGCTTGCCGCCGACCTCGGGGTGCGCACGCCCTCGCTGTATAATCATGTGGAGGGGCTGGAGGACCTGCATCAGGCCCTTGCCATGTACGGCTTGCGACAGCTTATTGAGCGGCTGCGGGCGGCGGCTGCGGGCCTTGCCGGGCGGGAAGCGCTCGTCGCGATGGCGGATGCATACCGCCGGTTCGCCAGAGAACATCCCGGCATTTACCCGCTGACCTTACGCGCGCCCGACCCCGGCGAGGAGGCGCTTGCTGCGCTGGGGGATGAACTGCTGCACATGCTGCTGCTGGTGCTGGCGTCGGTTGGGCTGCATGGCGACGACGCGCTGCACGCGGTGCGTGGCTTCCGTGCGCTGCTGCACGGCTTCGCCACGCTGGAGGCGGCGGAAGGCTTCAAGCTGTCGCTGGATCGCGACGAGAGCTTCCGCCGGGCGCTCGCAGCCTACCTTGACGGGCTGGGCTGCAGCCAGAGTTGAGTGCTGCGCCGGGCGGCGACACACCCGACTTGAGTGTGCTTGCGATTATGTATAGACCCTGTGGTATAATCTTCTCGAATGTCCGTGCAAGCGCGGACTCCAACCACGCGTTGGGCCTTGCATGCAATTTGTTTGAGTGCCACCGGTACGGGGGTGGCGGGGGTAAACATGGTCAGGGTAGAGATCGACAGCATTCGCGTAAGCCTAATGTCGCAGGACCGCGTGGTGGTGCTTAAAGACGTCAATTCCGACCGGTACCTGCCGATCTGGATCGGCGCATTTGAGGCGGAGGCAATCCGCGTTGAGCTTCAGGGTGTGCCCGTCACTCGCCCGCTCACCCATGACCTGTTGAAAACCGTCATCCTTGAGCTTGGCGGTACGGTGGAGCGCATTGTCGTCAACGACCTGCGCAACGATATCTTCTTTGCCCGGGTGGTCATCCAGACGGAGAACGGCCAGATTGAAATCGACGCCCGGCCCAGCGATGCCATCGCGCTGGGTGTACGCCTGCACGTCCCGATCTATGTCGCCGATGCGGTGATGGACCGCGCTGCCATCGAGCCGGAGGAAGAGGTCTCCACTGAGTTCGAGAGCGAGGCGGACGAGGGGCTCTCCGATGATCTGACGGAAGAGGCCGATCTCAGCGCCTTCTCGGATTTTCTCAGCAAGCTGAACCTCGACGATCTGGAAGGGGACGACAACGACGATTAGCCCTTGGCGCGATTCGTCGTTATCATTGCTTCTAGGCTCAATGCGCGCCGCAGGCGCGCCACCTGGCAACCTCATAGCGCAGTAGTGCGTCGCAGTCCGGCGGGGCGTTCTGCCCCGCTATTCCCATCCAGCCCAGTTGTTCATGAATTAAGTGCGCTTTATGGCTCAATCAACCGCCGATTATCACACCGACCATCTAGCCCCGCACAGCGTTGAGGCGGAGGAGGCTGTTCTCGGGTCGGTTCTCATCAACCCGGAGGCGCTGTACGAGGTCATCTCGTTCCTGCGCCCGGAGGACTTCTTTATCGTGCGCCACCAGTGGATCTGGGAGGCGATCCTCAGCCTGCACGAGCGCCGCGACCCGATCGACTACCTGACGCTCGTCAACGAGCTGGAGACGGCGGGTCGGCTGGCGGACATCGGCGGGGCGGCGTACATTCTCAGCCTGATCAACAAAACGCCCTCGGCGCTCAATGCGGAGGGCTACGGGCGCATCGTCGAGCGGATGGCGATCCGCCGCCGCCTGCTCGACGCCGCGAGTACGATCGCCCGCATCGCCCACTCCGAGGAAACCGACATCGATGAGGTGATTGGCCGGGCGGAGCAGGCCGTGTTCGACGTGACCGAGCGGCGGCTCACGCGCGACCTCGTGCCCATCAAGGAAGTTGTCTCCACCTACTTCGACCACGTCAGCCTGATGGCGCGCCACCAGGAAGGGGTGATGGGCGTGCCGACCGGCTTCGTGGACCTCGACCGGCTGCTCGGCGGCCTGCAGAAGTCGGACCTGATCATCATCGCGGCGCGGCCCGGCATGGGCAAGACAAGCTGGCTGAACACGGTCGTACTGAACGCAGCCCGCAACCGGCAGCGGGTGGCGCTGTTCAGCCTGGAGATGAGCAACGAGCAGCTTGTGCAGCGCTTCATCAGCCAGGACACGCACATCCCCTCGCACAAGCTGCGTGAGGGCAAGCTCGACGAGCGCGACTGGGCGCAGTTCGTCGCGGCGACTCAGGCCATCGCCGAGCTGCCGATCTACCTAGACGATACACCCGCGCTCAGCACGCAGGAGCTGCGCACGAAGGCGCGGCGGCTCTACCTGGAATATGGGCTCGACCTCATCGTGATCGACTACCTGCAGCTTATGTCCACGCCATACCGCAGCGAGAACCGCGTGCAGGAGATTTCGTTCATCTCGCGCTCGCTGAAGCAGCTTGCCCGTGAACTGAACGTGCCGGTGGTCGCCGCCGCGCAGCTCTCGCGCGCGGTCGAACAACGCACGGACAAGCGGCCCATGCTCTCGGATTTGAGAGAATCGGGCAGCATTGAGCAGGACTCGGATATCGTGATGTTTATTTACCGCGATATCTACTACAATCCCGACTCGCCGGAGGGCAACAAGGCCGAGATTATCGTTGCCAAGCACCGCAACGGCCCGACCGATACCATCAACCTGGTCTTTATCCCGGAGATTACCCAGTTCAGGGACGCTGCTCACAAGAGCTACGATCTGGATGCGCTGTAACTCGCGGCTGACAGCGCTCTCGTGAGCCTGACACGCAAGAGGAGCCATGAAGGGCTTTACCGGCTTCCCACAGAAGGGGCGGCTGATCCGTGTCCCGGCGGCGTTCTTCAGTGAACTGCTGCCGGTCATCGACACGCTCGCCGAGTTGAAGGTCACGCTCTACTGCCTGTGGCGCTTGCAGCAGAAGGAGGGGCAGGTCCCCTATCTGCGTCGCAGCGAGATTCTCGCCGATCAGGTCTTTATGAGCGGGCTTGGCCCGCGGGAGGACGACCGGCGCCAGGCGCTGCAGGATGGGCTGGAGCGGGCCGTCGCGCGCGGGACGCTGCTCTACGTGCATGTGCAGGGGGAGAGGTGGGAAGAGGACCTGTACTTTATCAACACGCCGCGCGGGCAGGCGGCGGTCGAGGGCATTGAGAAGGGCGAGTGGACGCCGCGCCTCGACCGGACCACGCCGGTGGATGTCGTTGTCGAGCGGCCTAACATCTACACCCTCTATGAGCAGAATATCGGCCCGCTGACCCCACTCATCGCCGACAGCCTGCATGACCTGGAGCAGACCTACTCCCGCGAGTGGATCGAGGAGGCCATCCGCATTGCGGTGGAGCGCAACGCACGCAAGCTGTCATACGTCGAGGGCATCCTCAAGCGCTGGCAGGCGGAGGGCCGGGGCGAGATGCAGCAGAACGACCCCCGGCGCTTCATCAGCGGTCCGTATAGCGACGACATCGAGTATTAGAGATGAGCTACTCAGACAAGCACTACGGAAACGGTGACCCGGACTGCCCCATTTGCGGCGGGCTCGGCTACGTTCGCTACGACGTACCCGACGACCACGAGTACTTTGGGAAGGTCTTTAACTGCGAGTGCCGCGAGGCGAAGGTCCGCCGGGAGCGGATCGAGTACCTGCGCCGCCTCGGCGGGCTCGCGCACCTGGCGGATAAGACGTTTGACACCTTCCGCCCGGAAGGGCTCGGCATGACGCTCCCGCAGAAGCACCGTGACAACCTGCGTGGCGCGTACCAGCGCGCGCTGGAGTTCGCCGAGAACCCGGAGGGCCTGCTCATCTTCACCGGCGGCTACGGCTGCGGCAAGACGCACCTCGCCGCGGCCATCGCAAACGAGCGGCTGGAGCGGGGCGATAAGGTGCTGTTCGTAACCGCGCCGGACCTGCTCGACCACCTGCGGACGGGCTTTGGCTCCGAGGAGGACGAGGGCTATAACGAGCGGTTCGAGGAGGTGCGCGACGTGCCCCTCCTCGTACTCGACGACCTCGGCATTGAAAGCCCGACGCCCTGGGCCACCGAGAAGCTCTACCAGCTTCTGAACTACCGCTACAACGCCAAGCTGCCGACCGTCATCACCACCAACTACAGCCTTGAGGAGCTTGAACTGCGCGTGCGCTCGCGCCTGTCCGACCCGGACATCGCCGAGACGTATCCCATCCTCGCGCCGGACTATCGCCGGGGCGGGGTGTCGGCGGAGATGAGCGACTTCAACAGCCTGAGCCTGTACACGCACATGACGTTCGACAACTTCGACCTGCGCTATGACCTGCCACGCGAGCAGCAAGCCAACCTCCAGCGTGCGTATGAGCTGGCGCTGCAGTACGCCGAGCATCCCCAGGGCTGGCTGGTCTTCCTCGGCGATTACGGCTGCGGCAAGACGCACCTCGCCGCAGCGATTGCCAATTCGTTCGTGAACGAGGGCGGCGAGGCGCTGTTCATTACCGTGCCCGACCTGCTCGACCACCTGCGGGCGGCCTTCGCGCCGAACAGTCACACCTCCTATGACAAGCGCTTCTCGGAGATCAAGTCGGCCCAATTGCTCGTGCTGGACGACATCGGCACGGAGTCCGCGACACCCTGGGCGCGTGAGAAGCTCTACCAGCTTTTCAACTACCGCTACAACGCGCAGTTGCCCACCGTCATGACGACCTCGCACAAGTTGGATGAACTCGACCCCCGGCTGGTGACGCGCATGCGCGACAAGCGCATGAGCCGCATCTACGCGATCCTGGCACCGGCCTATCTCGGCGAGCGCACTGCGCCGCCGCGTTCGCCGGGCGGGTATGGCGGCTATCAGGACGATTATTCAAGCTACGGCTACGGCGACGAGTAGAGGCATTTTTGAGCATGCGGCATGGTAGGGGCGGTTACCCCTCTGCCAGTGGTCGCTCCGCGACCGACCATCGCCCCCTATAAGGGTGCGATCAGGTGACACGATATCATAATAAACGTGCAGTTGGCTGTGCCAACTGCACGGGAGAAACGGGAAATAGTAGGGCCGGTCTCAGACCGGCCCCTACTGTCGTTGTTGACCTAAGATACAGCCACGAACGGGCTACTCGTCCTCGTCACCGTTCTCCAGCACGTTGCGCTGGCGGCTACCGCCCTCGTGCTCGCTGACGATGTCCATCTCCTCCATCGCCTCGATGAGCCGGGCGGCGCGGGTGTAGCCGATGCGCAGATGGCGTTGCAGCATCGAGATCGACGCCTTGCCCTTCTCGCGCACCAGCGCAACCGCCTCGTCGAACAGTTCGTCTACCTCGTCATCCTTGTCCTCGTCGCTGGAGAACAGCACCTTCTGCACCGCCGTGCCGGTCGCTGTGCCCGTCGAGGACGCGCCGCCGGGCATCTTCTCCGCCTGCTCGCGCCAGAAGTCCGTGATGCGCTGGATCTCCTCATCGGACACGTACGTGCCCTGCATGCGGATCGGCATGGGCGTATCCGGCGGCTGGAAGAGCATGTCGCCACGCCCGAGCAGTTTCTCCGCGCCCGGTGTGTCGAGGATAACGCGCGAGTCGGTGCCGGAGGCCACGGCGAAGGCGATCCGCGCCGGGAAGTTGGCCTTGATCAGCCCGGTCACAACGTCCACGCTGGGGCGCTGCGTGCTCAGGATGATGTGGATGCCCGTCGCACGGGCCATCTGTGCCAGCCGCGTGATGACGCGCTCCGTTTCGTCGGGCGCGAGCATCATGAGGTCGGCAAGCTCGTCCACAATCACGACGATGTAGGGCAGCGGATCCTCGTCCTTGATCTTGCCCTGCTCGACGCGCGTGTTGTAGTCGGTGATGTTGCGCGCGCCCTGCATGGCGAACTTGCGGTAGCGGTCGTCCATCTCGCGCTGGACCCACTTCAGCACGCCGACGATGCGCTCAAGCTCCGTCACGACGGGCGAGAGCAGGTGCGGGATGCCGTTGTAGTTGGTCAGTTCGACGCGCTTCGGGTCGACCATGATCATCTTGAGCTGGTCGGGCGTGCACGTCATCAGGAACGTCGCGATGATGCCGTTCACGCAGACGGACTTACCCGAGCCCGTCGTGCCTGCAATGAGCAGGTGCGGCATCGACGTGAGGTCGGCCACGACCGGCTTGCCGGAGACATCCTGCCCCAGCGCCATCCTGAGCGGCGACTTCATGTTGCGGAACTCCGGCGTATCCATCACGTCTTTCAGCCCGACGATGCTCGGCTGCAGGTTCGGCACTTCGATGCCGATGTAGCCCTTGCCGGGCACAGGGGCCTCGATACGGATGGTCGGCGCAGAGAGCGCCAGCGCAAGATCGTCGGCCAGCGAGCTGATCTTGCTGACCTTTACCTTGATGCGCTTACCGGCCCGCCCGTCCACATAGTCGGGTTCGACGCCATACTGCGTGATGACCGGGCCGTGATTCACCTCGACGACGCGCGCGGGCGCGCCAAAGCTGGAGAGCGTCGTTTCGATGATCTCCGCGCGCTGGCGCAGTTCCTCATCGGTGATGGACTGCTTCGACTTGGTTTCGAGCATCTGGTCAACCGGCGGCAGCTTCCAGACGGGGCGGGGCTTGGAGGAGCCGCCGCCGACCTTCTCCGGCTTTGCCGCCGCCGTCAGCACTGCGTCAGGCCGTCCAGTGCTGTCATCACCTGCCGTGGGGCGCGCAGGCCCCGGGTTAGCTGTACGAACTGGATTCCCCGGATTACCCGGATTGCCTGACTTCTCCGAGCTACCGGGGTTAACTTTTGGGCTGTTGTCTCCACCCGGGCGCTGAACGCCGCCTGACGGTGATCCAGGGCGTGTCAGACCGGGGCCCGTGCCGGGGCGTGGGACCGGGGGCGGGCTGGCGCGCAGCCCCGGCCCGGCGCTCGTGCTCGGGCGGCTCTCCTCATCCTCATCGATCTCGATGGCGTTTTCAAGCTCATCCGCCGGGCTGAGGTCGTCAAACAGCACGTCCTCGTCCTCGTCGTCCGCCGCCGGGCGCTCAGGCGGGCGGGTCGGGCTGGCCGGTTTGGGCGCAGGCCGGCTCGTCCCGCCGACCACTGTGCGGAGACCGGGCGTGCCGGGGGCAGCCGGTGCGCCGGGACGCGGCGGCGCTGCGGGCCGGTTCGCACCCGGTCGGAGTGGCCCGGCTTCCGATGCCGGAGATGCCGGAGCGGATGCTGCCGGGCGCGACGCGCTCTGCTCGTCCCTGTCGCTGTCAGGCTCCGGCCTGTTGCCGGTGGGCTTCGTCAGGGCGTCCTGCCGACCGGGGCCAGCCCACGCGGGCGGCCTGCGCTCCGGCGGGGCAGGCGCACCGGGCCGTGGCGGGGCAGGACGTCCCTCATCCTGCCGGGGCTGCTCGCGCTCCGGGCTTGCGGCAGGACGGGGCGGACCCGGAGCAGCCATGGCTGCGGGCCTGCCGGGCGCTTCAGTGCCCGGTCGCTGTACGAAGGTGCGCTCGCCCTCTGTGGACGGGCCAGGCTCACGCTGAGGCGGGCGCCCAGCCGGGGCGGCTGGTCCACCCGGCGACCCTGCGGCTGTGGGCAGCGTGCGCTTCTGCGGTGTCTGCCTCACGCCGGGAACGTCTGCGCCGGGTCGTGCCAGCGGCGGCTGCGAGGTGCTCGCTGCTGGACGGGGCAAGGGCGCGCGAGGCGGGCTTGGAGCGGCGGCAGCCGCATCCACTTCCTCTGCCTCATCCGGCTCCTCGCGCTCCGTTGCTGCTGCGGCGGCTGGAGTAGGCCGCGGAACGGGCGGGGCTGGCCTGGCGACAGGTGGCGCCCCCGGGCGTTCAGGTGCAGCTGCCGTGGATGGCCTGGGCGCAGCGGTAGCCGCTTCCTCGTCGGAGGACGTTCGCGTACCGCCCGGGCCAAGCCCGGTCACGATGGAGGGGCGGCCTGCAGGCGCGGGTGTGGGAGCAGGACACGCGGACTCGCCGGGCAGCCTGGCGCGTGAGGGCGCAGGCGCAGGCTCCTCTTCCTCGTACGCCTCTTCCTCCTCCATCAACTCGGCCTGTCGCAGCGCGCGCTCGGCCCGCCGCTCCTGCACCCGCTCGTTGACACGGCTGTAGCCAACCATGATGTAGTCGAGCACGTCCTTGAGCGTCTTGCGCGTCATCATCAGCACGCCCGCGAACAGCACCACGAGCCCGATCAGGAAGACCGCCGCGCCGCCGATATACCGCGCCAGCGTTACCTGGATGAACGCGCCGATGTAGCCACCGCCGTGCCCGCAGCGAGCGATGTCATAGCTGTTCAGGAAGCCCGTCTGCACAACCCAGCCCTGATCGACCAGCTCCTGCGGGCGCACCGGGCAGGCGATGGCTTCTTCCCAGACCCGTCCGGGCACATAGTCCGGCGCGTTCGGGTCAGCCAGCGCCGGGTTGACCCACACCTGGCCGATAGGCTCGGCGGCGACGACGCCCGCGTGCATCAGCGTTAGCAGGGCGACAAAGCTGATGAGCGCGCCGGCCAATCGTATTGGCTCAATGACGGGCCGGTTGCCGAAGTGCCGCCAGATCAGGTAGATACCGGCGGCGGCGATGGCAAACACGACGATAAACGCGCCCCAGCCGAAGACCTGGTACAGGCCGCGCAGCAGCGCGCGCGTGATCACGCCCGGCTGCTCGGAGATGAAGCTCAGGAACGAGATCAGCGCGAAGATGATCATCGCGACGCCGGCGATGTCCAGCCGTGCCTCGCGTGACAGGAAGAAATCGCCTGCCTGGCGCTGCCCGCTCCTCTTTGTCGTGGTGCTGCGCGTGGTGCTACGGCTTGTGGAGACTGCGCCCGCGCCCGCCGATGTCGCACTCCCACCCGGTCGTGGTGGGGATGTTGGCCTCTGCTGCGGCGGTGGGCCACCCGTGCGGGTAGTTGGCCCGCTACCGGGGCGCGAGGGCGAGCTTCCGCCCGACGACCCGCTGCCGATACCGCCCGGCAAGCCGGTGCTGGAGGTCGAACTGCTGCCCGGCAGACCGGGCCGGGAGGTGGGGCTGCTTGTGGGCGACGGTGAGCCGGGGCGCGAGCCGGGCAGGCCGCTGCTCGGTCGTGGAGGTGCCCCGCTGCTGCCGGGGCGTGAAGGCGAGCTTCCGCCCAGGGGCCTGCCGGTGCTGCCCGGCAAGCTGCTGCCGGGACGCGAGGACGAGCTGCTGCCCGGCAGACCGGGCCGGGGGCTGGAGCTGCTCGGGGGCGATGGTGAGCCGGGGCGCGAGCCGGGC
>DGDY01000101.1:6257-6647 GCA_002385675.1 Anaerolineales bacterium UBA3940 | reverse complement strand
CGGCTCTGTATATGTAGGGGCGGGTCTGAGACCCGCCCCTACCCTCGATGTAGACACACGGGAGCCGCGAAGTTTATTCGCAGCGTTCTGTATACACGAACCTGAAATGACGGCTCTGTATATGTAGGGGCAGGTCTGAGACCTGCCCCTACCCCGTGTAGACACACGGGAGCCGCGACGTTTAGTCGCGGCAGTGCGAAATCAAACACACCCCTACAATTCGTATGGGGTGGAGTGTGGTGCAAAAAGGGGGCCTCCTCCGCGATTGAACATCGCGGCTGTCGGCCCCTGATCGCTCATAATAGGAGCGTGACGTTTATTCGCGGCGTTCTGTATACACGGACCTGAAATGACGGCTCTGTATACGTAGGGGCAGGGCTGAGACCTGCC
>DGDY01000101.1:0-6037 GCA_002385675.1 Anaerolineales bacterium UBA3940 | reverse complement strand
TGCCCCTACCCTCGGTATAGACACACGGGAGCCGCGAAGTTTATTCGCGGCGGCTCAAAAAAACGGCGGTGCGAAACCAGACACACCCCACCGTCCGTGTGGGGTTGTGCCCCCGTAGTACCTCAGGCCCATAGATACGTAGATTCCCCATTCGCTCGACACCCCGAATTCCCCTACAATAACCTCGAACGTCTTGTACCTGTTGCCCGAATAGTTTTAACGATGCGTTTAATATTGATTCGCGTATCGCGCCATGCGACTCGCTTCCGCGCACGCGACACCGCGCCGGGGGAGGCGCTATGGTAGACGATACTTTCGCTTTCATCATCCACCCGATCGACCCGAAGGCCGACGTCGAGCGCAAGTACCCGCTGCTGGGTCGGCTACTGCCGGAGCCGGTGATCCACTTCCTGAGCGGCTACTGGCCGCCGGTCTACATCTCGGAGATCACCGGGGTGCGCTCAGTGTACACACGGCGCGAGGCGCGTGGCTGGTTCGTCGCCGCGCCCTACACGCCGCAGCGCATGCTGGAGATCCCCGAGGAGCAGGTGTACCGTAAGATCGTGCAGGCCGGGCGCATGGCCGAAAAGCTCGGCGCGAAGATCCTCGGGCTGGGCGCGTTCACGTCCGTCGTGGGGGATGCGGGTGTGACCATCGCCGAGCGACTCGACATCCCCGTGACGACCGGCGACGCCTACACCGTCGCCATCGCCGCGCAGGCCATCATCGAGGCGGGGCGGCTGATGGGCATCGAGGCGCGGCAGGCGCGGCTTGCCATCGTCGGCGCGACAGGCGCGATTGGCTCGACGTGCGCCGAACTGCTGGCAGGTGAGGTCGGGCAGCTAACGCTGATCGGGCGGCGCGAGGCGGCGCTCAACGCCGTACGCGAGCGCTGCGAGGGCACGGGCGCGGAGGTCCGCACCAGCACCGATCTGCGCGACATCGCCGAGGCGGACCTGATCATGACGGTGACGAGCAGCATCGGTGCGATTATCGAGCCGGAACTGCTCAAGCCGGGCGCGGTCGTGCTCGACGTGGCCCGCCCGCGTGACGTGTCCCGCCGCGTGGCCGCCGAGCGCAGCGACGTGCTTGTCGTCGAGGGCGGCATGGTCGAGGTCCCCGGCCCGGTGGACTTCCACTTCGATTTCGGCTTCCCGCCGGGGCGGGCCTATGCCTGCATGGCCGAAACGATGGCGCTGGCGCTTGAGGGCCGCTACGAGGATTACACGCTGGGCCGCCGCATTGAGATCGAGCGGGTGCGCGAGATCAACGCGATTGCGACGCGGCACGGCTTCCGGCTGAGCGGGCTGCGCAGCTTCGAGCGCGAGGTCACGGCGGAGCACATCGCCCGCGTGCAGGACCTGGCGCTGCGGTCCCGCCGCTCGGCGCGGGCGTTTGGCCCGGCGTAGGGAGATTTAGCAGACTCCAAACAGGAAGGCTGGAGAGGATGTCCAAAGGCAGGCTCCTGGTCGTCGAGGATGATCAAGACATCGCCAACATGCTCCGGATCTACTTCACCGGGCAGGGCTATGATATTCAGATCGCCAATCGCGGGGCGGCGGCGCTGAAGCACACGCAGCAGCAGCTTCCGCAGCTCATCGTGCTCGACATCAACCTGCCCGACATCGACGGCTACACCGTCTGCAAAACGCTGCGCACCAATTCCCGCACGCGCCACATCCCGATCATCTTCCTGACGGAGAAGGACGAGCGCAGCGACCGCATCGCCGGGCTGGAGCTTGGCGCAGACGACTACATCACCAAGCCGTTCGACATCGAGGAACTGCGCCTGCGTATCGCCAACGCGATCCGCGCCTCTGAGCGCATGGGCCTGACCGACCCGCGCTCCGGGCTGCCGAGCGGGCGGCTCATCGAGGACGCGCTGCGCGAGCTGCTCCGCCGTGACGAGTGGGCCTACATGGACATCCGCATCAACCATTTCGAGCCGTTCAGAGACAAGTACGGCTTCGTCGCGGGGGATGAGGTGCTGCGCTTCACGGCGATGATGCTCGGCGAGATCGTGGACCAGAAGGGCGAGCCTGACGACTTCATCGGCCATGCCGGCGGCGACAACTTCGTGCTGATCACCCGTCTGGCGAGCGCCCCCGCCATCCGCGAGACGTTCGCCAAACGCTTCAACGAGGAGGTGCAGGCCTTCTACGCCTACACTGACCGCGAGCAGGGTGGCTTCAAGCTCGATGTTGAGGGAGGCAAGACGCGCCTTGTGCCGCTCATGACGGCGGCAATCGGCATGGTGACCTCCGAGCGCACGTTCTCAGATATCCGCGAGATTACCGAGGCTGCGGCTGAGGCCCGGCGCCGGGCGCAGGCCAGGCAGTCTCCTTCTTAACCATCCTGGCCGCTCATCTGCAGCCAGGCGTGATCGGGATCGGCAGGGCTTTATGAATATCCTCATCATCATCGGCGTATTTCTGGCCTTAGCGGGCGTGCTGGCCATCGCCGGGGTGCTGCTCACCGCATACATGGCCGGGCGACGGCGGCAGGAGCTTCTCGGCAGCGATGACCCGGCGATCCCCGTGAACCTCGCCGCCGTCAACGACGCGGTCGTCGCCGCGCGCCTCGGCGGGCAGGTGACGTTCGTCAACGACCACGCGCGTGAGTGGTTTGGCCTCGGCAGCAGCGAGCCCGATTTGAGCCTGCTGGCACAGCGGGTGGAGCGCGCCGATGCCTTTTTGGAGCTGTTCGCCGCCGAGGGCAAGGCCAGTCTGTCGATTGCGGGCCGTGAGGTCGAGGCCACCTCTCACCGGGTCGCCGACGGCGACGACGTGACGTTCGTCGTCGTCCTGCGGGAGAAGCCGCCCCTGCCCACCCTCGACCGGGCCGACCGGGGCTCGGGCCGTGCCATGCAGATCATCAGCGAGGTGGCGCGGTCGATCAATGCCTCGCTGGAGTACGAGCCGACCATTCAGGCCGTGCTGGAGGGCACGGCTCGCCTGCTTGACTTCGACGCAGCGCAGGTCTATCTGTGGGACACCGAACGTGAGGCGCTGCGAGCGGTCGGGCGCATTGACGCGGCAGGCTACGAGTCGATCCCGCCGGAGGAAGCCCCCACCTACCGGCGCGACCAGGGCTTCCCCGGCTGGGTGGCCCGCAAACGCCAGCCCCTGCTGATCAGGGACATCCGCCGCTCCGACCACCTGGCCCGCACCGGTCCGCTCTCCGACCCGCGCGTCGGCAGCTACCTGGCCGTGCCGCTCACCGTGAACAACCGCTTCCTCGGCGCGCTGGAGGTCACCGCGCACGTCGCCGAGGCCTTCGACGAGGAAGATCAGGCGCTGCTCGTGATGGTCGCCGAGCAGGCCGCGCTTGCCATCGACAACGCCCGCGCCTACGCTGAGCAGGCCGGGCGCGTGGCGGAACTGGCAGGGCTTCAGCACATTGCCGCGTCGATCCGCGTGCTGCAGGACCCGGAGCGGCTGTTCGCGCAGCTTGGGCAGCGCATCGCCGAGTTGATGGGCACCGAGATAGCGGGCGTGCTGCTCTACGACCGCGAGCAGCAGCGGCTTGTCGCGAAGCGCCCCTTCCACGGGATGCTCGACCCGATTGCCGCCCGCTACGTCATCCCGCTCGACCGGGGCAGCCCGGCCCGCAGCATGTGGGAGGACGTGTCGTACTGGTTCAGCAACGACGTGCTCTCCGACTCAATCGTGCAGGAGCTGGCGCTCGGCGAGATCGTCGAGATGTCCGGCACGCGCACGGTGGCGATGGCCGTGATGACCGTCGGCGAGGAGCGCAGCGGCGTGCTGCAGGTGGCGAACAAGATCGACGGCACGCCGTTCACAATGGAGGACATCCGCCTGCTGCAAACATACGCGGGCCAGGCGGCGATTGTCGTCGAGAGCGCGCGGCTGTACGAGCAGGAGCAGAGCCGCGTCGCCGAGCTTCAGGGCCTCCAGCAGATCGTGCAGGCGATGAGCGCCTTCACGCAGCCGGAGGAGCTTTACGCGCAGCTCACCCGCCGCATCGCCGAACTGCTCGGCGTGGGCGTGTGCGGCATCCTGCTGCACGACCCGGACAGCGAGCGGCTGGTCGCGCGGGTGCCCTTCTACGGCATGAGCGACGAGCTTGCCGCCGGGTACAGCATCCAGGTGAGGCGCGGGCTGGCCCGCGAAGTCTGGCGCGAGCGCGACCTGTACCTCTCGAACAGCGTCTTTGCCGACGAAACCATCGACCTGATGGGCCTGCGCGACCTCGCCCGCAGCGCCGGCCTGCGCACCGTGCTGCTCGCCCCGCTGAGCGCGGGCGGTCGCCGCTTCGGCATGCTGCAGGTGTCGAACAAGCTGGACGGCACCGAGTTCGATGAGGGCGACGAGCGGCTGGTCAGGATTTTCGCCGGGCAGGCCGCCGCGCTTGTGGACAACGCCCGTCTCTACCAGGACACCGACGCTACGATGCGCCAGCGCGCCGCCGAGTTGCGCGCCGTCTCCCGCGTGAGCCACACGCTGAACGCCACGCTGGAGCTTGAGCAGGTGCTTGAGGCTATCGCCGCCGAGGCAAAGCTGGCCGACGGCGCGCGCTGGTGCCGCCTGGCGATGTTCGAGCCGGAGATGAGCTTCGGCGCGGAGTTCGGCGCGTCGGGGCGGCTGCTGGAGCAGGCCTGCGCCCAGAGCGGTGAGACGCTCGTCATCCCCGATTTTGACCGCCAGAGCCAGTTCGCCCCGCCGGTTGCCGGGGCGCGTTCCGCGCTGCTCGTGCCGATCCGCTTCGAGGATCGGGTAGTCGGTGTGATCAGCCTGTACGGGGACCGGCCACGCGCGCTGGGCGACAGCGCCGCCGAGTTTGTGCAGGCGCTGGCCTCGCAGGCCACCAGCGCCGTGACGAACGCCACCCGCCATGAGGAGCAGGTTCGCCGCGCCGAACAACTCGCCAAGAGCCTGAAAGACCTTGAGCTAAGCTACGCCGAGCTCGACAAGATGTCGCAGGAGATGATCCGCAAGGATGTCGAGCTCTCCCAGGCCAACGAGCTTCTCAACACCCGCGCCGCCCGCCTGCTCGCCCTGCACCGCGTCATGGAGAGCGTGGACAGCACCCGCCACCCCGACGAGGTGCTCCGCAGCATTGCGGACTCGGTCGTCGCCGAGATGGACGTCGACCAGTGCCTGATCATGCTGGCGGACGACAGCGTCGAGGGCGGGCTGCGGCTGGCCGCCGCCGCGGGCGACCTGCCCGCCGGTTTCGACAGCGCCACCCTGCTCGCCGAGCGCGAGCCGCTTGACGCTGTGCTGGAGCAGCAGCAGCCGGTGATCTACACACCGGGCGGCAAGGCAGGCAGCGGACCCGCCCGGCTTGCCAGCGCCCTCGGTGCGAGCACGTTCATCGCGCTGCCGCTGCCGCTTGACAGCAGCGGGGTGATGCTGCTCGCCAGCACCATGCCCGGCGCAGCCTTCGACGAGGAGGACGGCGACCTGTTCGCGCTGCTTGCCAGCCAGGCTGCCGTCGAGGTGGAGAACGCGCGGCTGTACAAGACCATTCAGGATGAGGCCGCCGCCGCTGCCGCCGACCGCGACCGTCTCCAGCAGCTTCACCTGATTACCACCGCCCTGCAGCAGGCCCGCTCCCTGCGAGACCGGCTTCTCATCATCGCGCGCGGCATGCGCTCCATCGGCTGGGGCAAGGTCGCGGTGATGCTGCTTGACAAACAGGGCAACACCGCCGAGATGGTGACGGCAGGCTACACAGAGGACGAAGAAGCGGCGCTGCCCGCCAGCCTGCTCCCCGGCACGATCTGGGCGCACCGCTTCGACGACCCCGAGTTCGCCGCGCTGGCAATGGGCTCGGGCTACTACCTGCGCCACGACCATCCCTGGGTGCGCAAGCACCTGCCCGGCAGCAGCACGGTCGAGGTCGAGCCGGGGCGCTGGCACCCCGACGACCAGTTCTACCTGCCGATGTACGCCGGCACCGAGATCATCGGTGTGATCAACCTGCGCGACCCTGCCGACGGCGTGCGCCCGACGCTCGACAGCCTGCGCCCCATCGAACTGTTCGTGCAGCAGGCCACCTCCGCGCTGGAGAA
>DGDY01000232.1 GCA_002385675.1 Anaerolineales bacterium UBA3940 | reverse complement strand
AGATGTGTATAAGAGACAGGGCCAGCATCAGCACCTGCCCGGTGGCGTCGTCCTGCACGATGGCGGGCACAAGCCCCTGCTCGTTCCAGCGCACCCGGTCAATCAATAGGGACACCCTCCACCGGGCGCACCGCCACACCGTTCTCGGCGAGGTAGGCCTTGACCTCGCGCACGCTCAACTCGCGGAAGTGGAACAGGCTGGCGGCAAGCGCCGCATCTGCGCCGCCGGTCGTCAGCACGTCGAGGAAGTGACGCTTCTCGCCCGCGCCGCCGGAGGCGATCACCGGGATAGAAACGGCGTCGGCGATGCGGCGGGTCAGCTCGACGTCATACCCGGCCCGCGTGCCGTCGCGGTCCATGCTGGTGAGCAGGATCTCACCCGCGCCCCGGTCCTCGACTTCCCGCGCCCACTCGATGGCGTCCAGCCCGGTCGGGATGCGCCCGCCGCTCACCATCACCTCGTAGAACACGCCGTTCCAGCGTGCGTCAATGCCGACGACGATGCACTGGCTTCCGAAGCGTTTCGCGCCCTCGGTGATCAGGTCGGGGGTGCGCACGGCGGCGCTGTTGATCGCGGTCTTGTCCGCTCCGGCGAGCAGCGTATCACGGATGTCCTCGACGGTGCGCAGCCCGCCGCCGACGCCGAACGGGATGAAGATCGCGTCGGCGACGTGCCGGACCACGTCGAGCATGGTGTCGCGCCCCTCGTGCGTGGCGCTGATGTCGAGCAGGATCAGCTCGTCCGCGCCCTCGGCGTCATATACCTGCGCGTGCTCGACCGGGTCGCCTGCATCGACAAGGTTGACGAAATTCACGCCCTTGACGACGCGCCCGCCGTGTACATCGAGGCAGGGGATGATGCGCTTGGCGAGCACCGCCTTACTCCTCGACGGGCTGCGGGCCTGCTGCCACCTGGATCGCCTCGGTGAGGTCCACCGCGCCGCTGTACAGCGCGCGGCCAATCACCACGCCGGCGATCGAGCCTTTCTCCAGCGATTCGCCCGCCACCCGCAGCGCCTCCACATCCTGCAGGGTCGCCACGCCGCCGGAGGCGATGACGTCCAGCCCGGTCTCGCGGGCAAGCTGGGCCGTCGTCTCGACGTTCACGCCGCGCAGCTCGCCGTCCCGCGTGACGTCGGTGTAGAGCGCGTACCTCACGCCCATGTTGGCGAAGCGCTGGCCCAGCTCTACCGGCGACCAGCCCGACTGCTGCTGCCAGCCATGGATCATGACCTGCCCCTGCTTGGCGTCAAGCGCGACGACAATCGCCTCCGGCCCGACGGCATTGAGAGCGTCCTCCGCGATGTACGGCAGGCGGACAACCAGCGTGCCGAGCACCACGCGCGACGCGCCCGCGTCGAGCACCTCGCGGATCTCGTCTACGTCGCGCAGGCCGCCGCCGAACTGGATCTTCGGCCCGATGCGAGCCAACTCGCGCAGGGTATCAAGGTTAAAGTCGGCGTCGTCGAACGACCCATCGAGGTTGACCACGTGAATCCACTCGGCCCCTGCGTCCTTCCAGCGGTGCGCCACCTCGATCGGGTCGTCGCTGTACGTGATGCGGCGGTTGGGGTCGCCCTGTCTCAAGCGCACGACCTTCCCGCCGTGAATGTCAATTGCCGGGTATACAATCATCAGTTGCTGTCTCCACCTATTCCATATCAATAAAGTTCTTCAGTACTCGCAAGCCCACCGATTGGCTCTTCTCGGGGTGGGGTTGGATGCCAAAAATAGTGCCCTGGCCGACGACAGACGCAAAGCGAATGCCGTACTCCGTGGTGGCGAGCGCCATTGCCGGGTCGGCGGGCTGCACATAATAAGAGTGTACAAAGTAAGCATACGCACCGTCAGGGATACCTGCCAGAAGCGGGTGCTCCTGCTGGCGGTGCAGGGCGTTCCAGCCGACGTGCGGCACTTTCAGCGCGCCGGAAGGGAAGCGGGTCACGTGGCCCGGCAGCAGGCCAAGCCCTTCGTGCCGCCCCATCTCGTCGCTCGACTCGAAGAGATAATGCAGCCCCAGGCAGATGCCGAGCAGCGGCGTACCGGCGCGGGCCGCCTCGCGCAGCGGCTCGACGAAGCCCGCCTCACGCAACCGCGCCATCCCCGCGCCGAACGCGCCGACGCCGGGCAGTACGATCTTCTCGGCGTGGGCCAGCGCCGCCGGATCGCTGACGGTCTGCACGTCTGCGCCCAGCCGCCGGAAGGCGTTGGCCACACTTCGCAGGTTGCCTGCGCCGTAATCAATAATGGCGATCATACGTGGTTGACCCGATAGAAGTTCCGTATGTCGTTGTGCGTAGGTAGGGTGAGCCCACAGATGGCCGGATTAAAAGGTTAGTCTACGAATGTCACGAATAACACGAATGAAAATTATTAGTGTCATTCGTGTCATTGGTGGATCATCTTTCCCCTCATCTGCGTCATCTGTGGACTCAAAATCTCCCATCCAACTGCGTCATTCCAATAACCGTGACGCCGCTATCCTAGCCGCTGTAGCAGGCGCAGGGCGGTTTCGGCGAGGAGCGCTACGCCGATGGGCATCACCGACTCGTTGATGTTGAACTGCGGGCTGTGGTGCGGGCGGGAGCGCTCGTCGTACTTCGCGCCCAGGTGGAACATCGCACCGGGCGCTTGCCGCGCCATAAAAGCGAAGTCCTCCGCGCCCATCACCGCCTCCGCCTTGCCGAGCGCGTCCGCGCCGAGCAGATCGGTCGCCACCTCACGGATAACGGCGGCCACCTCTGCCGAGTTGTACAGCGCCGGGTAGCCCTCGACGATGTTGAGCGTGTAATCGCCGCCCAGTGCCCGCGCCACCCCGAAGGCGCACTCAAGCTCCTCCCACAGCTTGCGGCGCGTCTCCTCGTCGTAGCTGCGGATCGTGCCCTGAAGCTGCACCTCGGCGGGGATGACGTTGGTTGTGTGCCCGGCATGGACCGAGCCAATCGAGATCACGGCAGGGCGTATCGGGTCGATGCGGCGGGAGCGAATGCCGTGCACGGCGTTGAGCACCTGAGCAAGGATGTAGATCGGGTCGACGCCGCGCTGGGGGTACGCCCCGTGGCAGCCCTCGCCCTTGATCGTCGCGTAGAACTCGTCCACGGCGGCCATGCTGTAGCCGTCCTTCACGTAGACCACGCCCGGCTCGTAGTCGCTGGCGACGTGCAGCGCGATCACCGCGTCCACGCCCTCAAGCGCGCCTTCCTCGATCATGCGCATCGCGCCGGACTTGCCCTCCTCGTCCTGCATCTCCTCGCAGGGCTGGAAGAGGAAGCGGATCTGCCCCGGCGGGCGGTCGTCCAGCCCGGCGAGCAGGTGGGCGACGCCGAGCAGGATGGCGGTATGGGCGTCGTGCCCGCAGGCGTGCATGACGTTCGGCGTCTGCGAGGCGTAGCTCACGTCGTTGGCTTCCTGAATTGGCAGGGCGTCCATGTCGGCGCGGATGCCGACAACGGGAGAGCCTTCGCCAAGCGTGGCGACGACGCCGGTCTTGCCCACGTTCGTCTGGACGGGCAGGCCGAGCTTGCTCAGTTCGGCGGCGACGATGCCCGCCGTACGCACCTCCTGAAACCCGAGTTCCGGGTGCTGGTGGAAGTCACGACGCCAGGCAGTGAGCTGTTCCTGCAGGGCGCGGGCCTTTTCAAGCATGGTGGTTGGTCTCCTGATGATTTCTGTCTCGCGTCAAAGGTTGGGTCGGGGCCGGCGTGGGGCGAGAGCACTACTCCGCCCCGGCACGGCCATCGGTAGCCAGACGGTCGGCCAGGTCGATGAAATTCTCCACCATCCAGATCTGGCCGGAGCCGAGCGGCCATTCACCGTGAAGCTGCGCCTTCCAGCGCTCAGGGATAGCGTCAAGACCGTAGTACGCCCCTGCCAGCGCGCCGACCACCGCCCCGGCGGTGTCCGCGTCGTTGCCGAGGTTGACGACCTGCACAACCGCCTCCTCAAACGAGTCGGTCGTGATGAGGCCCCACACGGCGCTCTGGAGCGTGTCACGCACCCAGCCGCTGTTCTGAAGCTGGCTGCGCTCGTGGTAGGGCGCGTTCTCGATCACCTTCCACAGCCCGTCGTCCATCCTGACCAGCGTCGAGGCGAGGATCAGCGCCATGCTGGGCTCCGAGCCGCGAAAGAGGTGGTAGAGCGTCACGTTCAGAAAGGCGCTCGCGGCGAGCGTGTCCGGGTGGGGGTGTGTCACCCGGCTCTGCCGCCAGCTATCGACAAGCAGGTTGTCCATGTCGTCCCAGTAGGCCACGGCAACCGGCCAGGCGCGCATCAGCGAGCCGTTGCCCGCCGAGTCCGGGTTCTGCTTCATCACCGCCTCGACCGCCTCCTCCCACGATGCGCCCGCGTCGATGCGGCGCAGCACCCGGTTCGTGTGCAGACCGACGTCGGGCGGATCTGCCTTGACCCAGTCCACGAAGCGCCGGGCCAGGTCGTTCGGGTCGAGCGGGCGGTGCGCCAGCAGGCTCTCGGCGAGCGCGAGCGCCATCTCGGTGTCGTCGGTGATGCTCCCGGCGGGCAGCCGCCCCGGCTTCATCTCACGCACGAGGGCGTCTTCCGGCGGGGGCGGGCCGAACTCAAGCGGCATCCCCATCGCGTCCCCGATGGCCGCCCCGACGACGCAGCCCCGCAGGCGGTTAAGCAGAATCTCGTTCATAAAGCTTGGTGCTGTTCCTGTTCTCAGATAGGCTTACGGTCGTGCCATGCCAGCCGACGAGACACAAAAGGATGAAAGGGCGAAGCGTGTTCGACCGCTCGTCGCCTGGCGTCTCCCGGCGGGCATAGGCGCTGGCAACAAGATGATACCGCAGGCGCATGTGATTATCGCGCCCGGCAGGTTATTTCCGCCCATCCTCCGACCAGCGCCGCACCAGCTCGCGCTGGCGCTCGACCAGCGGCGAGGGGCGGTCGTCGGGCACGTCCTCGCGCCAGCGCGCGATCTGCGCCAGCGCCTCTGCGCCCGACAGGCCCCGGCGCACCAGGTACGTGCCGACCACCATACCGGTCCGCCCGATGCCCGCCTTGCAGTGGACGTACACGGTATGCCCCGCCCGCAGCGCCGCGTCGAGGTCGTCAAGGATAGCGACGAGCGTGTCTTCCGGCGGCCTGGCGAAGTCCCTGAGCGGCCAGCGGTGATGCTCGACCCTGACGCCGAGCCGGGCGGCCTCTTCCTCGACGAGCGGCATATAAGGCGGCTGCTCGCCCTCCTCGGTTAGATCGATAAAGAGCGTGACCCCGGCTTCGAGCAGGCGGCGCACCCGCTCGCGGTTGTCGGTGGGCCGGTCGTAGCCGTCGGCCTGATCGGTGTTGGGCAGGTAAAGCGGGTATTCCCCGGCGAGCAGCCTGCCGGGCTCCACCCAGTACGAGACGGGGAAGGGTTTTTCGGGTGTGTTGGACATGTCGAACCTCGGTTGGCGGTTGCCTGCCAGAGTATAGCGCATCTGGGACGGATTCGTGCCAATATTCACGTTCAGAGGGCCGCCGCGAATGAATGTTGCTGTATTGTCGCGAGTGAGTACAAGCCGCCGCGAATGAACTTCGCGGCTCCCGTTGATACCGTCACACCCCCTCCCTGCTCTGTGCCATCTGTGTCATCTGTGGATAACGATCCCTCACCCGGTCAGGGTGCCTTTGGTGCTCGGCACGCCGCCCCGCCGCTCGTCGAGACGGGTGGCTGCGTCGAGCGCGCGCCCCAGCGCCTTGAACAGCGCCTCGGCCTTGTGATGGTCGTCGCGCCCGTACAGGACCCGCGCGTGCAGGCTCAGTTTGGCGTTCATGGCGATGGACTCAAAGACGTGCTCGACGAGCGAGGACGGCATCTGCCCCAGCATGGGCGCGCGGAACTCACCACCGAACACGGCGTAGGGCCGCCCGCTTACGTCTACGACGACCTGCGCGAGCGCCTCGTCCATCGGCACGGTCGCCTCGCCGACGCGGACGATGCCGCGCCGCTCGCCGAGCGCTTGGTCGAGCGCCTGCCCCAGCACGATGGCGACATCCTCGATGGTATGGTGGGCGTCAATGTGAAGGTCACCCTCTGCCTTGACGATCAGGTCGAACAGGCCGTGCACGGCGACATGGTGCAGCATGTGGTCGAAGAAGCCCACGCCGGTGCTGATCTCGGCCTGGCCCGTGCCGTCGAGGTCGAGGGTAAGCGTGATGTTCGTCTCGTTGGTCTGGCGCGTGATGGTCGCGCGGCGGTTGGTCATGTGTGTTGTTCCCTGTCCTCCGTTCTGATCTTTAACCGTACCTCTACACCCCCGCCTCGATCTCCCTGAGCGCGGCGAGCAGTCGGTCCGTTTGCTGCGGCGTGCCGACGGACAGGCGCACGTGGTCGCGCAGGCCGGGCTTGTCGAAGTAGCGGATCAGGATGCCGTAGTCCGCCGCGAGGCGCTGTTTCAGCGCGGCGGCGCTCAGGCCGCTGACACGGCACAGCACGAAGTTGGCGCGGCTGGGGTAGGGCTCCAGGTACGTGACGCTGCGCAGGGCGGCGAGCAGCCGCTCGCGCTCGGCGATGATGCGCTCGACGTTGGCGCGCAAGTATGGCAGGTCGGCCAGCGAGGCGCGGGCGGCGGCATCGGCGGCGACGTTCACGTTGTACGGCTGCTTGATCTTCCACAGGTGCGCCATCAGCGCCAGCGGGAACACACCGTAGCCCACGCGCAGCCCGGCCAGCCCCGCCCACTTGCTGAACGTCCGCAGCACGACGAGGTTGGGTGTGGCGGGCACGCGGCTCGCCGCCGACTCGACCCCGGCGAACTCAATATATGCCTCATCGAGCACGACGATAAGCGGCAGGTGCAGCAGCCGGTCGAGCACGTCGGGCGGGATGAGCGAGCCATCCGGGTTGTTGGGCGAGCACAGGAAGAGCAGCTTCGCACCGCTCTCCAGCGCCGCCCGCTCGACTGCCTCCACATCAAGCGAGAAGTCCGCCCGGCGTGGAACCTCGACGACGCGCGCGCCATTCAGCGCCCCGTCGAAGCTGTACATGCCGAATGTTGGCGGGCAGTTGACGATGGCATCACCCGGCGTGATGACCAGCCGCATGATCAGGTCGATCAGTTCGTCCGCGCCTGCGCCCGCGAGGATGTGCTCTGGCCCCACACCGGCGTACTCCGCGAGCGCCGCCCGCAGCGCCCGGCTCTCCGGGTCGGGGTAGATGGGCACGGCGTCGCGCAGTGCGGCCAGCGCATTGAGCGCGCGCGGCGAGGGGCCGTACGGGTTCTCGTTGGCGTCCAGCTTGACGAGGTCGGTGGCATCGCGGCCAAGTTGCTCGCTCAGCACCTCGAACGGCACGATGGGCGTGTAGGGCTCCATCTGCCGGATGTCGGGCCGGATGAGCGAGTCGATCTGGGTGGTTGGGTCAGTTCTCACGGCTGCCTCCACTGATCCGCGCCTCGGCGGCGGCGGCGTGCCCGGTCAGCCCCTCGGCGTGGGCGATGCGAGCAGCGGTGCGGCTCAACTCGGCGGCAGCGTCGGGCCGCAGGCCGATCACGCTGACCACCGTCACGAAGTCCAGCAGGTTGATGCCGGACGAGAAGCGCGCCGTGCCGCTCGTCGGCAGCGAGTGGCTTGGCCCGGCCACGTAGTCGCCCAGCACCTCGAACGACGACTCGCCGAGGAACACCGCCCCGGCGTGCCTGACATGCCCCAGCCAGCCGAACGGGTCCTCAATCGAAAGCTGGAGGTGCTCGGCGGCGTACTCGTTGGCGACCTCAAAGGCCGTCTCCAGGTCGGGCACGATCACCGCGCCGCCCGCACGCGGCAGCGATTCCGCGATGATGTCCGCGCGGCTCAGCGCCTCCGCCTGCCGGGCGACCTCCACCGCGACCCGCTCGGCGAGCGCCCGGCTGGGCGTGACGAGGATCGCCTGCGCGAGAACGTCGTGCTCGGCCTGCGCCAGCAGGTCGGCGGCGACTGTCTCCGGGGCGGCGGACTCGTCGGCGATGATCATCGTCTCCGTTGGCCCCAGCAGCCCGTCGATGCCGACCGCGCCGAACACCTGCCGCTTGGCGAGTGTGACGAACAGGTTGCCCGGCCCGACGATCTTGTCCACGCGCGGCACGCTCTCGGTGCCATAGGCCATCGCTGCGATGGCCTGCGCCCCGCCGAGCTTATAGAGCTTCGTCACGCCGACGACGTGGGCAGCGGCGAGGATCACGGGCGGGATCGAGCCGTCACGCGCGGGCGGGGTGCAGGCGATGATCTCGCCCACGCCCGCCACCTGCGCGGGGATGGCGCTCATCAGCAGGGAGGAGGGCAGCGGCGCGGTGCCGCCCGCAACGTACACGCCGACCCGGTCGATGGGCCGCATGAGCTGGCCGAGCGTGCCCTCGGCGGAGGCGTCCAGCCAGGACGTGACCGGCTGCTTGCGGTAGAACGCCTCGATGCGCCCGGCGGCGAGGCGCAGGGCGTCCACCACGTCGGGCGGGGTGGCCTCCAGCCCGCGCGCGATCTCCTCCGGCGTGACGGCCAGCTCGGTGAGATCCGCCCCGTCGAGGCGTTTTGTCCAGGCTTTCAGCGCGAGGTCGCCCGTCCGGCGCACGTCGTCCACGATGCGGCGCACGGCCTGCTCCGGCGTCAGCCGCTCGCCGAAGATGTGCTCGATGCCGTCGAGCAGGCTGTCGGTGACGGCGATCTCATCGGGGGCGGCGCGTACCAGGATGCTGTGCCGGGCCTCGTCGAGTGTGTAGATGGGGAATAACTGGTCGGCCATAACTGCCTCCGCTTCGTTAAAAGTGATCCACGAATGTCACGAATGACACGAATATTTTTCATTCATGCTATTCGTGTCATTCGTGGACAAAATCATCCGTGCCATCTGTGCTATCTGTGGCTCCCCTATGCTTCACGTCCGAGGGCCGCCAGCAGACGCTGGTAGCGCTCCGGGTGCTCCTCGAAGATGTAGGCGGCGGGGGTCGCGATGACGCCGCTGCCGCCCACCGCGCGCACCTGCTGGATGGCTGCGTACAGCCGGCTCTGCGGCACGACGAAGTTGATCGCCCACCAGCCGCCCTCGCCGGAGCGGGTCAGCAGCGGCGAGATCGTCGGGCCCTGTAGGCCGCCGAGGTCGGGCTGCTCGAACACCCGCCGCGCAATCTCCTCGTGCGTCTCGCCGCGCATGTTGGCAAAGACCAGGTACTGCCCTCGCGCGCGCAGGTGCGCCTCGACGAACTCAAGGATCTGCCGGGCGGCTTCCAGCACCTCCGGACGCCCGGCGAGCGCCGCCCGGTTGCCGATCAGTACGGCCTGCGAGCGCACGATGGTGCCATCCTCCAACGGGCGCAGGCGGTTGTCGCGCAGCGTTGTGCCCGTTGAAGTGATGTCGGCGATAAAGTCAGCATATCCGACGGCGGGCGCGGCTTCCAGCGCGCCTTCCGCGCTGACGATCCGCACCTGCTCGATGCCCCGCGCCGCGAAGAAGCGCTCGACCGAGTTGACGTGCTTGGTCGCCACGCGGAGCGGGCCCCGGGTGCGCGCTCGCTCTGCGAGGCTGGCGAAGTCGGTTACGTCGTGCCACTCCTCCGGCACGGCCACGACCAGCTCGCACTCGCCGTAGCCCAGCGCATCGTGGATGATCACCACGTCGTTGAGGTCGCCGTTCAGTGCCTCGACCACGTTGTCATAGCCGGCCACGCCGAGGTCCATATCCCCGGCGGCGACACTTTTCGGGATGTCGGCGGTGCGCTGGAACAGCACCAGCGCCCCCGGTAGCGCCGGGATCGAGGCGCTGTACTGGCGCGGGTTGGTCTTGCTGACGTGCAGACCGGCGGCGGCCAGGAAGTCGAGCGTTTCCTCTTCCATGCGGCCTTTGCTCGGCAGCGCAATGCGGATCTGCTGGCTGGGTTGGTTCATCGTCAACGGCTCCACGGGCTTGAGGTAAACGAAAAAGCCCCCCGGTGGTCCGGAGGGCTTGCAATCGCTGCGTGCTCGTTCGCGTTAAGGCATCACCACGCAGGGGGCAACCACCAGCAGGACCACGGGCCCGGCGGCATTGTCATGATGGTGGTGATGCGTGCGAACGATCATGTTGTTCATCATGGCGGAAAGTATAGCGCCGGGGCCGGGGGATGTCAAAGGCGGAATCGTGGAAGACGCGGAGGGGGTGTTCGGGGGCAGTATGGGCGCAGCTCCCACCCTCTTCGGCCCGGCCATTTCGCCGTAACGGCTTCTTGGCTGGTGGCTGCCGCTGGACCCCCCTCCGCCCTCCGGTCGCTTCGCGACCTGCGGTCACCTCCCCCTTGCAAGGGGGAGGGGTAGAGAAATCGCTCTGCGATTTCTCAATGGCAGTTGGCTGTGCCAACTGCACACTGAGCGGCGCCCCAGGCGCTGCGAAGTTGGGTGGGGGGTTCGCCGTCGCCTTC
>DGDY01000293.1:445-8311 GCA_002385675.1 Anaerolineales bacterium UBA3940 | reverse complement strand
TAGGCAGCGTCCGGGCCGCGATAGGGCACTTCCTGCCCGTTAACGAAGATTGTCGGCGTGCCGTTCACGCCGCGCTCGCCCGCCTCGGCCAGAACCGCATCCACATCAGCCTGCACGTCGGATGATCTGTAGCATTCCTCATACTCATCCATATCGAGGCCCAGCGCCTGCGCCATCCGGTTAAGCTGGCCCGGCGTATAGGCGCCCGGCCCGGTCCCCTCATACAGCGCCCAGAGCTGGTCATGCATCTCCCAGAACTTGCCCTGGTAGCCCGCGCAGATCGCCGCCTGTGCCGCCGGGCGTGAGTACGGCGGGTTCACAAAGGTGATGGGCTTGAACACCACGCGTGCGTCGCCTGTACGCACGTAGTCCTCGATGATCTGCTTCATCGGCGAGGAGAGGTTGTAGCAGTGCGGGCAGCTAAAGTCCGAATACTCGACGATCGTCACGGGCGCATCCGGCTCCCCGAGCGCAAAGCCCACGCCGGTCCCGGTTTCGTCCACTTCCTGCGGGATGCCCTCATAATTGGTATCGACAAGTGCGGTCACGTTGCGCGGTCTCGTCAGCAGGAAGATGACGGCGACGGCTACGACCGCCAGAACGGCCACGCCGATGATGAGCTGCATCTGCTTCTGGCGTTCGCGCTGCGCCCGGCGTGACTGGATGCGTTTACGTGTGCTGTTGCGAGCCATTCTTTCCCTCACTATTTATCGTTGAATTGACAGACAGATGCCCCGCTAGTCTCCCTGCTGGCGGGATGGACGCAGCGGCGGCAGCCTCAGCAGCGGGATAAGCCCCGGCACGCGCTGCTGGTATGCGCGGTATGCCTCACCGTAGCTCTGCACCAGCCGCCGCTCCTCCACGCGGGAACCGATCACGAAGTACAGCGTCGCCCCGATGTTGAACATCAGCAGGTTGACGGTCATGACCGGCATCGACCAGAGAGCGAGCAGGCTGAAAAAGTACAGCGGGTGGCGCACAAACCGGTACATCCCGTTGATCACCAGCGGCGGCTCCGGCAGTGGCAGCGGCTCCCCCCGCAGATAAGCCACAGCCTGCCTGATGCCCGTAAACCGCCAGACGTCGGTGACAAGCAGCGCGCCGACCAGACCGAGCGCTCCCACCGCCTGGGCCAGCCGGAGGAGCACCGCGCCCGTGCCTTCGACACGGTACAGGGTGCTGTCAGGCAGCAGCACGAGCAGCGCGCCAACCGGCAGCAGCGTGATCAGAGAGAATGCATTGTACCACAGACGGTACCAACCCTCGACAACGCGTTCCCCCAGCCGCCGCTTGAGCCAGGGCTTTAGGCCCAGCCCGGCGGTTAGGCTGTGCGCAACTGCGAAGGCAGCCAGCGCCAGCAGGATCAACACCCCGTTGCGGAACAGCACGCGCTCCCTGCGCCTCTCACTCCTTACGGCCCGGTCATTTTCGTGACGAATTGTACCAGAAAACTCTTACCCCTAGCTACGAATCTGGGCCTCGCCGCCCGCATTGGGTCGTCGGACCACATCGCCGTGCTGCTTGAGCAAAGCGCCCGTGTAGGGTTATCCTATGGGCACACGCTGCGCTGAACTTTGACCAGGTATAGACCGGAGCCACGCGAATGAATGTCATCAGCATCATCGAGAAGAAACGAGATGGCTACGCACTGACCGAAGACGAGATCCGCTATTTTGTGCGCGGCTACACTGCAGACGACATCCCCGACTACCAGGCCGCGGCCTGGGCCATGGCCGTCTACCTGCAGGGCATGAACCGGGATGAGATCATCGCGCTGACGATGGCGCTCGCGCAGTCCGGCGACATGATCGACCTGCACGAGGTGATCGACTTCGCCGTGGACAAGCACTCCTCCGGCGGCGTCGGCGATAAAACGTCGCTCGTCGTGCTGCCGCTTGTGGCGGCCTTCGGCGTGCCCGTCGCCAAGATGTCCGGGCGCGGGCTGTCCTTCACAGGCGGCACGCTGGACAAGCTGGAAAGCATCGACGGCTACAACGTCAACCTCACTGAGGAGCAATTCCTGCGCCAGGTGCAGGAGGTCGGCATTGTGCTCGCCGGGCAGACGCGCGAGCTGGCCCCCGCCGACGGTAAGCTGTACGCGCTGCGCGATGTGACCGGCACCGTGTCGAGCATCCCGCTCATCGCCAGCTCGATCATGAGCAAGAAGATCGCCTCCGGCGCGGACGCGATTGTGCTCGACGTCAAAGTAGGCAGCGGCGCGTTCATGCGGACGGTCGAGGACGCCCGCCGGTTGGCGCAGTTGATGGTGGAGATCGGCACGGGCGTAGGCCGCCGGGTGACCGCCCTGCTCTCCGACATGAACCAGCCGCTTGGCAACGCGGTCGGCAACGCGCTGGAGGTCCGCGAGGCGATTGACACGCTGCGCGGCGGCGGCCCGGCGGATCTCATCGAGCACTGCATCACCGTGGCGGGGCACATGCTGCGCCTCGCAGGCAAGTCCCAGGCGGAAGACCTCTCCGACATCCGCCCGCAGCTTGAGGAAAAGCTTGCCAACGGCGAGGCGTTCGAGGTGTTCAAGCGGCTTATCGCAGCACAGGGTGGGGACGTGTCCCAGGTTGAGGAGCCCGCCCGGCTGCCCACCGCCCCGGTGATCGTCGAGGTCGAGTCGCCGCAGAGCGGCTACCTGCGCACCGTCGATGCACTGGAGATCGGGCTGGCGGCGGCGGACCTCGGCGCGGGGCGCAAAAAGAAGGGCGACCCGGTCGACCATGCCGTTGGGCTGGTCGTGCACCACAAGGTGGGCGAGTACGTCGAAAAGGGCGACCGGCTGTTCACCATCCACGCGCGGACCGAGGACGCCGCGGCGCAGGCGCGCGAGCGTGTGCTCGCCGCACACGAGTGGGCGGATCGCCCCGGCATCCCCCTGTTCTATGACGTGATCACCGGCGAGTAGCCCCGGGCCGACAACCATTTTTGGCTGGCTGCGTACACACTGGTGATGCAGCCCTCTAACGACACGGAGAGAAAAGACATGTCTGACGCGGCCCCCACAGCCACCCGGGTCCCTACCCCGCTGCGCTGGCTTGCCGGTTCGCTACGCGTGCACCTGCTCAACGCCGGTCAACTCCCTGAAAGCGGCGTCGTGTTCGCCGCCCAGCGTCCCTACGACGGGATCGTTCACGCCGTCTACGAGCGCTACCTGCCGGGCCGCGCCGGACTGCTCCGCCTCGACGCGGCCCCTCTGGCGGGCTTTACATCGCCGGGGCTGGAGGAGGGGATGGACGTGCTCATCCCGCTCGACGCCGAGCCGGGGCGGGCGCGGCAGCAGCTTACCGATATCCTCTCGCTCGCCCGGAGCACCGCACGCCCGATCTTCCCGCTCGGTGTAGCGGCAGGCCCAACGCTGGCGCTCGGCGGGGATTCTCTTCCCCTGCCCCGCGCGCGAGTCGTGATGATCATCGAGGCGCCCTTCCACGTGCCCGGCCAGCCGCAGCGCATCCCCTCCGACTGGCCCGATGCGCTTGCTCGCCTGCTCAAGCAGGCCAACGGGCGCGCCCGCGACATCCTCGCCACCTGGAAGCACACCGGGCAGCCGCCGGAGGACTAGCCGCGCGGTATAATCGGCGGCGGAGCCAACCGTTTGTAAGCAGGCAACCTTCATGGTCATTCTCGGCACGTGGGCAGGAAAGCCCGTCGTCGTCAACGCCAGGTCGAACAGCCTGACTGTCAGCGTGGGCGATCCCACCGACGCGGATGTGGTCAGCTATGACTTCGAAGGGCGGCTGTGGACCGCCTACTTCGATGGCACATCATACCGGCGCGGGTTGGACGGCAAGATCGTCGCCAAGTGGCGCATCCCCGGCAGGGAGCGTGACCGCCGTTGGCTGCCGCGCGATGAGGCACTCGCCATCGAGGAGCGCGCCCGCTGCCTCGTCGAGAACCTGTACCACGCCATCGAACGCAGCGAGGCGACGCTGAACATGTCGCTCCCGCCGGAGGGCGAGGTCGCCTTCCGGCGCGCCATCGCCTTTGACCGCGAGCGCTCCCTGCAGGATGCCGTCCGCTACCATGAGGTCTACAAGCCGGTCGGCATCCTGCCGCCGGACCAGTACATGGCTGTCGTTCTTCAGCTTACCGAGGGCTGTTCGTTCAACACCTGCACGTTCTGCACCTTCTACAAGGGCCGCCGCTTCCGCATCAAGCCGCCTGCCGAGTTCCGGGCCCACGCTGAGGCGGTGCGGGACTTCCTCGGCGAAGGGCTGAGCCTGCGCCGCTCTATCTTCCTCGGCGACGCCAACTCGCTCGTCGTGCCGATGCGGCTGCTCGTGCCGCTGCTTGACGTGGTCCACGAAGTCTACGATGTTGAAGCGCTGGGCGGGATGTACGCCTTCCTCGACGGTTTCAGCGGCGACAAGAAGTCCGCTGAGGACTACGCCCTGCTCCGCGAACGGGGGATGCGGCGCGTGTACGTCGGGCTGGAGAGCGGCAGCGCCCGCCTGCTCGACTTCCTGCGCAAACCCGGCACCCCGCAGGACGCGGTGAGAGCGGTCCGCGCGATGAAGCAGGGCGGGCTTGCCGTCGGCGTGATCGTGCTGCTCGGCGCGGGTGGGCGGCAGTTCGCCGCCGAGCACGAGCGTGAGACGATCCGCGTGCTTGGCGAAATGGGGCTTGATTCGCGTGACATCCTCTACTTCTCCGAGCTGGTGGTCTCCGAAGGAATGCCGTACGCAGCCGACGCTGCGCAGGCAGGTCTTAACCCGATGACGCACGCGGAGCGCCTCGCGCAGCAGGAGGCGATCGAGAGCGCGCTGCGCAACTCCCACGGCGGCACGCCGCGCATCAGCCGCTACGACATCCGCGAGTTTATCTATTAGCGCCCGTTCTTCACAGGCAGCCCGGCGCTCGGCGCCGGTTTTTTGCATGCAAAAATCCCCTCGCTCCTCTTGCCAAAGTCCACAACTCATGATAGACTCTGGTTGTAAATTAGAATGATTATTAAATGGTAACCATTATAAAAATTCGTTAGGTGTACCATGACCCGGGTTGACAGGGAAACCATAAATTCTGAGAAGAACCGTCTCGTTCAGGGCCTGCGTGAAGCCGGAGCCAAGATCACCGCGCAGCGGATCGCCATCTGCGAATATCTGGCCGGCAATAAACAGCACCCGACCGCGGCGGACGTCTACGCGGCGCTGCGCCCCAACTTCCCAACCATGAGCCTGGCGACGGTCTACAACACGCTCAGCCTGCTGGTCGAACTCGACCTCATCCACGAGATTGCATCCCCGACAGAAGGCAGCACGCGTTACGATCCGCAGGTTGCGCCACACCTGAACCTCATCTGCACCAACTGCAACCGGATCATCGACGTGGATGACGTCGACCTGACCTATCTCGAGGAACTTACCGCCAGGTACGGCTTCGAGGTCGCGGATGTGAACGTGGTACTTCACGGGCTTTGTGCTGAGTGTCGACACAACCTGAATTAGCAAGGAGTTACGGTAGCATGACGACAGCTTCACTGACTCAACGTCCTCAACACCGATACTGCGCACAGGTCATGCTAGGCATCCTGAAAGAGGAAGAGGGTATCGCCGCCGCACACATTGACACCGGCAGCAGCACCCTCACCCTCGACTACGACCCGACGCTCATCGATCCGCAGAAGATCACCGTGCTGGCAGATGAAGTTGACCGGCGGCTGCGCGACAACTACAAGGACTGCGCTTACCGCGGGCGGGGCTTCTTCTGCGATGAATGTCTGGAGCGCTTCGAGGGGCGCAAGCTGGCGGTGGCGGCAGACGTCCCAGAGGCGACGCTCCAGGCCAACAACGGCGTGCTGAGCCTGTTGCTGCCCGGTGCCGGTGCCGGAAGCCCACTTGCGCAGACCACGCGCCGCCTCGGCCACCACGTTGAGACAGCGAACCACCAGGGGCTGCGCCGCCTGCTCCGGCAGGAGGTGCTGGAGCCGGTGCTCGTCGCGGTGACGCTGGTCGCGCTGCTCGCCGGGGTTGCGGCACGGTCGCTCGGCGCACCGTCCTGGCTCGTAACGCTGCTCGCCGTCACCGCGTACGCGGCAGGCGGTTATTTCGGGCTGCGTGAGGGGCTCGCCAGCCTGCGTGAGCTTGAGATCAACGTCGACCTGCTGATGCTGCTCGCCGCCGGCGGCGCGGCCCTGATCGGTAGCTGGCCGGAGGGCGCGACGCTGCTCTTCCTCTTCTCGCTGAGCAACGTCCTCCAGAGCTACGCGCTCGGTCGCTCGCGGCAGGCCATCCGCAAACTGCTGGACCTGCGGCCCGCGACGGCGCTGGTCAAGCGCGACGGGCGCGAGGTCGAGGTGCTCGTCGAGACGCTGGAGGTCGGCGAGACCGTGATCATCAAGCCCGGCGACAGCATCCCGGTTGACGGTATCGTGACGAGCGGCGAGTCCTCGGTGAATCAGGCATCCATCACCGGCGAGTCCATCCCGGTCGCCAAGCGCGTCGGCGATACCGTCTTTGCCGGGACGGTCAACCAGAACGGCGCGCTGGAGGTGCAGGTCAGCAAGCAGGCACAGGACACCACGCTTGCCAAGATCATTCGCCTCGTGGAAGACGCACAGGAGGAGAAAGCGCCCACGCAGCGCTTCCTCGATACCTTCGAGCAGTACTACGCCATCGCGGTGATTATCAGCGTTGCGCTGGTCATCGCCATCCCGGTGCTGTTCTTCGGGCGGCCCTTCGAGCCGACCTTCTACACAGGTATGGTGCTGCTTGTTGTGGCCTCGCCGTGCGCGCTGGTGATCAGCACGCCCGCGAGCATCCTGAGCGCGATTGCCAACGCTGCGCGCAAGGGCATCCTGTTCAAGGGCGGCGTTCACCTTGAGAATGCGGCAGTGCTTAAGACTGTGGCCTTCGACAAGACCGGCACGCTGACGTACGGCAAGCCTCGCGTCACTGACATCGTCCCGGTGAACGGGCACAGCGCCGACGAACTGCTCGCCATGGCAGCGGCGGTCGAGGCCCGCTCCGAGCACCCGCTCGCGCAGGCGGTCGTCACAGAGGCGCAGGAACGCGGGCTTGAGCTGCCTCCTATCACTGATTTTCAGGCCTACCCGGGGCTGGGCGTCCGCGCACGGGTGAACGGCACGGAGATCACCATCGGCAGCCGCCGCATGATGCTGGAGCAGGGCACGCCGGAACTCCACGAGGAGATAGAGGCGCACCTCCAGCGGCTGGAGAACGAGGGTAAGACCGTGCTGCTCGTTCGCGGCACTACCTGCATCGGCCTGATCGCGGTTGCTGACCGCGTCCGCCCGGAGGCCAGGGAAGCCATCGCCGCGCTGAGGAAGGCGGGCGTCGAGCATATCGCCATGCTCACCGGTGACAACGAGCGCGTGGCCAACGCCATCGCTCGTGAGGTCGGCGTGGATGAGGTGTACGCGGCGCTCATGCCGGATGACAAGGTGCGCATTGTGAAGGAACTGCGTGAGAAGTACGGGGCGATCGCCATGGTGGGTGACGGCGTGAACGACGCCCCCGCCCTCGCCACGGCGTCGATCGGCATTGCGATGGGTGCGGCAGGCACCGACGTCGCGCTGGAGACTGCCGACGTCGTGCTCATGGCCGACGACCTGTCCAAGCTGCCGTACCTCATACGCCTGAGCAAGAAGGCCCGCCGGGTGGTCTGGCAGAACATCGCCTTTGCGCTGGCCGTCATCGTCATGCTGATCCTCGGCACCTTCGGCGTCTTCGGCTCGACGCTGCCGCTGCCGCTCGGCGTGGTCGGGCACGAGGGCAGCACCGTGCTGGTTGTGTTCAACGGGCTGCGGCTTCTGGCCTTCGAGACGCGCAGGTAGCCCGCAAGGCTGACTATCTATCCCGCCCCTGCCCCGGTTCGCCGGGTGCAGGGGTCTTTTATTTCCCG
>DGDY01000293.1:0-157 GCA_002385675.1 Anaerolineales bacterium UBA3940 | reverse complement strand
CAGCTTGCCGACGGGATGAACGTCTCGCTTCAAGCCGCCTCGCGCATGATCCGACGTATGGCGGAAGAGGGACTCATCATCCACGAGCCGTATAAGGGCTTCCAGCTCACGCCGAAGGGCGAGCGCATCGCGCTGCAGGTATCTCTTATACACATCT
>DGDY01000220.1:24331-27284 GCA_002385675.1 Anaerolineales bacterium UBA3940 | reverse complement strand
AGATGTGTATAAGAGACAGGCTGCAGGGCGTGCTCCGCGTTCGCCGCGTCGTAGACCAGCAGCGTGCCCGGCGACTGGCCCCGCACCATCTGCACGATCTCCGGCAGGTACACGGCCATCTCCAGCCCCTCGATCTGGATCACGTCAAAGCGCTCGCGGCTGAGCAGGTCACGCAATGCCTCGAGGAAGGCTGGCGACCACAGCCGGCGAGCCATGTCCGTGTGCCCGGCAGCGAGGTCCAGCAGGCGGCGCGGGCGGGAGCGGGCGGGCGGCGCGGGCAGCGTCACGAGCGGGCTTGCCATATCAGGCAGCGGCGTCTCAGCCGGGTCGGGCTGGTCCGCCTCGCGGAAGCAGATCAGCGCCATCTCGTGCCCGCGCTGCGCTAGCCCGTTGAACAGGCCGAACGTGCGGAGAGTCGTGCCCTGCTGCGGCGGGTACGGTAGCTGTGGCATGAGGAACAGGATGCGCTTGGTCATCGGGCGATCTCCAGTGTTTGTTCATACACGGCGAGGGTTTCACGGGCGGCGCGCCCCCAGCTAAACTGCTCGACGCGCGCCAGACCCCGCTCGCGCAGGTCGGCGGCAAGCTCCGGGTCCGTCAGCACGCGCAGCAGCGCCTCGGTAATGGTCTCCGGCTCCTCCGGCGTGACGTACAGCCCTGCGTCGCCCACCACCTCGGGCAACGAGGCGCGGTCGCTCACGACGACGGGCGTGCCGCAGGCCATCGCCTCAAGCGGCGGCAGGCCGAAGCCCTCGTAGAAGGACGGCAGGCAGAATACCTCCGCGCCGCTGTACAGCACGGGCAGGTCATCACCCTGAACCGGCCCCAGCCAGCGAACGCTCTCACCCAGCTCAAGTTCCTCGTACAGCCCGAAGATCGCCTCATATAGCCAGCCCTTTGCCCCGGCGACGACGAGCAGCGGCGGGTCGGGCATCTCGTGGCGCAGGCGGGCATAGGCTCGCAGCAACCCGCTGATGTTCTTGCGCGGCTCGATGGTGCTGACGAACAGAATATACGGCCCCTCCAGGCCCAGCTTCTGGCGGAGCCGGGCCAACTCGGCGGGCGTCGCCGGGCGATACTGCTCGCTGGCCGCCTCCAGCACCACGGCGATCTTCTCCGGCGGCACGTCGAGCAGTTCGATAAGGTCCTTTTTTGTGGCCTCCGACACGGCGATGATGCGGTCGGCCACCTGCACGGCCTCCCGGATCTGCCCGCCATAGTAGCGGCGGCTCTCGTCGGTGTGGAACTGCGGATAGTGCAGAAAGGCCAGGTCGTGCACGGTGATCACCGTGCGAAAGCGCCCGCCGAGCGGCGGGATGAAATCCGGGCTGTGCAGCAGGTCGAGCCGGTGCGGGAGCAGTTCAACGGCGAGCGCCCGCCGCTCATAGCGGTGATGCGCGGGCGTCCAGGCGCGGATGCGCCGCTGGTTCGAGCCGATGGCGAGGTTGCGGGAGTCCTTGCGGCTCTGCACGATGAAGAACCGGTGCGGGCTGTCCAGCCCGGCAAACTCGCGGATGAGGTGCTGCGTGTACTGGGCAATGCCGCCCTGCGTGTAATACGTGAGACGGGCATCGATGCCGATGCGGGCCATGAGCATGTCCTGTGTTTGCCGGCTGTCGCCGGGTGTTGCCTCGTCAGTATACCGCCCACCCGGAGTGTGTCAAAAGCGGCGGGTGTGGATGGTCCACGTATAACACAAATGGCACAGAGGGTGGATAGATGGCAGCCCTGAACCCCCTCCCAACCTCCCCCTTGCAAGGGGGAGGAGCGACCCTCCGGGTCGCTGGTGGGGGTTCCACCACAGTTAAGCTTCATCTAGCGGGCGATTGCGCGAGGTGCCGAAGGGCAACGTGGAGTTGGCTTGCGCCAACTCTCTGGGAGAAAGGCTATGCCGTTTCTCCACGCCCCCTCTCGGCGGGCTACCCCATCAGGTAATCGGCGTTATCCAGTCAGGTACTCGCATGGGCAGGCATCCATATTATGGGGTACACTACCGCGCGTGACCGTGGCGGAGCACCGTCATATTGATTGAAATTGCTCTGGACCGCGAATACGTCCATACTGGTGATCGTTCGCTGGTGTGCCGGTCGCGCGGCACGTGCACATATAACATTCCTTATAGGAGTTGAAAGCGAGACACTATGATGAAGAACATTACGGTCATTGGCGTGGGTTACGTCGGGCTGGTGACTGGCACCTGCTTCGCCGATCTCGGCAACCGCGTCACCGCGCTCGACATCAGCGAAGAGAAGATCGAGAATCTTCGCAAAGGCATTATGCCTATTTATGAGCCGGGCCTGAAGGAAGTCGTCGACCGCAACGTCGCCGCTGGCCGCCTGTGCTTCACCACCAGCTACGAAGAAGCAATCAAGGACGCCGAGTTCGTCTTTATCTGCGTCGGCACGCCCTCCGGCGTGGACGGTGAAGCCGACCTCCAGTACGTGCGCCAGGCCGCCGAGTCCATCGCCACTGTGATGGACCATGAACTGATCATCATCAACAAGTCCACCGTGCCCGTCGGCACGGGCGACTGGGTGTCGGAGATCATCCGCGAGGCGCAGCCCACCCCCATCCCGTTCTCCGTCGTCTCCTGCCCGGAGTTCCTGCGCGAAGGCTCCGCCCTGCTGGACTTCATGAACCCCGACCGCATCGTGCTTGGCTCGCTCGACCGCGATGCTGCCGACCGTGTGGCCCAGCTTCACCTGCCGCTGCGCGCGCCCATCATCGTGACCGACCTGCGCACCGCCGAGATGATCAAGTATGCGTCCAACGCCTTCCTCGCCACGAAGATCTCCTTCATTAACGAGATCGCCAACATCTGCGAGGCGCTCGGCGCGGACGTGAAGGAAGTCGCCGTCGGCATGGGCGCTGACAAGCGCATCGGCCCCCACTTCCTCGACGCGGGCGTCGGCTTCGGCGGCTCGTGCTTCCCGAAGGACGTGCGCGCGCTGCG
>DGDY01000220.1:13328-24089 GCA_002385675.1 Anaerolineales bacterium UBA3940 | reverse complement strand
CCGTCGATTACGGTGGCGGAGATGCTGCGCGAGGCGGGCGCCATCGTCAAGGGCTACGACCCGGTGTCGATGGACGTGGCGAAGAACGTCATGCACGGCATCGAGTTCTGCGACAACCCCTACGATGTGGCCTCCGGCGCGGATGCGCTCGTCATCGTCACCGATTGGAACGAGTTCAAGCATCTCGATATGATCCGGGTGAAAGAACTGATGCGCGAGCCCATCATCATTGATGGCCGCAACATCTACGACCCGGAACTGATGAACGAGATGGGCTTCACCTATCGCGGGTTCGGGCGCGGCTACAACGGCGCCGCCGTGATCGAGGGCTAAGGTTCCGATCGCTCTCTGCTCCCGCAAGCTGCAAGCCTTCATCTACCGCTAACGCTCCCCTCCCGTTCCGGCCCACCGCCGGCGGGAGGGGATGGCGAAGCGGGCCTACGCATATATGGGTCCGGGCTAGTCACCAGAGGGGAGTTCCGACAGCGTGCAGCAGGATAGCGTTACCAGGACAACGCTCGACAATGGCCTGACTGTTGTGATCAAAGAGATGCACCACGCGCCCGTCGCCACATTCTGGATGTGGTACCGCGTGGGCAGCCGCAATGAGGTGCCCGGCATCACCGGCATCTCGCACTGGGTCGAGCATATGCAGTTCAAGGGGACGCCTCGCTTCCCCGGCGACGAACTCGACCGGCTTATCTCCCGCGAGGGCGGCATGTGGAACGCGATGACGTTCTACGACTGGACCGCCTACTACGAGGTCATGCCCGCCAACCGCATCGACCTGGGCCTGCAGCTTGAGGCGGACCGCATGGTCAACTCGCTCTACGACCCCGCCGAGGTCGAGTCGGAGCGCACCGTCATCCTCTCCGAGCGCAGCGGCTCGGAGAACTCCCCCGCCTGGCTGCTCTACGAGCAGATGCTCGGCGTCGCCTTCCGCGTCCATCCCTACCGCACCACCGTGATCGGCGAGCGGGTGGACCTTGAATCCATGACGCGCGACGACCTGTACAATCACTACCGGCGCTACTATATACCCAACAACGCCACCGCCGTGCTCGTGGGGGACGTGAATACGCAGGAGTACCTCGCCAAGATCGAGGAGTGGTTCGGCAGCATCCCCGCCGGGGAGCCGGTGCCGCCGGTCAACCGGCCCGAGCCGCCCCAGTACGGCGAGCGCCGCGTGGTCGTCAACCGTGAAGGCGAGACGGCTTTCGTCAGCGTGGCCTACCGCGCGCTGGAGGTCACTCATCCGGACTTCCTCACGCTGACCGTGCTCGACAGCATCCTCGCCGGGGCGAGCAGCCTCAATTTTATGGGCACAGCCGACACCTCGAACAAGACCTCTCGCCTGTACCGCGCCCTTGTGGAGACGGAGCTGGCGGCGAGCATCGGCGGGGGGATGGTCGCCACTATCGACCCGTACCTGTACTCCGTCACTGCAACCGTGCGCGATGGCCGCACGCCGCAGGAGGTCGAGGACGCCATCTGCGCGGAGATCGACTCGCTGCGTGCGGGCAACATCAGCGAGGAGGAGTTCGAAAAGGCCCGCAAGCAGGCCAAAGCCCTCTTTGCCTACGACAGCGAGAGCGTCTCCAGCCAGGGCTTCTGGCTCGGCTTCTCGGAGACCCTCGTCGGCGACTCGCACTGGTTTGACGACTACATCGACCGGCTGATGGCCGTTACGCTGGACGACGTCAAGCGCGTCGCCGCCAGCGTGTTTGACCCGAACCAGCGCACCGTCGGCTGGTACGTCCCAACAGGCAGCAGCAGCGAGAGAGAGGCCGGCTAACATGACCATTCACGACTACCGCCACGCCATCCCCGGCGTTGAGGATATTACGCGCGTCGAACTGGACAACGGCATCGTCGTGCTGGTGCGCCCCAACTTCACCAGCCCGTCCGTCGTGGTGGAGGGGCTGGTACCGGGCGGCGCGCTGCTGGAGCCGGTCGAGAAGGCCGGGCTGGCAAACTTCCACTCGGCGCTGCTGATGCGCGGCACGAAGCGCCGCACCTTCGAGGAGATTTACGAGGAGATCGAGTCGAACGGCGCCAGCCTGAGCTTCAGCGCGGGCGGGCACAGCCTGCGCTTTGGCAGCAAGAGCCTCGCCGAAGACCTGCCGCTCCTGCTCGATATCACCGCCGGGGCGCTGCGCGAGCCGACCTTCCCCGACGTACACATCGAGCGGGTGCGCGGCCAGATCATGACGAGCCTCCAGCTTCGCGCACATAACACCCGCAGCATGTCCGGGCTGAAGTTCCTTGAGCTGGCCTACCCCGAGGGGCATCCGTACCGCATCAGCCTGAGCGGCTACCCGGAGACCATCGCGCGGATCACCCGCGACGACATTGTCGAGTTCCAGCGCACAGTTGGGCCGCGCGGCGCGATCATCGTCGTGGTCGGCGCGGTCGCGCCGGATGAAGCCGTGCGGATGGTCGAGGCGGCGCTCAGCGACTGGGAGAACCCCGACCAGCCGTCCCTGCCGGAAGTGCCGCCCGCGCCGCGCCTCGACACCGTGCAGGAGGGCTTTGTCCACATCCCCGGCAAGTCGCAGTCCGACCTGGTGCTCGGCTACGTCGGCCCGGCACGCAATGCGGAAGATTACTACGCGGCGCGCATGGCGAACAGCATCCTGGGCGTGTTCGGGATGTACGGGCGGCTCGGCGACAGCGTGCGGCAGGCGCAGGGCCTCGCCTACTACTCCTACAGCAGCCTGACGGGCGGCCAGGGGCCCGGCCCCTGGCGGGTCATCGCCGGGGTCGCGCCGGAGAACGTCAAGCGGGCTGTGGCGACCATCCGCGACGAGATCCGCCGCATCGTCGAGGAGCCGGTCAGCGCGGAGGAGCTTGACGAGAACAAGAGCTTCTTCAAGGGGCAACTTGTGCTTGGGCTGGAGACGAACGAGGGCGTTGCCAGCAGCATCCTGTCGATGGAGCTTTACGGGCTGGGGCTGGACTATCTCCAGCGCTACGATGAGATCATCGACGCCATCACCATTGAGGATGTGCAGGCCGCCGCGCAGCACTACCTGAACCCCGACGCCTACGCGCTGGCCGTCGCCGGCCCGCAGTCTGACCCGGCATAACGGAGCCGCGCGATGCTCCGCACCGGCGTGGACCTCATCGAAGTGCGGCGCGTCCGCGAGACGTGCGAGCGCTACGGCGAGCGCTTCCTGAACCGCGTGTTCTGTGAGAGCGAGTGGCGCGCCTACGAGGGCCGCTGGCCGGAGTTGGCCGCGCGCTTTGCGGCGAAGGAGGCGGTGTCCAAGGCGCTCGGCACGGGCATCGGCGATGTGACGTGGACGGAGATCGAGATCGTGCGGGACGAGCGCGGCATGCCCGGCGTGCGCCTGAGCGGTCGCGCCGCGGCCATCGCCGCCGAACTGGGCCTGCGCGAATGGTCGCTCAGCCTGTCCCACACCGCTGAGCACGCCATCGCCTTCGTCGTGGCGATGGGGTAGATTGTTGCATTGCCGTTAAATTGACAAATGTAGGGGCGGCTCTGAGAGCCGCCCTACAACATTTACTACCCGATATTCTGTATCCGCCCACCTACACCGCATGCACAAACACGAAGACCATCGGGCGGCGCTTGGTTTCCGCGTAGAAATACCGCTCCAGCGCGTCCTGCAGATTGCGTCCCAGGGCGCGCGTTGAGATATTGTCCGTCTGGCTGATGACCTGCTCGATGCGCGCCTGCGCGCCGTTCATCAGCGGCTGTGCATCCCGCATGAACACGAAGCCCCGCGAGATAATCTCCGGCTCGCCAACGATCTTCCGCGTATCGCTGTCCACCAGGACGTCCACGATCACCAGCCCGTCGCGCCCGAGGATCTCGCGCTCGCGGAGCACCGCCGGGCCGACATCGCCCACGATGGCACCGTCCACGTAGACGTAGCCGCCCGGCACGCGCTCGCCGATGGTCATGCTGTCGGCGGTGAACTCCAGCACATAGCCGTTCTCGACCACGGCGATGTTCTCACGCGGGATGCCCAGCTCCTGCCCCATCTTGGCGTGCTGGTGCAGCATCCGCAGCTCGCCGTGTATCGGGACGAGGAACTTGGGCCGCACCAGGTTGATCATCAGCTTCATCTCCTCCTGCGCGGCGTGGCCCGACACATGCACCGACGCCAGCGGGTCGTAGATGACCTCGGCGCCGCGCTGGATGAGCTTGTTGATGGTGCGGTACACCATCTCCTCATTGCCGGGGATCGGGTGCGAGGACATCAGCACCGTATCGCCCGGCTCGATCTCAAAGTTGCGGTGCTGCCCGGTCGAGAGGCGGCCCAGCCCGGCGAGCGGCTCGCCCTGCGTGCCGGTCGTCATGATGAAGACCTCGCGCGGGGAAAGCTCCTTCGCCTCGCTGACCGTGATGGGCATCCAGTCGGGGATCTTCAGGTAGCCGAGGCGCTCCGCCATCCGGATGTTCTCGACCATGCTATAGCCCTGCACGACCATCCGCCGCCCATACCTCTCCGCCACGTTGACCACCTGCTGCACGCGGGAGATCAGCGAGGCGAAGGTCGCCACGATAATACGGCCCGGCGCGTTGCGGAAGATGTGGTCAAAGGCCGGCTCGATCTCGGACTCGGAGGGCGTCCAGCCGGGGACGGTCGCGTTGGTGCTGTCCGCAAACAGGGCCAGCACACCGCGCTGCGAGAACTCGGCCAGCTTCGCGTAGTCGGGCGGCCAGCCGTCCACCGGGTTGTGGTCGAACTTGTAGTCGCCGGTGTGGACGACCAGCCCGACCGGCGTCGTGATCCCCAGGCCCACGCAGTCGGGGATGCTGTGCGTGACGTGGAAGAACTCGATCTGGAAGGGGCCAAGCTGGATGGTGTCGCCCGCCTTGATCGTCACCAGCTCGGTCCGGTCGAGCAGGCCGGCGCTCTCCAGCTTCACTTCCAGCAGGCCGCGCGTGAGCAGCGTGCCGTACACCGGCGCATCGACGTGCTGCATGACGTGCGCAATCGCCCCGGTGTGGTCCTCGTGCCCGTGCGTAATGATCACGCCCCGGATCGTATCGAGGCGATCCATGATGTAGTTAAAGTCGGGGATAATGTAGTCGATCCCCAGCATGTCGTTTTCGGGGAACATGATGCCGGCGTCGATAATGATGGAGTCGTGCGAGTTGCCCGACACGTACTCCATGATCATCATGTTCTTACCCACCTCGCCGAGCCCGCCGAGCGGGACGACGCGCAGAATACCGTCGCCTCCTCTCGCATCCGCTTGCTTGGATCGGGTCTTGCTCACAGTCCTATCACTCCTATCAGCATGTAATGGATGGGTTGTCAGGCAAATTAACAAAAAGGGCGGAGGCACACCGCCTCAGCCCATCGTGGTCAAATCTGGTTGTTGCTCTCTGTCTTCCGGCGTTTACGTCTACCTGCAGCACAGTCACGGGCGGTTCGCTTTACCAGCGCTGGTTCTATATTCGACTGATGATTTTAACAGATGATGGATGTTGCAACAATGGCACAGGATGGGGGCTTCGTTGCTTAACCTCACCCCGGCCTGCGCAGGGAGGGGATGGAACTCGCTCGACGTGACCGGAGCGGATCGTGCCCTTTCCTGGCCTACGGTAACGGATACGTAGGGGCAGGTCGTGATGCGCGATGCTTCGCATCGACTGCATCATTAGACCTGCTCCTACCAGCCATGATGTTCGTGGACCGGGAGCCGAGGGCGTTTCGCACAGTCGCGGCGGCTCATTACGTACAACACACAACACCCCATTCGCGGGCAACCCCGCCCCGTGTGGTTGTAGATGACAATCGGGTACAATACAATGGATCCGCTCCCAAGACACGCCTCAAGTTCACAGCACAGGAGATTGTATGTCCAAGGCGACTCCTGTTCGTCAGCAATATCTCGACATTAAAAAGCAGTTCCCGAATGCGATCGTCTTCTTCCGCCTGGGGGACTTCTACGAGACGTTCGATGAGGACGCGGAGATCACCGCGCGGGAGCTGGACATCGTACTCACGAGCCGCAACGTCTCGAAGAACAAGCGCGTCCCGATGGCAGGCGTGCCACACCACGCCGCCGAGAGCTACATCGCGCGGCTCATCGAGAAGGGCTACCACGTTGCGATCTGCGAGCAGGTGAGCGACGAGCCGGTCAACGGGCTGATGCCGCGTGAAGTCGTGCGCGTCGTTACGCCGGGGACGGTCACCGAGCCTACTCTGCTGCCGCAGAAGCAGAACAGCTACCTCGTCGCCATCGCGCCCTTCTACCAGGGAGACGAGCTAGTGCGGGCAGGCGTGGCCTATGCCGACATCTCCACCGGGGAGTTCGCCGCGACGGAACTGTGCGAGGGCGATGTGCTGGGGCTGGTGCAGCAGGAGATCGCGCGGCTGGCCCCTCGCGAGTGCCTGCTGCCGGAGTCCGTCGCGGAGAGCGGGAGCCTGCCGCTCGGCAGCGACGAGGTGCACGTTACCCCCTTTGCCGACTGGCGCTTCGACACGCCGACCGCCGAGGGCGCACTCCAGCGGCACTTCCGCGTCGATACGCTGATCGCCTTTGGCCTGGCGGACAGCCCCGCCGCGACGAGCGCCGCCGGGGCGGTGCTCCAGTATCTGCAGGAGACGCAGCGCGGCTCGCTGGACCAACTCCGCACGCTGACGACCTACACCACCGGCGATTACATGACGCTCGACGCGGCGACACGCCGCAACCTCGAACTCACGCAGACGATTCGCGGGCGCAGCGTGCGCGGCTCGCTGCTCGGCGTGATCGATCAGACCATCACCCCGATGGGCGGGCGGCTGCTGCGGCACTGGGTGTCCCGCCCGCTGCTCGACATCGCGCGGCTGGAGCGGCGGCTTGACACCGTCGAGGCGCTCTTTGTGGACGGCACGCTGCGGGCGCAGGTGCGCGAGGCGCTCAAGAACATCGCCGACCTGGAACGGCTGACCAACCGCCTCGTGACGCGCAACGCCAGCCCGCGCGAGCTTATCAGCCTGAAACAAACACTCCAGCAGGTGCCGGTGCTGCGGGCGCTCCTCATCGGGCAGGCACAGGCGCTGAAGGCCCTTGCCTACGACCTCGACCCGGCGGACGACGTGGTAGACCTGATCGAGCGGGCGATTGTGGACGACCCGCCTGCGACACTGAACAACATCGGTGTGATCCGCAGGGGCTACTCGCCGGAACTCGACCAACTCGTGCAGGACAGCGCCGACGCCCGCCGGTACATCAACAGCCTGGAGCGCGTCGAGCGGGAGCGGACGGGCATCAAGTCCCTGAAGGTCGGGCACAACAAGGTCTTCGGCTACTACATCGAGGTCACGAAGGCCAACGCCCACATGGTGCCCTCCGACTACGTGCGCAAGCAGACGCTGGTCAACGCCGAGCGCTACATCACGCCGGAAATGAAGGATGTCGAGGTGCGGCTGCTCAACGCGGAGGAGGAGATCCACGCGCTGGAGGTCAGCCTCTACCGCGACCTGCTCGTGCAGCTTGCGAGCTACAGCGACGTACTGCTCGGCACGGCGCGGGCCATCGCCCGGCTTGACGTATGCGCCGGGCTGGCGGAGGTCGCGGCGCGGCGCGGCTACGTGCGTCCAAAGCTCACCGAGGAGGACGTGCTCGACATCCGCGCCGGGCGGCACCCGGTCGTCGAGCAGTGGCTTCAGGGCGAGCGCTTCGTGCCGAACGACACGCTCTTCACCAATGACAAGCGCATCCACATCATCACCGGGCCGAACATGTCCGGCAAGAGCACGTATCTGCGGCAGGTGGCGCTGATCGTGCTGCTCGCGCAGATCGGCAGCTTCGTGCCCGCCGACGAGGCGACCATCGGCCTGGTGGATCGCATCTTCACGCGTATCGGCGCGCAGGATGAGATCCACGCCGGGCAGAGCACCTTCATGGTCGAGATGATCGAGACGGCGCTGATCCTCCAGCAGAGCACGCGCCGCAGCCTGGTTATTCTGGATGAAGTGGGACGCGGCACGAGCACCTACGACGGGCTGGCCATCGCCCGCGCGGTCATCGAGTACCTGCACAACCACCCGCGCATGGGCGGCAAGACGCTGTTCGCCACGCATTACCACGAACTGACCGAGCTTGAGAACATCCTGCCGCACGTCGCCAACTACAACGTCGCGGTCGCCGAGCAGGATGGGCAGGTGGCCTTCCTGCATACCATCGTGCCGGGCAAGGCCGACAAGAGCTACGGCATCTACGTGGCGCAGCTTGCGGGCGTGCCGGAGGCAGTCGTTGCCCGCGCCGCCGATATCCTCAAGGAACTGGAGGCCCAGCACAACATCTGGGCCGTTGAGCACGACCCGACGCGGCTGTCCCAGCTTTCCATGTTCGACACCGGGCCGCACCCGGTCATCAAGGAACTGCGCAAGCTGCGCATCGAGGAGATGTCGCCCATCGACGCGATCACGAAGCTGTACGAGCTTCAGCGACGCGCCCTGCAGGACGACGTGGAGGATTAAGGCGGCTGCGCCTCCGGGGACGGGAGTGCCGCAGGGACTTTGCGGGATAGTCCGCCCGGCAATTCATTGCCGGGCTAGAAGGCGGCTTCGGGGGCGCCGTCCCCTCTGGGGACGGGAGTGCCCGTCAGGGCACTTCGCGGGATACCTTGCTATCCCCTTTAGCCGGGGAATTCTATTCCCCGGCGGTTACCCGGCAAGACCACAGGAGCATCCCATGTCTGACCAGCCCTGGGAAGAGATCGAGCACAGCGCCGACTGGGCGCTCCGCGTGCGCGGGGAAGACCTGCGCGCGCTCTACGAGAACGCCGCACGCGGCATGATCGCGCTGGCCGGCGGCGAGGCGGATCCCGATCAGCCCGCCGTCAGCCATGATTTTGCGCTCAGCGCACCCGACGCCGAGACGCTTCTCATCGATTGGCTCACCGAACTGGTATACTTAATAGAGGATAAGAGCCTCGTTATCTCCGATATCCGTGTGGCGCGTATCGAAAACTTCTCGCTGGAGGCCACGGTACGCGGCACCCCCGGAGGCCACTTCTCCAAGCACATCAAGGCTGTCACCTATCACGGTCTTGAGATTATCCGCCGCGACGACGGCTATGAAGCCACGATTGTGTTTGACGTTTAAAAGCAGGCGACGAGCGTGGAGGTCGAGTCACGATGAGAAAGCAGGACTTTAACCGCATCGCGGAGTACGTGTGGGAGATCCCCACGTCCTACCGGGACGACATGAACGTCCCCGCACGCCTGTATGCGAGCGAGCGGCTTCTGGAAGCCGTGCTGGGCGAGGACGACAAGTCCGTCGAGCAGCTTGTGAACACAGCAACCCTCCCCGGCCTGGCCGGGTATGCCCTCGCCATGCCGGACATTCACCAGGGCTACGGCTTCCCGATCGGCGGGGTGATTGCGCCCCGCGTCGAGGACGGCGTGATCTCGCCGGGCGGCGTCGGCTACGACATTAACTGCGGCGTGCGCGTGCTCGCCAGCCGCATCCATTATGAGGAGGCCGCCCCGTACCTCTCCGACCTCGCCACGGCGCTCTATCGCAACTGCCCGAGCGGCGTCGGCAAGGGCGGCAGCCTGCAGATCAGCAAGAGCGACTTCGTCGACCTGCTGCACGATGGCGCGCAATGGGCGCTGCGCAACGGCTATGCGCTACCGGAGGACATCGAGCGCACGGAGGAGAATGGCCGGCTCGCCGGTGCGGACGTGAGCCATGTTAGCTCACGGGCCATGAGCCGGGGCATTGAGCAGGTCGGGACGCTCGGCGCGGGCAACCACTTCATCGAAGTGGACATGATCGACGAGGTGTTCGACGAGCAGGCCGCCGACGCGATGGGGCTGGCCCCCGGCAACCTTGTCGTGCAGATCCACTCCGGCTCGCGCGGGTTCGGGCATCAGGTCTGCACGGACTACGTGCGCGAGTTCCAGAGCGCGGCGCAGAAGTACGGCATCCACCTGCCCGACCGCCAGTTGATCTGCGCGCCGTTCCAGTCGCCTGAAGGGCAGGCATACTTCGGCGCGATGAATGCCGCTGCCAACTACGCCTTTGTCAACCGGCAGGTGCTGGCCTATCACATCCGCCGCAGCTTTGAGGAAGTGCTCGCAGGCAAGGTGGACGACTGGCATCTGCATCAGGTCTATGACATTGCGCACAACATGGCGAAGCGCGAGACTCATGTAGTCAATGGCGAGACGGTCGAGGTCGTCGTGCACCGCAAGGGCGCAACGCGGGCCTTCGGGCCCGGCTTCGAGGGGCTGCCCCCCGAGTACCGCCCGATCGGGCAGCCGGTGCTGGTCCCCGGCTCGATGGGTACGGCAAGCTGGATCCTCGTCGGGACGGAGGGCAGCATGGCGCAGACCTTCGGCAGTTCGTGCCACGGCGCGGGCCGGGTGATGAGCCGCCGCGAGGCCAAGCGCAGCGTGCATGGCGGCACTCTTCGCACTGAACTGGAGCAGGAGGGCATCCACGTGCGCGCGGGCAGCATGTCCGGGCTGGCCGAGGAGGCCCCGCAGGCCTACAAGGACGTGGACGAGGTGGTCAAGACCGTGAGCGGGGCGGGCATCGCGCGGAAGGTCGCGCGACTGGTCCCCGTCGCGGTGATCAAGGGGTGATGGGCGGTAGTACCCCCCTCTGCCAGTGGTCGCCCCGCGACCTACCATCTCCCCCCGTTAGGGGGGAAGTGGCGGGCTCGCAGGGCGAGCGGCGACGAAGGGGGTCGGCGCCGTGCCAATCCGATCCACTCATCAAACCACGCATAAGGTTATCGAGAAGACACCGGTTGTAGGGGCAGCTCTGAGAGCTGCC
>DGDY01000220.1:0-13222 GCA_002385675.1 Anaerolineales bacterium UBA3940 | reverse complement strand
GGGGCAGCTCTGAGAGCTGCCCCTACCATGCCATCGACACGGAGCATCGCGCGCCACAAACTGCCCTGAGATTGCGATGCCAGCCCCCTGAATAAACACCCCTCCCCCCTGACTTGACTCCTACCCCAATTAATGCGATAACAACCTACAATAAACGTTGCACTGATCATCAGCCTAGCGAGTTAAGGAGTTGGGGCGCATGGTGTCACCGTATCAGGACAAGGTTGCTCTGTGGCACTGGGAGGGCGACGCGGTCGGCGAGGCAACGATAGACGAGCTGGCCCGGATGGTCAAGACACGGGCCCCGGTTGTCGATGCGATCTTCGTGAAAACGAGCGACGGTCCTGAATGGCAGGGCGCGTACGACAGCAAAGAGTCGATGAAAATCCGCGGGCCGCAGGACATCAGGCGCTGGATCGACACCCTGGCTAACTACGGGCTGGAGTTTCACTCCTGGAAGGTGCTGCGCGGAATCCAGATCGACCGGGAGATCGATCTGATTGTGCAGACGGCATCGATACCGGGCGTCAAGTCCATCATTCTGGATATTGAACCCTACGAACATTACTGGCAGGGCAGCCGCCAGGACGTCATCCGGCTGATGTCCGGCGTGCGGCAGCGCATTGGCCCGAACTTCCACATCGGGATCAGCGTTGACCCGCGCAGCCACTGGTACAATGCCATCTACCCGGATGCCTGGCGACCGTACATCAACAGCGTGCATCCGCAGTGCTACTGGGGCACGATGCAGCGCAGCCCGGAGAGCATCCTCACCGAGACGTACGTGACATGGGGCGGCTACGGCCTGCCCATCTATCCGGTTCTACAGGCGCACGGCGTCTCACCGGACAGCATCCGCCGCGCGCAGGACGTCGCCCGCAGCGTGCGCGGCGCGACGGGGCTCTCCTACTGGCGCATTGGCGTGATCGGCCCGCTAGAGTATGAGGCCATCAACGACGAGGTGGTCGATTCCGAGGTCGGCCCGGACGATGTATGGCGGCGCTACGGCTGGCAGAAGATCATCGCCCCGTACGAGTCCGGCTACATGGACGGCACGCACATCGGCCTGCCCCCCGGTCAGGTACTGAGTGAGTTCACAAGCGTGCGCGGCCACCCGATCAAGTACAAGCAGACGCGCGCCGACCGCGACACGGTCTGGACGCTGTGGCGGCCCAACATCCCGGAGCGCGGCGTCTACGAGATCTCGGTGTTCATTCCGAGCCGCCACGCCACGACGCGCAACGCCCGCTACCACATTCACGGGATTGCAAACAGCAACCAGGAAGTGATCGTCAAGCTCGATCAGTCGCGCTACAACGACCAGTGGGTGCCGCTCGTCGTGTACGAGTTTGACCGCGTACCGGAGGGCGCGCAGGTCAACCTGACCGACCTGACCGACGAGAACGACCGCGAGATCGCCTTCACCGCGATCCGCTGGCGGCAGGTGGTTGAGTCGTCGGAGCCGTCCAAGCAGGCAGGCTTCGATCCGCCCGTCGGCACGGTGCAGGAGCGGCTGAGCGACCAGGTCTGGCCCGGCACGTGGTTCGATGCGACCGGCTATGCCACGTACTACACCTCCATCGGGCCGGCCTACCACACCGGCGCGGACCTGAACAACAACTCCCCAACCTGGGACTCCGACCGCAACGCGCCCGTGTACGCCCCAGCCGATGGTGTCGTGACCTACTCCGCGCCCGCCAGCGGCACGTGGCACTATCTCATCATCATCCGGCATGACCCGCTGCCGGATGGCACAGTGGTATGGAGCCGCCTCGCGCATGTGCAGAACCCGCTCGTCCGCGAGGGCGACCGTGTGGTGCGCGGGCAGCACATCGCCAACGTCGGCAACGCGGGTGGGCAGCTTCCGTACCACCTGCACTTCGACATCGCCAAGACGGATATCCTCGAGTCGCGTCCCGGTCACTGGCCCGGCCTGAATCTCGATGAGGTCTACCGCCACTACGTCGATCCGAAGAAGTTCATCCAGGAGCACCGCCCGCGGCGATAGCAGACGACGGGACAGTGTTCAGCAGGGGCGCGTATTGCGCCCCTGTTTGTGTTTGACCTGAGGCCGGCCCAAGTTGAAAGACAACCGTTCGGCACAGAGGCCCGAACAACTTTTACCAATCCCCGGGCGGGTGGGCTATACTCCCTGCCAGGTACGCAGGCTTCGAGTGAGATCACCCGCACGATGAACAGACGCTCCACAATCCCCCTGCTGCTGCTTGTTCTTGCCGCAGCCGTTGTTGGCTGCACCCGGCAACCGGCTGTGCTCGACGAGACACCTGCCGCCGGAGCCGCTGTGACCGCCGCCCCGCCCGGCGCTGAGATCGCCGAGCCGACGACGGTCGGGGACCCGACGCCGTACCCCACCGCGACGCTCGCGCCCACGCCAATGCCCACGCCGCCGCCGGTCGAGTCGCTGCCCAGCATGGCCTTTGAGGTCGAGCTGTTTTACGGCGAGCGCTGGATGCGCGTGCACCAGACCGTCGACCTGACCAACCACTCGCGCAGTGTGTGGGAGGAGGTCGTGTTCAGCGTGCCGCTGCACTACAACCAGGGCGCATTCCTGCTCGATGCGCTGGAGGTGACGGTCGGCGAGGACGTGCTCACCGAGTTGCCGGGCTGGGAGAACCAGACCATCCTGCGCGTCCCGCTGCCGCGCCCCGCACAGCCGGGCGAGCCGATCCACCTCGACTTCCGCTACCGCGTGCTGATCCCGCCCATCGAAAAGACAAGCTGGCCGCCGCAGGGCACGACCGGCTGGACGCCCGAGGTGATCCAGGCGGGCGAGTGGTACCCCTCGCTCGTGCCCTACAACGAGGACGAGGGCTGGCAGACATGGCTCTACCATCCCGTCGGGGACCCCACCGCCTACCCGCTCGTCAATGTGGACCTGACCGTCTGGGCGGAGGACGGCATCGTCATCGCCAGCGGCGGCCCGATCGACGGGCTGGGCGGCTACCCCGGCCTGGGTGTGGATGGCGGCTGGCATTTCCGCGTCGAGCGGGCGCGGGGCATTGCGCTCTATGCAAGCCCGTTCTATGAGGTCGCCATCGACGAGCAGTACCACGTGCCGATCTACAGCTACTACTTCCGCGACCACCCGGAAGCCGGGCAGGCCGCGCTGGAGATCGCGCGGAACTCCATCGACCTGTTCGAGCGGCTGTACGGGCCGTACCCGTACACCACGCTCAGCGTCGTGGAGAACGGCTTTTTCGGCGGCATGGAGTACACGGAGCTTGTCTCCGTCACCGATTACGCCTATGCAACCTACCCCGGCGAGCCGCCCTCCATCCTGCACGCGCTGACGGCGCACGAGGTCGCGCACCAGTGGTGGTATGGCGCAGTCGGCAACCACCAGGCCCGCGAGCCCTGGCTGGATGAAACCATCGCCTTCTACAGCGAGGTGCTCTATCTGGAGGAGTACGCGCCGGAAGGCGTCGACTGGTGGTGGCGCGTGCGTGTGGATCAGTACAGCCCGGAGGGGCCGGTCAACGCCTCGCCAACCGACTACCGCAGCAGCAGTACGTTCATCGTGTACACGTACGGGCAGTCGGCGCGCTTCATGCGCGGGCTGCGGGAGCGGATCGGTGACGAGGACTTCTTCAACTTCCTGCGCAACTATTACATACGGTACCAGTGGCAGATGGTCACCGCGGAGGACTTCTTCAGCACGCTGCGCGAGCACACCGACGCAGATTATGGCGACCTTGTCGAGCTTTATTTTCAGGACCTGAACATAGACGTGAGCAGCCGCCAGTGAACAGCTTACAGATCGCGTGGGCATTTGTAGAGCAGTATTACCCGGAGTGCCGGGCGGCGTTCCTCGGCGCGGATGCCGCCTGCACTGGCGAGCCAACCTCCGGGCTTGACATCCTGGTTATTACCGACTGTGCGGACGCGCCCGCCTGCCAGCCGCACACCTTCCGCGGCTGGCCCGTCGAGCTTGCCGTGCACAGCGAAAGCTCGCTGTACCAGGGCTTCGAGGCCGACCGCGTCCGGCGGCAGCCGTCGCTGCTGCGCATGTGCGCGGAAGGTATCGTGCTGCGCAACGTAGACGGCACGGCGGACCGCGCCCGGCAGACGGCGTGCGACGTGCTGGAGGCAGGCCCGCCCCCGCTCTCCGACGCCGAGGCGCAGCGCTTCCGCTGCTCGCTGCATACGATGGTCGATGACCTCGAAGCGTCGGAGGATGTGGACGAGTCGCTGTTCATCATCCACACGCTCGTCAAGACGCTGGTGGACTTCCTGCTGGCAGAGAACCAGCGATGGGGCGGCTGTGGCAGGTGGGCGCTGCGCGCGCTCCGCGAGCTGGACGCCGGGCTGGCCGAAGAACTCCTGCGGGCGCTGTGGACGTTCTACGAGCTGGGTGACCCCGACGCGCTGATCGGCTTTGTGGAGCGGCAGGCGCTCAGGCCGGCAACGAGGCATGGCTAGGACGATCATCGGCGTGATGGGCGGCGGCGAGAGCGCGCCGGAGAGCGCTATACGCGACGCCTACCGGCTGGGCGAGCTTATCGCCGGGGCCGGGTGGGTGCTGCTGTGCGGCGGGCGCGGCGCGGGCGTGATGGATGCCGCCGCACGCGGGGCGCAGAGCCGGGGCGGGCTGACCGTCGGCGTGCTGCCCGACAAGGATACGCGGGGCGCGTCCGCGCACCTCGACATCAGCATTGTGACCGGCATGGGCAGCGCCCGGAATGTGATCAACGTGCTGTCGAGCGACGTGGTGATCGCCTGCGGAGGCGGCGCGGGCACGCTCTCCGAGGTCGCGCTGGCGTTGAAGCACGCCCGCCCGGTCATCCTGCTGAACTTCGACCTCGGCGGGCTGCTCGGCGAGTACCGTGAGCGCGGCCTGCTCCACGACGCCGCCACGCCGGAGGAGGCCGTGCAGATCGCCCGCAGGCTGCTGGGCGAAACGCTGTAGGGATGGGTAGACGCATGCGAGGCAGACTGAAAACACCAGCGGGCAACCCCTCTCGCCTCGCAGCGTCCTGCAGACGCCGCCCGGCTTTGTCTCCCCCTTGCAAGGGGGAGATGGGATTGCGAAGCAATCTCAGAGGGGGTTTCAGAGCCGCTTGTCGGCTGGCTGATAATGTCAGCGCCCGCCGTTTTAACCCCACCCCCTTCCCCTCACCCCGGCTTGCGCTCTGCGCAGCCTGCGGCGGGGTTTGCTCAGGTTGTTGACCCATGCCCGCCCTGCTCCGCCGCCGCCCGGTTCTGATTGCCGCCGCCCTGCTCGCGGTGCTGCTCGTCGCGGGGGCGCTCGTTGTGCGCGCCCGGCTCATCGCCGACCTGCCCGACGTGAACGACCTCTCCGCCGGGCTGCACGTCCCCTCAATCCGCATCACTGACCGGCGCGGGCGGCTGCTGTATGAGGTCATCGGCGAGCAGGCGGGGCGGCACAGCGTCATCGCGCTGGAGGACGTGCCGCAGGCCTGCATCGACGCGACCATTGCCACCGAGGACGCCAACTTCTACCGGCACCCCGGCGTCGATCCGCTCGCCGTGCTACGCGCCGTGTGGATCAATCTGCGCGGCGGCGAGGTCATCTCCGGCGGTAGCACCATCACCCAGCAGGTCGCGCGGAACGTCCTGCTCAACCCGCAGGAGCGCGCCGAACGCACGCTGGAGCGCAAGCTGCGCGAGAGCATCCTCGCCTACCGGCTGGCGCGCCGCTACGAGCGTGATGATATCCTCACCCTGTACCTCAACCAGACGTACTACGGCAACCTCGCCTACGGCATCGACGCGGCGGCGCGGGCCTATTTCGGCAAGCCGGTGGGAGAGCTGGGCCTCGCGGAGTGCGCGCTGCTGGCAGGGCTGCCACAGGCCCCGGCGCTCTACGACCCGCTGACCGACCCCGAGGCGGCAGCGGCGCGGCAGAGCGTCGTGCTGGGGCTGATGGTCCGGCATGGCTACATCGACGAGGCGCGGGCCGCAGCCGCCCGCCGCGAGCCGCTTGCCTTTGCCGTCGAGCGCTACCGCATCGAGGCCCCGCACTTCGTCATGGCCGTCTACGACGAGCTTCAGGCACGCCTGCCGCCGGAGGTGCTCTATGCGGGCGGGCTGGAGGTCCGCACCACGCTCGACCTCGACTGGCAGCACACCGCCGAGCGCATCGCCCGGCGGCAGCTTGAGCGGCTCAACACCCCCACGGCGGATGAGCCGCCCCACAATGCAACCGGCGCGGCGCTCGTCGCGCTCGACCCACATACCGGGCAGGTGCTCACCATGCTGGGCAGCCCGGACTACTTCAACCCGGCGACCAGCGGCGCAATCAACATGGCGCTCGCGCCGCGCCAGCCCGGCTCGACGCTCAAGCCGTTCACCTACGCCCTCGCCTTCGACCCCGACCAGCCCGACCCCTGGACGCCCGCGACGATGCTGCTCGATGTGAGCACGTCGTTTGTCACCAAAGAGGGCTACGCCTACACGCCCGTCAACTACGACCGCAAGGAGCACGGCCCGGTGCTGATCCGCGAGGCGCTGGCCTCCAGCTACAACATCCCGGCGGTGATCGCGCTGGAGCACGTCGGCGTGAACCGCCTGCTGGCGTTCGCAGGGCGGCTGGGCATGACGACGCTCAACGACCCTGAAAAGGTCGATCTCTCGCTGACGCTCGGCGGCGGCGACGTGCGCCTGCTGGAGCTTGCCGCCGCGTACGCGGCCTTTGCCAACGGCGGGCGCGCCGTCAGCCCGGTGATGATCCTCGACGTGAAGGATGCAAGCGGCGAGACGATCTATTCGGCACGGTCGGGGCTGGGCGGGCGCGTGATCGACGAGCGGGTGGCGTGGCTCATCAGCGACATCCTCAGCGACAACAACGCCCGCGCCCCGGCCTTCACCACGCACAGCATCCTGCAGATCGGGCGGCCCGCCGCTGTCAAGACGGGGACGACCACAGACTTCCGCGACAACTGGACCGTCGGCTACACGCCCAACCTCGTCGTCGGCGTGTGGGTCGGCAACGCCGACAACTCGCCCATGCTGGACATCAGCGGGGTGAGCGGCGCGGGGCCGATCTGGCACCACTTCATGCGGACGGTGCTGCGCGGGCAACCGGAGCTTGGCTTCGAGCGGCCCGACGGGCTGGTGCGGGCCGAGGTCTGCGCGCTCTCCGGCAGGCTGCCCACGCCCGACTGCCCGCACACCCGGCGCGAGTGGTTCATCGAGGGCACTGAGCCGACGGAATACGACACGATCTACCGCCGCATCGAGATCGACACCGCGACCGGCCTGCCCGCCGACGGCTCCACCCCGCCCGACCGCCGCCAGGCGCGGATCTTCCTCGACCTGCCGCCACAGGCGCACGACTGGGCGCGTCAGCAGAACCTGCCGCTGCTGGCCGACCTCCCGCACCAGTCCGCTGCCGCGCCCGCCGGCACCGGCACGCTGATCATCACCGCGCCAGACGCGCAGACCATCTACCGCATCGATCCGAGCCTGCCTCTCAGCGCACAGCAGATCCGCATCGTGGCAGCCGGGCCGCCCGGCCTGCACGATGTGGCGCTCTATGTAGACGACCGCCTGCTGGGGGTGTTCGACGCGCCGCCCTTCGAGGCGTACTGGATGCTGGAGCCCGGCGAGCACACCGTGCGGGCGGAGGGCATCCGCGCCGATGGGCAGCGCACCGAGAGCGCCGAGGTGCCCTTCAGGGTGAACCCGCCATAGCCGCACCTACGCCGCGTGTGTACCCACCGGCGAGCGCCGGGCGTATACTGAGGCTGGCACGAGGGGGGCAATAAAATCCGCCGCGACTAAAGTCGCGGCTCCACCCTATCAGCCATGTGGATGCACCACGCGCCCGATTAAACCCAGAGGTAACCACTATGACCGCTGATACACGACGTGAACGGATCGACAGCCAGCCCCCGGAGGTGCGGGAGGGCGTCCGCATATTTGTGCGCAAGCAGGTCGTCTTCCTGCTGATCCTCGCCGCGCTGCTGTTCGGGGTTTCCGGGCGGCTGGACTGGACGTGGGGCTGGGTGCAGTTTGTGCTGTACGTGCTCGCCGTCGCCGGCATGATCGCCGCGATTCTGCCGGTGCACCCGTCACTGCTGGCCGAGCGGGCGAGGCTCCAGCCGGGCACGAAGAAGTGGGACGTTGTGATCACGATGCTGGCGGCGTCGCTCCTGCCGATAGCGACGTGGGTGGTCGCCGCGCTGGACATGCGCTTCGGCTGGCAGCCGGACTTTTCCGCCACCGTGCAGATCATCGCGACCGTGTTCTGGGTGCTGGGCTACGGCCTGACCATCTGGGCGATGCGCGCCAACGCCTATTTCTCCGCCACCGTGCGCATCCAGTCGGAGCGCGATCACCGGGTGGCGACGGGCGGGCCTTATCGCATCATCCGGCACCCCGGCTACGTCGGCGCGATCATCTTCCAGCTCGCGACCCCGATGATGCTCGGCTCGCCGTGGGGCCTCATCCCCAGCGTGCTGGCGGCGTTGCTGTACGTCGTGCGGACCGCGCTGGAGGACCGCACGCTGCGCGAGGAGCTTCCCGGCTACGAGGCCTACACCCGCCAGACGCGCTACCGCCTGCTCCCCGGCGTGTGGTGAGGGTGGTGCACGAGTGGCACGGATGGGATGAGTCCGCACATGATACGGATATAAGGGACTTTAGCGGATGAGTGTGACAGCTTGGTCACGTCCTGCCGACCGTTCTATGGCAGTAGACTGGTAGGGGCGGGTCTGAGACCCGCCCCTACAAACATCGGACTATTCAGAATACTAGCGTCTGCCTAATCGGCAGAACACCGCATATTGTCACGCTAATTCTTAAGATTCACTCTTCCCCACCGGCGCGAGCCCGGCCTCGCGCACGAGGTCCGGCACGACCTCTTCCCAGCCCACAGCCATCAGATGAATGCCGTTCACGCCCTCAAGCCGCCGCACCTGCTCGATAAGCTCCAGCGCAATCGCGAAGCCCTCCTCCGCCGCGCCATCGCCCGCCCGCTCCATCCGCTTGAGCACCGCCTCGGGGATGGACACGCCGGGCACCTTGTAGTGCATGTACTCGGCCATGCGCAGGCTCTTGAGCGGGGCGATACCGGCCAGGATATACACCTTGTCGAGCACGTCCCGCTTGGCCAGCTCGTTCAGCCACACCTCAAAGCCGCCGATGTCGAACACGACGTTGGTCTGGAAGAACTGCGCGCCCGCATTGATCTTCTTGTGCTCGCGGATGGCCTGAAACTCCGGGCGGGAGGCATAGGGTGAGGCCGCCGCACCGATGAACAGCTTCGGCGGGGACTTGATCTCGCGCCCGTCGAGGTAGATGCCCTCGTCCCGCATGCGCCGCAGGATCCACAGCATCTGCACCGAGTCAATATCGACCACGTCCAGCCGTCCGAGCGGGGCAGGCCCCATGCGCCCGCTGTCGCCGGAGAGGCAGAGCACGTTGCGCACGCCGAGCGCGCTCGCGCCGATGACCTCGGCCTGCAGGCCGGTGCGCGTGCGGTCGCGCGCGGCAATCTGCATGACCGGCTCGGCGCCCTGCTCAAGGGTCAGGACGCTGCACGCCAGGCTCGACATGCGCGGCGTTGCCGAGGGGCTGTCCGTGAAGTTGATAGCGGCCACATACGGCTTGAGGAGGTCCACATTGCGGAGCAGCCTGCCGGTCGCGGTGCTCATCGGCGGGGACACCTCGGCGGTGACGACGAACTCGCCCACCCGCAGCCGTCGCTCCAGCTCCGACACCGGCTCGTCATACGCCGGGGGGTGATACTCGGCGTCGCCCCGCCACCAGTCGGGCTGGCGCACCGGCTGGAAGACCGACTGCCACGTATCGTGGCGGGTCTGTGCATCGCCGGAGAGCATCCCGCCGACAAACTGCTTCACGCCGACCTTGCGCACCTGCTCGATCACGTCCAGCCACGTCTCGCCGCCGACCTTGTCCCAGTCGAGCGGGGGCAGAACTTCGAGCAGCATTTCCTCACGGCCCATCTGGAAGGCCCGCTCGTAGATCTTGTACCAGACGCAGGGGCGCGTCTCATCCACGTAGCAGCGTTCCGGCGTCGAGCCGCCGCACGGGCCGTTGCGCAGCCCCTTCGGGCACTCCATCGGGCAGATGAAGGCTGTCTCTTGCAGCAGGCAGTTGCCGCACATGCGGCAGCCGAACAGCGGGCCTTTTACCGCAAGCTCGACGGCGGCCAGTGCGCGGCGGCCAAACGACTCGCGCTTGAAGGGACGGAAAGCGGGCTGCCAGCGGCGGGCGGGTGTGAAGATCGGCATGGAAACCCTCGTGTTGCTTGACCTACTGAGAAGTACGGTGTCGCCAGACGATGTCGATGATGAATATCAGGTTAGCGTGCGGGGGCCGATCTGCCTAGTGTGATTCATCACCCGCCGGGCGTGATCTCACGATAGCCTGTCGATCAGCCGCCGGATACCGCCCACCACATCACCGCCGAGGTCAAAGGTGAGCACGCGGCGGCCCGCGTCGAGCAGCGCCTGCCGGTCACCGAGCGCCTGCGCCCGCTTCAGCACGCCGAACGTGATCGAGGACGCGTCCGCGCCAGCCTCATCGGGGATCGGCGCGTCCTGATCGCCGCCGCCGATAAGCTGCACGAACTGGCCCTTGCCCGCGTCGCCCTTGTGGAGCTGCCCGGTCGAGTGCAGGAAGCGCGGCCCGTAGCCCAGCGTCACCGCCTGGCCGGTCGCGTCACGCAGGCGGGTTTGCAGGTCGCGGAGCGCGCTGGTGGTCGACTCAGTCGGCGCAACATAGGCGTGCAGCGCGATGTAGCCGCCCGGCTGCGTCTGCCGCACAAACTCTCTCAGGGCCTCCAACACCGACCCCGCCGTGACATCCCCGTACACCGTGATGCCGCCATCCTGCAGGAGCGGGTCGAGCGCGGGCAGCGCGCCCTGCTCGCGGTAGGCGTCCATCATCTCGCGGGCGCGCCGCTTGGCGGACTCGACGTTCGGCTGGTTGAAGGGGTTGATGCCGAGGTGATAGCCCGCAACCGCCGTCGCAAGTTCCCACAGGAACATCAGGCCGCCGAGGTCGTAGGGGTCCCCAACCTCGATCTGCACGACCGGATGCCCGGCCTGCACGAGCGCATCGACCGCGCCCGCGGGGAGAGGCTCGCCCTGGAGCGTCGTCACCACGAACAGTCGGTCCGGCCCGTAAACCTGCGGGTCAGCCCCCGGCGTCTCGCCGACGACGGGCAGGATGCCGGTGCCCTCCTTGCCGGTGCTCTCGGCGACAAGCTGCTCCACCCAGTCGCCAAAGGGCGCAAGTGTGGGCGACGAAATCAGCGTGAGCTTGTCACGCCCGTGGTGGGCCAGCACGCCCATGATCGCGCCGAGCCGCGCGGCGGGGTTCTCCTCGACGCGGCAGCGGTCGGCAAAATCGCTGGCCCGCTGGAGGAACGTCTCGACATCCACGCCCAGCAGCGCGGCGGCGACCATGCCGAAATACGACAGCGCCGAGTACCGCCCACCGATTGTCGGGTCGTTGCGGAACACCTCGCGGAAGCCGAGGTCCGTGCTGAGCCGGTCGAGCGGGGTATCCGCGTCGGTGATGGCGACAAAGTGCGCGCCCGCGCCTTCCTCGCCGACCACATCCACGACCCGATTGTAGAAGAACTTGAAGAAGGAGATCGTCTCGGCAGTCGTGCCGGACTTGGTCGCGACGACGAACAGCGTTCGCGCCGGATCGATATGCCCAGCATGGGCCAGCACCGCGCCGGGGTCGGTGCTGTCGAGCACGTCGAGCGGCAGGCCGCCGTTTGTTGGGCCGAAGATCCGCGCGAACACGTCAGGGGCGAGGCTGGAGCCGCCCATGCCCAGCCACAGCACGCGCTCGTAGCCGTCGGCGACCACACCTTTACGCAGGGCGTGCAGCCGCTCCGCGTCGCGCAGCGTGTCACTGGCCGCGTTGAGCCAGCCCAGCCGGTTGCTGATGCCCTCGTCCTCCGGCTTCCAAACGGTGTGATCGCGCGCCCAGATGCGCGCGGTGATGGTCTCCGCCGCCATCCTGGCGACGGCGTCGGACAGGGCCTCCTGATACTCGCCCGGGTTGATGCTCTCGGTCAGCTTGACCATGTCGTAGTCTCCTACCCCTAAAAGCGCGGATCAAGCCGTGAGGGGCGCGTGCCCCTCACAAAAGCGACGTTATGCGCGGTTGATCATAAACGAGGCAGAACGTTCAAAGTAGGCGATCAGCATCGAGCGGTCGGGCTCCCCAATGCCAACCTCGTCGATTGCTGCGATCATGTGCCCCACCCAGGCGTCGCGCTCCGCCTGCCCGATGGGGAACGGCAAGTGTCGGGCCCGCAGGCGCGGATGCCCGCGCAGTGCATTGTAGCGAGCAGGCCCGCCCCAGTACTGCGTCAGGAACAGAAACTGGTGCTCCTTGCCCGGCTCCAGGTCATCAGGGAACATCGGGCGGAGCAGCGGGTCGCGCTCGATGCGCGCGTAGAACGCATCGACCAGGCGTCGGAATGTCTCGTCGCCCCCGACGCGCTCGTAGAGAGTCTGCTGTTCGTCATCGAATATCAGTGGATCACTCATGGCGAGGCTGAGTGTAGCGCAGCCGGGGCGAGATGTCCATCGGGGCGGAACCGCCGTCCCTCACCCCGGCCCGCGTGTGGTGGTATTTGTCCACGAATGACACGAATGATTCTCAGGACGCAGGGAGCCGCGACGTTCAGTCGCGGCGGTCCTCCACCACGCAAGCGGCGATTCATTACCACATTCTGTTTCTGCGACGGCTTGCCTCACGTGCAATCCCTCCCCGCGTCGCTACGATCAGAGATGATGTTCGGTTTTACGAGGAAGGAGCAGCAGATGGCAGAAGCACCGAAGCCGGGGGACATGGCCCCCGATTTTGAAGCGACAACCGACACCGGGGAAACCGTGCGCCTGAGCGACTATCGCGGGCAGCGCGTCGTGCTGTACTTTTACCCGAAGGACGACACGCCGGGCTGCACCAAGCAAGCCTGCAGTTTCCGCGACAACTACGCCGAGTTCAACGCACGCGGCGCGGTGGTGCTGGGCGTCAGCCCCGACCCGCAGTCCAGCCACGTGAAGTTCAAGCAGAAGTACGGCCTGCCCTTCACGCTCATCGTGGATGAGGACCACAGCATCGCCGAGGCATACGGCGTGTGGGGCGAGAAGAAGATGTTGGGCAAGTCGTACATGGGCATTATCCGCAGCCACTTCGTCATCGACGAGGATGGCCGCATCCTCGACGCCGCCGTGAACGTCGGGCC
>DGDY01000137.1:4185-18872 GCA_002385675.1 Anaerolineales bacterium UBA3940 | reverse complement strand
AGATGTGTATAAGAGACAGGGAGATGACCATCAACCCGCCGCTGTATGTGGGCATCTTCCTGGTCGCCGTGCTGTCGCTGGTGCTGCTGCTGGTGAACCGGCGGCGGCTGCAGGTCGAGCGGTTCTTCCCTGAGATCATGAAAGTTCCGATCCTCAAAAGGCTGCTCGCATCATAGAGGGGGGCGCACAGGGCGGGGCCGGGGGCGACCCCGCTCTGTGGTCAATGCAAAAGAGGGCACCTGGCGCGCGAGCGGGTGCCCGCACCGTGTCGGGAGGAGGGGCCCATCCGGCAATCAGTAGGCGCAGGAGGTGAAGCAGGGGACCATCTCAGAAACTGTTTTGGGATGATGCTTATCGGCAGTGGAATGGTGGAGTACAGATGACAATGGACGTGAGCAATCGGCCCCGGGTCGCCTACATGATGTCTCGTTTCCCGAAGATCACGGAAACGTTCATCCTCTTCGAGATGGCCGCCGTCGAACGGCTGGGCGTGCAGGTAGACCTCTACCCGCTCCTGCGGGAGCGCACCGACGTAATGCACCCCGAAGCCAGGCCGTGGATGGAGCGGGCGAACTTCACGCCGTTCATCTCCTGGCCGATCATCCGCGCCAACCTGCGTATGCTGGTGCGCCACCCGCGCCGCTATCTGCGCGCGGCATGGCGTCTGTTCAAGGGCACGTGGGGGAGCATGCGCTTCTTTATGGGGGCGCTCGGCATCTTCCCCAAGTCCGTGTATTTCGCCGAGAAGATGGCTGCAACCGGCGTGACGCATATCCACGCCCACTTTGCCAGCCACCCGGCAGCCGCCGCCTATGTGATCCACCTGCTGACGGGCATCCCGTACAGCTTCACGGCGCACGGCTCCGACCTGCACCGCGACCAGACCATGCTGCGCGAGAAGGTCGAGGAGGCGGCGTTCGTTGTGCCCATCTCGGCGTACAACGCTGAGATCATTCGCGGGGTGTGCCGCCAGCAGGATGCCGACAAGCTCGTGCTCATCCACTGCGGCATTGATACGCAGGCCTTCCGGCCCGCCTCGTCCAACGGCGACGACACCACCCGCCGCCCGCTCAACATCGTCAACATCGGCACCATCCACGAGGTCAAAGGGCAGAAGTACCTGATCGAAGCCTGCCGCCTGCTCCACGAGCGCGGGGTGGACCTGATGTGCCACATCATCGGCGATGGGCCGGACCGCGAGATGCTTGAGGCGCAGGCGCGGGAAGCGGGGCTTGAGGACCGCGTGTGCTTCCACGGGCAGCGTGTGCGCGCGGAGATCATCGAGATGCTGCAGCAGGCGGATGTGTTCGTCGCGCCGAGCGTGCCGTCGAGCGATGGCCGTCGTGAGGGCATCCCGGTGGTGCTGATGGAGGCGATGGCAAGCGGGGTCCCGGTCGTCGCGAGCCGCCTCTCCGGCATCCCCGAGCTTGTGCACGATGGCGAGTGTGGCCTGCTCGTGCCGCCCGGCGATTCCGAGGCCATCGCCGATGCCATCGAGCGGCTGGCGGCGGACCCGGCGCTGCGGCGGCGGCTGGGCGAAGCGGGCCGCGCGCGGGTGCTGGAGGATTTCGACCTGATGACAAACGCTTCTCGACTGGTGGCCCGATTCAGCACGGGGGTACCTGCATGAACGTCCTGGAGATCCTTTTCTGGCTGGCCGTCCTGCTGATTGCCTACTCCTACGCAGGCTTCCCGGCGCTCACGCTGCTGCGCGGCGTGCTGATGCGCCGCCCCTACCAGACGGGGGACATCACGCCGAGCGTCACGCTGATCATCGCCGCCCACAACGAGGCGGATGTGATCGAGGCCAAGCTACAGAATGTGCTGTCGCTCGACTACCCGGCGGACTGCCTGAACGTGGTCATCGCGTCGGACGGCTCGACGGACGGCACGAACGAGATCGTGCAGAGGTATGTGGGCGAGAGGGTCACGCTGCTGGCGCTGCCGCGTCAAGGCAAGGCCCCCGCGCTCGACGCAGCGGTAAAGGCCGCCACCGGCGACATCCTGGTCTTCTCCGACGCGAACAGCATGTACGCGCCGCAGGCCATCCGCGAGATCGTCCGGCCCTTCGCCGACCCGTCCGTGGGCGGCGTGGCGGGCAACCAGGTCTACCTCGACCCTGAGCGCGGCACGGGCGGCGACGGTGAGAAGACGTACTGGAACTTCGACCGGTTGCTTAAGGAGTTCCAGAGCCGGGCAGGTAACGTCACCTCGGCGACGGGCGCGATCTACGCCATCCGGCGCGAGCTGTACCAGCCGGTCATCGGCGGCGTGACGGACGACTTCTACATCTCGACCGGGGTGATTGCGCAGCATCGGCGGCTGGTGTTCAGCGCCGACGCCATCGCCTATGAAGCCGTCGCCGGGGAGACTGGCAAGGAGTTCAACCGCAAGGTGCGCATCACGACGCGTGGCCTGCAGGCGGTGCTCTCCCGGCGCGAACTGCTCAACCCGTTCCAGCATGGCTTCTACTCGCTGCAGCTTCTGTCTCACAAAGTGCTGCGGCGGCTGGTCGTCCTCCCGCTGATCGTGGTGTTCGTGCTGAGCCCGTTGCTGTGGGCCAAAGGCTGGCTGTACCGGCTGGCGCTGCTGGGGCAGCTTGCCTTCTACGGGCTGGCGGCGCTCGGCGCGCTGCTGGAGAACACGCGCCTCGGCCAGAAGAAGCCGCTCGCCATCCCTTACTACTTCTGCATGGTTAACGCGGCCTGTCTCGTCGCCGCCGCGAACATCGTGCGGGGGCGGCGCATCGAGCGGTGGGATACCGAGCGGTCGCTGCCTGCCGCCGAGACGCCCGGCACGCCTGCCATGCCAACCGACAGGACGATCTGAGCCCATGACGATTCAGCCAGCGAAAGACTGAGCCCAACATGACATCGACGATCGACTACGACCTTCACGGCGTCGTTCGCGTCCGCTTGCTTGACGCCACACCCGCAGATGCCGCCGTCATCACGCGGCAGCTCGGGCCGATCCAGACGGACGTTGACGGAAGGCCGGATATCACCATCCGCTTCGTGGACCGACTGGAGACGGCCTCGCCCGTGCGCTACATCGGGCTGGACGACGCCGCCTACACGGACGACGCCTACCTGGTGCTGCGCAGCAAGCACAAGGCGTCGGCGCGGGTGCAGATTCCGATGGATCGCATCGGCGAGGGGTGCGACATTGTCGTTGAGCGCGGGCTGCCCGCCGTGCCGCTGCTGATCGCCATCGTCAACATGACGGCGCTGAGCAAGGGCGTTGTGCCGCTGCATGCGTCGGCATTCACGTACGAAGGGAAGGGCATCGTCGTCACCGGCTGGGCGAAGGCAGGCAAGACCGAGGCGCTGCTCTCGTTCATGGCGCGTGGCGCAACGTATGTCGGCGACGAGTGGATCTACCTGAGTTGCGACGGGGAGAAGATGTTCGGCATCCCCGAGCCAATCCGGCTGTGGACATGGCAGCTTGACCAGATGCCGCGCTACAAGCGGGCGGTCAGTGCGGGCGACCGCCGCAAGCTGCGGCTGATCGGCGCGACAGCGAGCGGGCTGGACCGGCTTGCCTCGAACAGGCTGGCACGGCGCGCCCTGCCGATCGGCAGCATGACCCGCTTTGCCGCCGCGTTGAAGCGGCAGCTCAATGTGCAAATCCCGCCCGCGAAGCTGTTCGGCGCGGACGCCTGCCAGCCGACCGGCAGACCCGATCTGTTTATTTTCATGGTCAGCCATGACTCGGCCAGGACCGGGCTGGAGCCAATGGATGCTGACGAGATTGCCGAACGCATGGTGTTCTCGTCGAAGGTCGAGTACTTCGACCTCCTGACGCATTACTGGAAGTTCCGCTTCGCCTTCCCTGACCGTCCCAACCCGCTCATCGAGCGTCTTCAGGCGCTCGAACTGGAGACGCTCAGGCAGGCGCTTGGCGGCAAGAAGACGTACCGTCTCGCGCATCCACACCCGGTTTCCATCCCAGCACTCTTTGACATCATCTATCCTGTTCTGTGAGGTACGAGTGAAACCGCATCGAGGAGTATTTACCGTAGCCCTTATCGGTCCGGATGGCGCGGGCAAGTCGACGATTAGCCGCAAAGTGGTTGAGATGCTCGACATCCCGGCAAAGTACCTGTATATGGGCGTCAACCTGGAAGCAAGCAACCTGATGCTGCCGACGACCCGGCTCGCGCTGGAATTGAAGCGGATGCGGGGCGATCGCCCTGACGCTATCAGCCCGACGGCGGCCCGCGCCAAGCGGCGCTCCATGCGCGGCGTGCGCGGCCTGATCTACCAGTTCAGGGCCGTCTTCCGGCTGATGAACTGGATAGCCGAGGAGTGGTTCCGGCAGATTGTCGCGTGGATCTACCAGCTTCGAGGGTACGTGGTCGTCTTTGACCGTCACTTCTTCCCGGACTATTACGCCAGCGACATCGCCGACGGCGACCCGGACCGGCCCTTCACGAGCAAGGTGCACGGGTGGATCCTGAAAAACCTGTACCCCCGGCCCGACATGATGATCATGCTTGACGCGCCGGCGGAGGTGCTGCACGCCCGCAAGCGCGAGGGCACCATCGAGTCGCTGGAGCAGCGCCGCCAGGACTACCTGGAGATGCGCCATCACATCGACCACTTCGCCATTGTCAGCACGGAGCAGCCGCAGGAGGACGCCGCCCGCGAGGTGGCGGAGATCATCTCCCGCTTTGCGGCGGGCGTGAAAGACGAACGCATCCTCGCCCGGCCCGTTGCGCCCTCCGTGACGCAGACCGGGCAGCAGGACACGTAGAAAGGGGCGGGCGCGTTGATCAAGGGGATTGTGAGCCGGCTGGTGTCGAGCGGCGTCGGGCAGGGGCTGCTGGGCGCGCTGGAGCGTGTGGACGACCGGCGCCCGAACCGGGTGCGCGTCCTCACCTACCACCGTGCGGGTAGCCCGGAGAGCTTTGAGGCGCAGATGCGCTACCTGGCCGAGCACACCTGCCCCGTGTCGATGCAGGAGCTGGTCGACGCGCTGGAGGGCAGGCGAGAACTGCCGCCGCGCGCCGTGATGGTCACCTTCGACGACGCCTACACCGACTTCGCGCAGGTGGCCTGGCCCGCCCTGAAGCGCTACGGCATCCCCGTGACGCTGTTCGTGCCGACCGGCTACCCCGGCGGGGCGCTCCCGGCGTTCTGGTGGGACCGGCTCAGCTATGCGCTGGCCCACACCACGCGCCGGACGCCGCTCGACACGCCGTTCGGGCCGCTGCCGCTGGCGACGCCGGGCGAGCGCGGGCAGGCGTTCAAGCGGCTGACTTCCTACGTCAAGAGCCTGCCGCACGATGAGGGGATGGCCTTTGTCGAGCAGATTGCCGGGGCGCTGCACGACGGCACGCCCCCCTGCGATGTGCTCGGCTGGGACGAACTGCGGCAGCTTGCCGCCGAGGGTGTGACGCTCGGTGCGCACACCCGTACCCATCCGCTGCTCACTCGCGTGCCCCTCGATGTGGCGCGTCGTGAGGTTGTCGGCTCGCTGGAGGACCTGAGGCGCGAGATCGGGGAGGTGATGCCCGTCTTTGCGTACCCGGCGGGCGCGTACAACGCTGAGGTGGTCGCCATACTGAAAGAAGCGGGCTTTCGGCTGGCCTTCACCACGATCAAGGGAACGAACGATCTGGCCCGGCTCGACCCGCTGCGGCTGCGGCGTATCAATGTAAAGGAGGATGCGACGGTCGGGACGCTCCGTGCCCGGCTGCTGCTCTACACTGCGCGCCTCAATGGGCTGCGCGCGCTGCCCCAGGCAGCCTGATCGCTTTTATTCGGACGGTTGCTTCTAACCTTTAGATGAGAGAGAAACGGAACTCCTATGAAGATCCTGGTTGCAAGCTCGATTCATCAAAGTGCTATTGACCGGCTGAGCGAGTCTCACGAGGTTGTGTGCGCCTTCGGCGCGCCGACGGACGAGCTTGCCCGGCTCATCGTCGACTGCGACGCGCTGGTATTTCGCAGCGGCGTGCAGATTACCGCCGACGTTATGCGGGCCGCCCCCAACCTCAAGCTGATCATCCGGGCAGGCTCCGGCATGGACAACATCGACGTGCCCTTCGTCAAGCAGCAGGGCTACGAGTTCGTGCGCATCCCCGGGCCGGGCGCACGGGCGGTTGCCGAACTGGCCTTTACGCTGATGCTCACGCTGGCGCGCAAGGTGCTGATCGCCGACAACCTGCTCCGCAAGGGGCGCTGGGCCAAGCACGAGATGACCGGCCATCTGCTGCAGGGTAAGGTGCTGGGCGTCGTTGGCGCGGGCAATATCGGCACCGTCGTTGGGCAGATGGGCCACGCCTGGGGCATGGAGGTCATTGGCTGCGTGGAGCACCCCTCCGAGCAGCAGGCCGAGCGGCTGGCCGCACACGGCATCCGGATGGTGGACTGCGATGAGGTCTTCCGCAGCGCCGACTTCGTCAGCATCCACGTGCCGCTCAAGGAAAGCACCCGCTACCTCGTGGACGAGCGCGCCCTGTCGCTGATGAAGCCGACGGCGTTCCTCGTCAACCTGGCGCGCGGCGGCGTAGTGGACGAGCAGGCGCTGTACCGCGCGCTGACGGAGGGCCGCCTCGCCGGGGCGGGCCTGGACGTCCACGAGAACGAGGGCGAGGGGAAGATCTCCCCGCTGGCGGAACTGCCGAACGTTGTGCTAACGCCGCACATCGGCGCAGGCACGTTCGATACGCAGATTCAGATCGGCAACATTATTGTTGAGACTGTTGAATCTTTCGTGGCGCGGCAGGCCGAAGCCGCTGCCACCGCACAGGCGAAGTAACCCTGCCCCGCCATCCGTGCGGGGGTGGGCCTAACACAGGAGCCACGACCGATGAAGAAGACAACGCAGCTTAAACAGATGCTCCAGTCTGACCAGACGGAGTTCATTCTGGAGGCGCACAACGGCATCAGCGCCAAGATCGTCGAGGAGGCCGGCTTCAAGGGGATCTGGGGCAGCGGGCTTGCGATCTCGGCAGCGATGGGCGTGCGCGACAACAATGAGGCAAGCTGGACGCAGGTGCTGGAGGTCGTCGAGTTCATGAGCGACATCACCAGCATCCCCATCCTGCTCGACGCCGATACGGGCTACGGCAACTTCAACAACGTGCGCCGGCTGGTCAAGAAGCTGGAGCAGCGCGGGATCGCCGGGGCCTGCATCGAGGACAAGCTGTTCCCCAAGACCAACTCGTTCATCAACGGCGAGAGCCAGCCGCTGGCGGACGTGGAGGAGTTCGTCGGCAAGATCAAGGCGGCCAAGGACACCCAGCAGGACCCGGACTTCTGCCTGGTGGCGCGGGTCGAGGCGTTCATCGCAGGCTGGGGGCTGGATGAGGCGCTGCGCCGCGCGCATGCCTACGCCGAGGCGGGCGCGGACGCCGTCCTGATCCACAGCAAGATCAACACGGTTGACGAGATCGCCGCCTTCATGCGGGAGTGGGACAACGCCGCGCCGGTGGTCATCGTGCCCACGATGTACTACAACACCCCGACCTCGGTGTTTGAGGAGCTGGGCGTGAGCCTCGTCATCTGGGCCAACCACATGATGCGCTCCGCCATCACGGCCATGCAGCAGACCGCGCGGCAGATCTTCGAGGATCGCTCGCTGGTGAACGTCGAGGGCAAGGTGGTGCCGGTCAAGGAGATCTTCCGGCTGCAGGGCGCGGACGAGCTCAAGCAGGCGGAGAAACGCTACCTGCCCACCCGCACCTCGACGGCGGCAGCAGAACAGGTGTAACCCTATGGCATCATCTAACCGGCTCAGCCGGGACCAGCGCGGCGACGGGGTGGGGCTGCCCCCTGCCATCGTCGTCGCGCTGGATAACATGACCGGCCTGCAAACCGCCCGCATCCTGGCGCGCCATGGCGTCCCGGTGATCGGCATTGCCAACGACCGCACGCACTACTGCGCGAAAACGCGGGTCTGCCAGCAGATCCTTGAGGCGCACACCGGCAGCGAGGCGCTGATCGAAACGCTGGAGGCGCTCGGGCCGACGCTGCCGCAGAAGGCGGTGCTCGTGCCGTGCAGCGACATGAGCGTGCTGACGATCTCGCGCTACCGGGACCGGCTGCACGAGTGGTATCACATGTCGCTGCCGGAGCACGACACCATCGAGATGCTGATGGACAAGGTGCGCTTCTGCACGTACGCGCAGGAGCACGGCCTGCCCGTGCCGAAGATGTTCCTGCTGTACAACCGGCAGGACGCCGAGGCGGCGGCAGATGCGCTCAACTACCCGTGCATCCTCAAGCCGCCGATGAAAACGCCGGGCTGGGAGGCCAACAGCAAAGAGAAGGTCTACAGGGCGATGAGCCGCGAGGAGTTCCTCGCGGTGTACGACCGCTGCTCAAACTGGGCAGACGTGCTGATGGTGCAGGAGTGGGTCGAGGGCAAGGACTCCGACCTGTACTCCTGCAACGTCTACTTCAACGCCCAATCCGAGCCGCTCGTGACGTTCGTCGCGCGGAAGCTGCGGCAGTGGCCGCCGGAGACAGGCACAAGCTGCCTCGGCGAGGAGGTCCGCAACGACGTGGTGCTCGAGGAAACCATCCGGCTGTTCAAGAGCGTGAACTACCAGGGGCTGGGCTACGTCGAGATGAAGCGCGACGAGCGCACCGGCAAGCACTACATCATCGAGCCGAACATCGGCAGGCCGACGGGGCGCTCGGCGATTGCCGAGGCGGGTGGCGTCGAGCTTGTGTACACGATGTACTGCGACGCGGCAGGGCTGCCGCTGCCCGGCCCGTACGTGCAGCAGTACACCGGCGTGAAGTGGATCTACCTGCGGCGCGACTTCCAGTCGGCGCTGCACTACTGGCGGCGCGGGGAGCTAACCCTGCGAGACTGGTGGCGATCGGTGCGCGGGCGCAAGGCTTACGCTATCTTCAGTTGGAGCGATCCGGTGCCCTTCCTCGCCGATCTGTGGCGGAGCGCCGGGCTCTTCGTGAGGAGGGGCGGCAAGCGTGCCCGTTCGGATGCCGACGCCTCGTCCGTGACACCGCAGCTTGGCGGCAGTATGTGATGGTACTGGTTCGGACACGTGTGCGTTAGTTGACTCTGAGGCGACTATGGTAACCCAACCGAATATCCTGCTGCTGATGGTAGACGCCATGCGTGCAGACCGCACCTGGGGCAGTCGCCGCAGCGCGCGCACGCCGTTCCTCGACGGCCTGGTGAAGCGGTCAACCGTCTTCACCCGGGCCTTCTCAACCGCGTCCATCACCACTGTCTGCACGACCAGCCTGCTGACCGGGTGCTACCCGTTCGTGCACGGCATCCACTCGCTGCTCAGCAACCGCCTCCGCACGGACCTGCCGACGCTGCCGGAACTGCTCAAGGCGGGCGGCTACCATACCTGGGCCGAGATGACCGGCCCGCTGGAGGCGATGCGCGGGCTGGACCGGGGCTTCGATCGCTACGAGTACCGCCCCTATGACCACTGGCTCGACACCGAATGGGGCGACGGGTTCATCCGCCGCCTGCGGGACGGCGCGGACTTCCCCGCCCCGTGGTTCGGGCTGCTACACCTGTGGGAACTGCACAACCCGCGCCGGGTCACGCCGGGCTACGACCACCGCTCGGCAGGCGAAACCCTGTACGACCGGGCGGTGTCCTCGCTGGATGCGCAGCTTGCGCGGCTGTTCGAGGCGCTGCCTGAGAACACGATCGTCGTGCTGACCGGCGACCATGGCGAGTACGTCTCGGCGTCGCAGAGCGGCGAGATCATCGCCCGCCTTAAGGGGCCCTGGAAGTGGATCAAGGAGCACATCCCCGGCGCGCGCAGGCTGCGGCGCTTTACGCCCGCCGCCGTGAAGGGGATGGAGCGGTTAAGCTCCAACAACAAGGATTTCCACTTCGGGTGGTTAGGACACGGGTATCATGTGTATGATTATCTTACGCATGTGCCACTACTCATGTACGGGCCGGGGCTTTTCCCTGAGGGGCACAAGATCGATGAGCTGGTCAGCCATGTAGACGTGCTGCCGACGCTCCTGTCCGCACTGGGGCTGGAGGGTGCGCCCGCCACGCTGAACGGCATCGACCTGATGCCGCTGGTGCGTGGCGAGATCAGCGATCTCGGCGACCGGGCGCTGTACCTGGAGGCGCTGATCGGCATGCACGAGCGCTCGCGGGCAGGCCCCGAGTACTGGCTAGGGGGCATCCGCACGTGGCGCTACAAATATGCTCGCGGGCTGTATAACCCGGAGCTGCCGGAAGAGCTGTACGATCTTGAGGCCGACCCGGCTGAGGAACACAATGTGATCGACCGGCTGCCGCAAGTGGCGGCAGAGATGCGGGCGCGCTTCCAGGAGATGACCGCCGGCTACAGCGACGAGCCGCCTGAGGAGGGGCAGGAATACACGCCGGAAGAACTCGCGCTCATCGAACAGCGCCTGCAGGATCTCGGTTATATTGAGTAGAAGAGGGGGGCATGTCGTACCGACTGGACTCCAGTTAACTGCTCATCTGGATAAGGGAGTTGTGAATGAAGGTTCGCGTCAGCCACGTTCTGTCTGTAGCCGTCTTGTTTTTGCTCATCCTGTCAGGATGCAACAGCGCTGATCCGACTCCTCCGGAGATCGTGCTCTCACCAGAGCCGCACCGGCCAGTGGCCCCCGCCACCTTGCCAACCGCTACCTTCGAGATACCAGCCGTCGCCAGCCCTGCCCTGGCGGCTGATATGACAGGCGCGCCCGGCGAGGCCCTCCAGCCCACAACCGGACCTGAGATCACCCCGACGGATGCCCCTCAGGGCGTTACTTCCTCGCGTGGCTACCTTACAACACCGGCTGAACTCAAGATCATTGCTGCCAAAGCGGAGATGGGGCTGGAGCCTTATGCCTCGGCGGTGGATGTGGTTTTAGAGTGGGCTGACCGGCCCTGGGACTTCAACTTCAACGCCCTGGAAGATTGCAGGAGCAGCGAGCGCCCGCGCTGGCTGGACGACAGCGGCGGGGTTCCCATCGTGTATGCCAAGGCGCTGGCCTATCACCTGACCGGCAACGAGCAGTACGCGGAAGAAGTCAAGGATATTCTGGAAGCCATCATGACGCGGGTCGAGCGGATCGACGACGAGGACCAGCAGTGTCGCCTGAACTTCGGCTGGGGCACGCCGGAACTGGTCGCCGCGGCAGACCTTATCGAGGATTACTGGCGGGGGATGCGCTGCACCGGCCCGTCAGGCACGCTGCACCTTGACATCACGATTGAGGAGGGCGACTGCAAGGACCTCTGGCAGAACTGGCTCGTCAAGAACCCGTACTACATTGTGTCGTATTCGGCGACATCTGCAAGCAGCAACTGGGGTGCTGCCGCGACCACTGCCACAGCCTATATTGCAGACTATCTGTGGGACCGGCCTGAGGTGCAGTTGATCCACCGCAACCCGCCGCAGGTGAACGGCGGCCAGGTGTATATTTTCAGCCCGGCGCAGGCGTACGCGTTCGCCAATCAGCGGATGCTGGACCGGATGAACGGTTACAGCGTCGAGTACGGGAGCCGCAGCTCGTGCGACCTGCTGAGTGGGAGTCAGCAGAGCGACCAGTGGGAGCCGGTGAAGTCCCAGATCACGGAGAACGGCATCATCCCGGAAGATGCGCGCCGCGACGAGTACTGCAACATCCCGCAGTACAACGGAGAATACCAGAACTACCCGCAGATCCACCTGGGGAACAACATCCAGCAGTGCGAGCTGATGCTCCGCCGGGGCGACCGCTCCTGCTACGACAATGTGGACAACACGGACATCCCCGAATACCGGTTCATCGGGCCGGATGGTCAGGAGAAGGTGACACACCTCCGGCCAGGGCGCGGCTCTATCGAGCGCGCGATTAAGGCCATCATCGTGGATTCGCGGACGGAATGGCGGCACGACGCCGCGCTTGAAGTGGCCTACCGGTATTACTTCCAGTACCATACCCTGCCGGGCTTCGAGTTCTGGTTCCAGGAGATGGACTGGGATACCGAGTGTGCTCAGGATATCTGCTTCGGCACACTGACGCACGGCTTCGCTCCCGGCGAGGAGATTGGCCTGCCGCCAACGGTACCGCCCCCGTCGGACTGAGTGCATGGGAGGTGACGGATAACGGTAAAGGGAGATACTGAGGCACTGGTAGTGACCGGGCGCTGGTGAGACTTCGCCACAGCGCCCCTGCCCGCAGCACCTGTGATGGTTGGCGTCCGCCGAGTTGCGGGCTTTTGGACGCGAGGAGACAGCGAAAAATGAATCTGAATCGACAGCGACAGCCGATTCGGTCGAATGCGAACAGAACGACCATCCCCAAGCCGCTGGCGCTCTTGCAGTACGTGGCAATCGGCGTTCTGCTGGTGGCGGCTATCGTCAACGGCGTGCGGCTCCTGTCCAACCGGACGAGGCCGGTCGTGTCGGCGACCGACGCGGAGCTTAAAGTCGCGTTTATTGGCGACACCGGCTTTGACGAGGACTACCTCGATGTGCTGGAGCTGATACGGGCGGAGCAAGCGGACTTCGTCGTTCACCTCGGCGATTTCGACTATGACGACAACCCCAACGGCTTTTTCGAGGTGACAGAGGAGGTTCTCGGCGACAACTTCCCGATCTTCGCCATCGTCGGCAACCACGATGCCGATCTGTGGGACTCGAATTGCGGGCATCCGAACGGGTGCTATGCGGATCTAATTGCCAGCCGGCTAATCGAACTCGGCGTTGAACTGGACGACGAGAGCCTGGACGATCAGATGTACGCCGCCACCTATCGCGGGTTGCGGATGGTGTTTGTCGGCGAGGACCGCGACGCGGACGACCCGACCTATGCGTCTTTCGTCACCCGGCAGCTTGCGGCGGACGATCAGATCTGGAAGATTTGCGCCTGGCACGAGAACCAGGAAGCGATGCAGGTCGGCGACAAGGATGACCGCATGGGCTGGGAGGTGTACGAGGCGTGCCGCGAGCAGGGCGCGATCATCGTCAACGCGCATACACACGTCTACTCGCGCAGCCACACGCTGATCGACATGACACACCAGATTGTCCACCCGCATGCCCAGCGCGACGCCGTACTGGTTGGCCCCGGCCAGACCTTTGTTGCCGTGCCCAGCATCGGCGGGCACAGCATCCGTGACCAGGTGCGCTGCCTGCCGCCTGAGTATCCGTACGGCTGCAAGGGCGAGTGGGCCAGCATCTACGGCGCGGACCAGGGCGCCGACTACGGGGCGCTGTTTATCACCTTCAACGTGGACAACGACCCGTATAAGGCGCAGGGCTATTTCAAGAACATCAACGGCGAGGTCATCGACTTCTTCACCATCACCGCGACCACCACGCAGCCCACGTTCGAAGCGGTGGTGCTCAGACCGCTTGCCGATACCTTTGTCAGCAGCGCGGAGCCCGACACGAACTTTGGCAGCGAGCCGCTTCTCGAAGTGGATGCCGCCGCGCATAAGATCTCGTACCTGAAATTCGACATCAGCGATGTCGATACGTCGCGGGTGATCTCCGCGTACGTGCGGCTGCGAGTGGACAACCCCTCGGAGGATGAGCAGTTCGTGGCGATTGCCGAGACGAACGACTGGGATGAGAACGAGATCACCTATAACATGCGGCTGGAAACCGGGCCGCCCATCTTCACCCTGCCGGGCGCTCTTGACGACGTGTGGGTTTCGCTTGACATCACCAACACGGTGAGGCAGTGGACCGAGGATGAAATCACGGTTGTGATCGACTCGAACGAGAATGACGGCATCGACTTTGTCTCGTCGGATGGGCGCGCCGATCACCCGGAACTGGTGCTGGTGCTCTCATCGCAAAGGGGAGGCGCGGGCGCGACCCCTGCCCCATAGTCGCAGCCGATGACGCAGAACGGCCAACCGCGCGTACGGTTGGCCGTTTTTTTGTTGCAGGCGGGGCGAGATGGCTAAGCCTGCCCGCCTCCGACCCCCGCCTCGCGGAAGGCGGCATCAACAATGGCGCGGGCCTCGTCCTGCAGACGCTTGAGGTGCTCCGGCCCCTTGAAGCTCTCGGCGTACACCTTGTACACGTTCTCCGTACCGGAGGGCCGCGCGGCGAACCAGCCGTTCTCGGTGATGACCTTCAGCCCGCCGATGGGCTCGCCGTTGCAGGGAGCCTGTGTCAGCCTGGCGATGATGGCCTCCCCGGCTAGCTCGCTCGCCTGGACCATCTCCGGCGAGAGGTTCTTCAGCACATCTTTCTGCTCCGGCGTGGCGGGCACGTCGATCCGCTCGTAGGCCGCCGCGCCGAAGCGCTCCTCCAGCGCGCGGTAGTGCTCGGCGGGGTCGCGCCCGGTCACGGCGAGGATCTCGGCGGCGAGCAGGTCCATGATCACGCCGTCTTTGTCCGTCGTCCAGACCGTGCCGTCCTGCCGCAGGAACGACGCCCCGGCGCTCTCCTCGCCGCCAAAGCCGAGCGAGCCGTCGAGCAGGCCGTCCACGAACCACTTGAAGCCGACCGGCACCTCGCACAGTTCGCGCCCGACGAGGCGGGCCACGCGGTCGATCATCGAGCTTGACACCAGCGTCTTGCCGACTGCCGCCCCCGCGCCCCAGCCGGGCCGGTTCTGGAACAGGTACCAGACCGCGACGGCGAGGTAGTGGTTGGGGTTCATCAGCCCGGCGCTCCGGGTGACGATGCCGTGCCGGTCATAGTCCGGGTCGTTGCCAAAGGCAATGTCGAACTGGTCTTTCAGGTCGATCAGGCCCGCCATCGCGTA
>DGDY01000137.1:461-3956 GCA_002385675.1 Anaerolineales bacterium UBA3940 | reverse complement strand
GTCAGGTTCAGGCCGTACACGTCGGCAATCGGCTCCCAGTAGGCGATGCCAGATCCACCCATCGGGTCCACGCCGATGTTCAGCCCTGCCCCGGCGATGGCCTGCATGTTCACCACCGCGCCGAGGTCGCGCACATAGGGCAGCACGTAGTCATATTCGTGCGTGGTGCTCGCCCTGAGCGCACGCTCCCAGGGGATGCGCTTCACGGCGCGCAGCCCGTCGCGCAGAATCTCGTTGGCGCGGTCCTCGATGGCGCGCGTGGTGGCCGTATCCGCCGGGCCGCCGCTCGGCGGGTTGTACTTGAAGCCGCCGTTGCTCGGCGGGTTGTGCGACGGGGTGATTACTACGCCGTCGGCCAGGCCGGAGGTGCGCCCGCGATTGTACGTCAGGATGGCGTGTGAGATCACCGGGGTGGGGGTGTAGCCCAGCCCGGCCTGGAGCATCACCTCGACGCCGTTCGCGGCGAAGACCTCGACGGCGGTTCTCAGCGCAGGCTCGGAGAGGGCGTGCGTGTCCATGCCGATGAACAGCGGCCCGTTGATGCCCTGCGCCGCGCGGTGCTCGGCGATGGCCTGGCAGATCGCCAGAATGTGATCCTCGTTAAAGCTGCCCTCCAGCGACACCCCCCGGTGCCCCGACGTGCCGAACGAGACGCGCTGCGCCGGGTTGGCCGGGTCGGGGTGGACCGTGTAGTACGCCGCGATCAGGCGCGGGACGTTGATCAGAAGCTCATGCGGGGCGGCCTCGCCTGCGAGTTCATGTGCGCACATAGGATGGTCCTTTCGCAGTTAGCCAGCCGGAATCAGATCACGGTGCCGTCGGGGATGATGGCGCTCTTGGGTACGATCACCAGCCCCTCGCTTGCCACCCAGTTCTCGTGCTCCTCGTCGGGCCGGTCGGGGATGTGGCGGATGTGCACGTTGCGCCCGATGCGGGCGTTCTTGTCGATAATAGCGCTCTCGATGATCGTGCCTTCGGCGATGCCGATGTGTGGCCGCCCCAGGCGGATGTTCTCCTCCTTCTCGTCCTCTGGCTCGTAGTAGTCCGCGCCCATGATGATCGACGAGCGGATCGTCACGTTCGGCCCGATCATGCTGCGCAGGCCGATGACGGACTGCGTGATCTCCGAGTCGAAGATGTGCGCGCCATCGGCGATGAGCGCCTGGTCGATGCGGGAGTTGCATATCTCCGAGGGCGGCAGGAAGCGCGGGCGGGTGTAGATACGCCAGCCCCGGCTGAACAGGTCGAGCGGGCGGCCCCGCGAGGTCATCTCCAGGTTGACCTCGTAGAAGCGGCGGATAGTCCCGATGTCCGCCCAGTAGCCGTCAAACACGTAGCCCATGACGCGATGGTCCTTGATGGCGCGGGGGATGATGTCATGCCCGAAGTCGTCGCCGGGGAGTTGCAGCAGCTCGTACAGCAGATCCGTCTCAAAGACGTAAATGCCCATCGAGCCGAGGTAGGGCTTGTCGGTGCCCGGCAGGCTTTCCAGGCCCTTCAGCGCGTCGCCCTGCGGCTTCTCGGTGAAGCTCAGGATTTCACCGTCGGGGCTGCGCTTGAGAATACCGAAGGAGGACGCGTACTTCGCTTCGACGGGCTGAACGGCAAGCGTGATGTCCGCGCCGGTTTCGATGTGGTAGTCAACGAACTTGCGGTAGTCCATCCGGTAGAGGTGGTCACCGGCAAGGACAAGCACGTACTTGGTTCGTGCGTTCTCAATCTCGATCCACTGCTGGCGAACCGCATCGGCGGTCCCCTGATACCAGTTGGAGAACTCCTCCGACTGTTCGGCGGCGAGAATCTCGACCCAGCCCTTGGTGAAGATGTCTCGCGGCGCGTAGGTGCGCATGACGTGCCGGTGCAGCGAAACGGACTTGAACTGCGTCAGGATGGCGATCTTTTCAATGCCGGAGTTCAGGCAGTTGCTGATGGGAATATCGATGAGGCGGTACTTGCCTGCGATGGGTACGGCAGGCTTCGCGCGTTTCAGTGTGAGCGGGTAGAGGCGCGTCCCTCTCCCGCCGCCCAGGATCAGCCCGAGAACGTCGCGCATGTTCGCCATACCAGGTTGCCTTCCTTCCTCATGATGTGGATATCATGCTCTTATTATCGTGCATTATAGGCGAAATATATAGAGGGTGTACCCTGCGGCGATTGCGGCTTCCCTCAGACCATACTATAGTGGAGTGGGCTGGTGAAGGAAAATGGGATGAAACCGAGGGTACGAACCACTCGCTCGGAGCCTCAGGCTGTGCGAGCAGCGTGGTCTATTGCGCTGCCGGTAGCGATCACGCTGCTGGGGTTTGGGCTGCGTCTGTACCGGATTGATCACCAGAGCATCTGGTGGGATGAAGCGCACAGCATTTTCGTTGCACGCGGAGGGCTGCGCGCCGTGTGGGACCTCCCCCACACCGTCAGCTATAACCATCCGCCTCTGCATTATGCGCTGCTGGTCGGCTGGGTGCGCCTCGCCGGGGTGAGTGAGCTGGCCGTGCGGGCGCCCTCGCTGCTGTTCGGCACGCTGCTGCTCCCCGCCACGTATCTGCTGATCCGCCGCCTGCTCAACCGCCGCGCCGCGCTGGCCGCGATGCTGGTTGTAACACTCGCGCCGGTATACGTGTACTTCAGCCAGGAGGCGCGGGTCTATGCGCTGCTGCCCCTGCTCTACGTGCTGATGCTGGCTGTGCTGCACCGCATCTTTCAACAGGGGCGCGCCGCACCTGCCCGGCTCTGGGTTGCGCTTGCCGCCCTTGAAGCCGCTGCCCTGTTCGCGCATTACTTCATGGTGCTGGCTGTCATCACCGTGAACCTGCTGCTCGCCGCGTGGTGGCTGCGCACGCGCGACGTGCCGGTGCGGCGCTGGGCGCTCAGTCAGGGAGCGGCGGTTGCCCCGTTTGCGCTGTGGGCGCTGCGGCTTACTGCTTCCATCGAACTACTGCAAGCCGATCTTGCCGTGACGGCGGGCATCGCCGACCCCGTGCGCAGCGTGTGGCGCATTGTGCGCTTCCTGCTCGGCGGGCAGGCGGCCCATGTGAGCAGCGATGAGCGGCTGCTGACGGCGGTCGGGGTGCTGGCGGCGCTGATCGTGCTCGGCCTGCTGGCACTGGCGGCAGGGTCGGGGCGGCGCTCGCCGGTGTGGTGGCTCGTGCTGGCGACCCTCGTGCCGCTGGCGCTGGCGCTGCCGGTGTACATCCTCGTGCCCCAGACGCAGCCGCGCTACCTGCTGGCGTTCAGCGCGCCGCTGTTCGCCGCTGTCGGCGCGGCGGTGGCCGAACTGCTGGCCGGGCGCGTGTGGCAGCGGCCTGCCGGTGCGGTGCTGATGGCGAGCGCGCTCGTCACGTTCGGGCTGGGCTGGTACGCCGCCACCTTCGACGGCTCGACGTTCCGCGACGACGCGCGGAGTGTCGCCGCCTACCTCGACGCGCACACCACGCCGCACGACGCCGTGATCGTCAGCCCGAACGACTACTCCGTGCCGTACTACTATCAGGGCGA
>DGDY01000137.1:0-273 GCA_002385675.1 Anaerolineales bacterium UBA3940 | reverse complement strand
TCACTCAGGGCGTGGAGCGATTGTTCCTCGTCCACTGGCGGCCCTCAAACGTCGATTACCACGGGCTGCGGAGCTTCCTGTTGGAGCGGGCGGGGCGTCTCGTTGAGGTCCAGCGCTTCCATGGGCTGGACGTGATGGTCTACGACCTCGCCGGGCCGGTCGAAGGGCTGCCACGCTTCACGCCCGCGCAGGGGCGGGCCGGGCCGCTCGCGCTGACCGGTGTCAGCGTTGAGCCGCAGGCCACGACAGACAGCGCGGTGACAGTCGCGCTGC
>DGDY01000222.1:11434-19934 GCA_002385675.1 Anaerolineales bacterium UBA3940 | reverse complement strand
AGATGTGTATAAGAGACAGGGAAAGGCATCATCTGGCGCAGTTCCGCGCCGACCTTCTCGATCAGGTGCTCCTGCTCCTCTCTGCGGCGGGCGTTGAACCAGGGCCGCCCCTTCTCGTTCTCCTCGATCCACTTCCGGGCGTACGTGCCATCCTGAATCTCGGCGAGCATCTGCGCCATCGCGCCCTGCGTCTCCTCGGTGATGATGCGCGGGCCGCCGGTGTAATCACCGTGCTCGGCGGTGTCGCTCACCGAGTAGCGCATGTAGTTCAGCCCGCCCTGGTACATCAGGTCCACGATGAGCTTCAGTTCGTGCAGGCACTCGAAGTAGGCGATCTCCGGCTGGTAGCCTGCCTTGACGAGCGTCTCGAACCCGGTCTTGACGAGCGCCGCCACGCCGCCGCACAGCACCGCCTGCTCACCGAACAGGTCCGTCTCGGTCTCCTCGGCGAAGGTGGTTTTGAGCACGCCCGCGCGGGCGCAGCCGATCGCCGCGGCGTAGGCCAGCGCCTGCGCCTCCGCCTGACCGCTGACATCCTGCTCGACGGCCAGCAGCGCCGGGGTTCCGGCCCCCTCGACGTACAGCTCGCGCACGCGGTGGCCGGGGGCCTTTGGCGCGACCATGCTCACGTCCACGTCGGCGGGTGGCTGGATGGTCCCGTAGCGGATGTTGAAGCCGTGCGCGAACATCAGCGTCTTGCCCGCACTCAGGTGCGGCGCGACGTGCTCGGCGTAGATGGCCGGGGCGGCGGTGTCCGGCACGAGCATCATCACCACGTCCCCCCATGCGGCGGCCTCGGCAACGGTCTTGACCGCCAGCCCGTCAGCCTCGGCCTTTTCCCAGCTCTTGCTTCCCTCGCGCAGCCCAACGCACACCTCCACGCCGCTATCGCGCAGGTTGAGCGCGTGCGCGTGCCCCTGCGAGCCGTAGCCGATCACGGCCACCTTCTTCGAGGTGATCAGGTCGAGATTCGCGTCTTTGTCGTAGTAAACGGTTGCCACTGTCGTTCCGTCCTTTGTTTTAATTCAGCGTTAATTCGGTCTTAAGTTCCATCCTCTATCACTGGAGTAGATGAGTGATGTCAGGTAGAGGATGAAGGGATATGCAGTACCTTGATATAGGCGAGCCTCCGCCGTACAGAGTGTCAACCCCGCCCCGGGCAAAACCCCCTTCTGTCCCGCAGCCGCAGGTGGGGGGGCGCCTTGCTTCCGGGCAAACCCCGTCGCGGATGTGCAAAACGCCTTCTGGCGCTGCTGGCTGGGTCGTGCTGGCTGCGCTGATGAGCATCAACGTGCTGCTCGGCGTGGCGGCACTGCTACTTCTGCGCTGAGCGCCCGGTAAGGCTTGCCGTACAGAGTGCCAACCCCGCCGCGAATGAACTTCGCGGCTCCGGGTGATGCGGCCCAGCCACCCCCCCTCCTGTTCCGCAGCCTGCGGCTGCGGTCCGTCCTCCCCCTTACAAGGGGGAGGAAAGCGCGCACGGCGCGCAGGTGGGGGGGGCGCCTTCACAGCTATTTCGCAGTTGCCTCTTCCGTGACGCGTGCGGTGACGAACTCCGGGCTGAAGCGAGGCGCCTCGCTGCGGCGATGCATCGCCACAGCGCCGGTCCGCACCATCTCGATGATGCCGAAGGGCCGCAGCACCTCCACCAGCCCATCGATCTTGTCCTCGGTGCCGGTCACCTCGATGATGCATGAGGTGTTGGTCACATCCACCACATGGGCGCGGAACACGTCCGCAAGCTGGATGATCTCGCGGCGGCTGCCGTTGTCGGCGCGGACCTTGATCAGCGCGAGGTCGCGCACGACGGTTGGCTCCCGCGTGACGTTCTCGACCCTCAGCACGTTGACAAGCTTGTACAGGTTGGCCTCGATGTGCCGCGCGGTGATGTCGTCCGCCTGGGCGATGATGGTCATGCGGCTGACGCCTTCCTGGTCGGTATGGCCGACGGTCAGCGACTCGATGTTGAAGGCGCGGCGGCGGAACAGCGACGCGACGCGGTTCAGCACGCCGGGTTTGTCCTCTACGTATACGACGAACGTTTGCAACATTGAGGTGTCTCCTCTTTGTGAACGGTATGGATTACCGGCTTGTATCGGTGCATGTCGTGTTCAGATGCATGGCCTTCACCCCCTTCGCCCTGCGGTCGCTTCGCGACCTACGGGCACTTCCCCCTGGAAGGGGGCAGTCAGCCTCAACGGCTGCTGAATCGCCCCCTTTTAGGGGGAGATGGCGGACCGAAGGTCCGTCAGAGGGGGACATGCCCTAATCCTGCGCGGTTTCGGCGATGGGGCTGGGCCGGCGGATCATCGCGTGCAAGTCCGCACCGGCGGGCACCATCGGGTAGACTGAGTCCTCCTGCTCCACGCGGAAGTCGATCACGACTGTGCCCGGCGTCTGCTGGGCCTGCCGCACGACCGCCTCGATATCCTCGCGGCGCTCGCAGCGCAGCCCGGTCAGCCCGTGCGCTTCGGCCAGCTTCACGAAATCAGGGCTGCGCATCGGCGTGGCCGCATAGCGCCGCTCGTAGAAGAACTCCTGCCACTGGCGTACCATCCCCAGGAAGCCGTTGTTGATGATGGCGATGTTCAGCTTGAGGCCCTCCTGCGCACAGGTCGACAGTTCGGCGGCGGTCATCTGGAAGCCGCCGTCGCCCGCGATGACCCAGACCTCCTCATCCGGGCGGCCCAGCTTCGCGCCGATGGCCGCCGGGAGGGCGAAGCCCATCGTGCCCAGCCCACCGGAGGTGATCAGCGTGCGCGGCTTCTCGTGGCGGTAGTACTGCGCCTCCCACATCTGGTGCTGGCCCACGTCCGTTACGACGAGCGCATTGCCGCCGGTGTAATGCCACAGGTCGTTGATCACGTGCGCGGCGTACAGGTGGCCGTTGTCTGGCAGGTACTGGATGTCGCGCACGGCGGAATCGCCCTTGAGCATGTCGATGTAGCCGAGCCACTCCTGCCGCTCGCGCGGCTCGACGCGTGGCAGCAGCTCCTCCAGCGTATCGCGCAGGTCGCCGACAATGCCGACGTCCACGCGGACGTTCTTGTTGATCTCCGACGGGTCGATATCGATGTGGATCTTGCGGGCTTTCGGGGCGTAGGTGCGCACGTTGCCCGTGACGCGGTCGTCAAAGCGCATGCCGAAGGCCAGCAGCAGGTCGGCTTCCTGAATGGCCGTGTTAACCCATGCCTCGCCATGCATGCCCATCATGCCGAGGTTCAGCGGGTGGCTGGCGGGGAAGCCGCCGATGCCGAGCAGCGTCATGGCGACCGGCGTCTGCGTCTTTTCGGCAAAGCGGCGAACCACGTCCGTCGCGTTGGACATGATGACGCCGTGCCCGGCGAGGATCACCGGGCGCTCTGCGGTGTTGATCAGCTCCAGCGCCCGCTCGAACTCCTCCGGCATGGCGCGCAGGTCGGGGCGATAGCCGGGCAGACGCACCGGGCTGTCGTCCGGCTCCCAGTCGATCACGCCCTGCTGCGCGTCCTTGGTGATATCCACGAGCACCGGGCCGGGCCGACCGGAGCGCGCGATGTAGAACGCCTCACGCAGCGCCGGGCCGATGTCCTCCGTCCGCGTGACGAGGTAGTTGTGCTTGGTGATGGGCAGCGTGACGCCGGTCACGTCCGTCTCCTGGAAGGCGTCGCTGCCGATGGCGCTGCTCGCCACCTGCCCGGTGATGCAGACGATGGGCGAGGAGTCCAGCATGGCAGTGGCGATGCCGGTCACGAGGTTGGTCGCGCCCGGCCCGGAGGTCGCCATCGCCACGCCGACCCTGCCAGTAGCGCGGGCGTAGCCGTCGGCGGCGTGCGCCGCGCCCTGTTCGTGCCGGGTCAGCACGTGCCGCACCGGGTAGTCGAGCATCGCGTCATAGCATGGCAGGATCGCGCCGCCGGGGTAGCCGAACACGACCTCCACGCCTTCCTGCACCATCACTTCCCAGATAATCTGTGCGCCTGTCCGCTTCATCGTCGGTCCTCTCTCCTCACGATCTGGTTGCTGCTCTGTCGGATGTCGTTCGATGTACGAGTTCTCACCCGATCTCACTCGCTCGATCTCCCCTCCGCCCTGTAAGGCAGGGGCCTGTCTGCCTAAAACTCGCCGAACACCGCGCCGGTCGATGCGCTGGTAACCAGGCGGGCGTAGCGGCGGAGCCATTTGCTCGTGGTGCGCGGCTCGAAGGGCGGAAGCGCCTCAAGCCGCCGCGCGATCTCCTCGTCGGACAGCCGCACATTCAGCGTGCGGGCGTCCAGGTCAATGTCGATGATGTCGCCGGGCTGGAGGGCGGCAATCGGGCCGCGAGCGGCGGCCTCCGGGCTGACGTGCCCGATACATGCGCCGCGCGTCCCGCCGGAGAAGCGCCCATCGGTGACCAGCGCGACCTTGTCGCCCAGCCCCATGCCCATGATGGCGCTCGTCGGGCTGAGCATCTCCTGCATGCCCGGCCCGCCCGCCGGCCCCTCGTAGCGGATCACCACGACCTCGCCGGGCTGAACCTCGCCGTTGTAGATGCCGCGCAGCGCCTCCTCCTGGCTCTCGTAGATGCGGGCCGGGCCGCTGTGCTTGCGCATGGCGGGGTCTACCGCGCCGGTCTTGACGACCGCGCCCTCCGGCGCGAGGTTGCCGAATAGCACGGCCAGCCCGCCGGTCGACGAGTGCGGCTGCTCGCGGGGGAGGATCACTGCGTGATCGGTGACTCGGGCCTGAGAAATGTTCTCGCGGAGCGTCTTGCCGGTCACTGTGGGGCGGTCGAGGTGGAGCGTGTTGCCGTCCGCGCTGAGTTCGTTCAGCAGGGCGGGGATGCCCCCGGCGCGGTGCAGGTCTTCCATGTGCCAGTGTGAGGCCGGGCTGATCTTGCACAGGTGCGGCACCCGGTCGGCAATGGCGTTAATGCGATGCAGGTCATACTCGATGCCCGCCTCATGCGCGATGGCGAGCAGGTGCAGCACGGTGTTGCTGCTGCCGCCCATCGCCATGTCGAGCGCGAAGGCGTCGTCGAAGGCCTCCAGCGTGGCGATCTGCCGCGCAGTGACGTTGCGCTCGACGAGGTCCATCACGCGGGCGGCGGCCTCCCGCGCGAGGGCGTGCCGCTCCTCCGTCTCGGCGAGCGCCGTGCCGTTGTAGGGTAGCGCCAGCCCGAGCGCCTCCATGATGCAGTTCATGCTGTTGGCCGTGAACATGCCGCTGCACGAACCGCAGGACGGGCAGCCGAAGTCCTCCAGCATCTTGAGTTCGGCGTCGTCGATCTTGCCGGCGCGGTACGCGCCAACCCCCTCGAAAACGCTGATCAGATCGACGCTGCGCCCGTCCGGGGTGCGGCCTGCGGGCATCGGCCCGCCGCTGACAAACACGGTCGGGATGTCGAGCCGCATGGCCGCCATCAGCATGCCGGGCACGATCTTGTCGCAGTTGGGGATGCAGATCATGCCGTCGAAGCAGTGCGCGGCAACCATCGTCTCGACGCAGTCGGCGATCAGCTCGCGGCTGGGTAGCGAGAACTTCATGCCCTCATGCCCCATAGCGATGCCGTCGTCCACGCCGATGGTGTTGAACTCGAACGGCACGCCCCCGGCGGCGCGCACGGCCTCCTTCACCAGCTTGCCGAAGCCCTGCAGATGCACGTGCCCAGGCACGATGTCCACGTACGAGTTCACAACGGCGATAAACGGCTTGCCCATGTCCTCGTCGCGGACACCCGTTGCCTTGAGCAGGGCGCGGTGCGGCGCGCGCTCAACGCCGCGCTTGATCTGGTCGGAGCGCCAGGTGCGGGTAGCGGTCTTACTTGCTGCTGCCATAGGTCCGGTTCGTCTCGCGCTTGGGGCGGGCGGGCTTGGGCGCGGGCTGGTCATCCCACACCGGGACCCAGGCGTTGGCCCAGGGGCCGCTGGGACGGTTGCTGGTGGCGACGGTTACCGGGCGTTTTGCTGTTGCAGACATCGTCATCTCTCCTTTTGCGTGGTGGGCGGTATCAGACGGCGTTAGCCGTTGTAGCAATCCATCAGGGCGTCGCGGGCCAGCGCGTCGGCGTCGTCGGCGGGGTAGGCGGGCTTGCCGTTGTGGTGCCCGTTCGCCCGCGGCTCGTCGTAAAACTGCGCGAATGGCCCGCTGAAGGCCTCCATCAACGGGTTGGCGGCGGCCCGACCGTTGCCGTTCGTGCTGCCGTTCATCTTTGTCTGGCATGCGTGCTGCCTTGTGTTCATGCCTTGTTTCTCCTCCATGTGTTGAAACCAAAAGAGCCGCCCCTCTATGCCTGGGGCGGCTCTCCGTTACCTTTGTCTGTGTGGTACGCGCTTAGCCTCTACGTTGCCTTTCGCGCTCCACGGGGACCGTAACCGGCACAACCGACCCCAGGCCCTTCTCGATAAGGACGAGAAGGACCGGAAGAATGACGATAATAAGGCTGAGGGCGAGCAGGTCGATTGTGGTTAACATGTCAGTACTCCCTGTCATCTACCAGATAAACGAAAAGTGCCTCCCGGTTAGGGAGGCACCTGTACGCTTCGCCGTGCGCCGTCTACCCAACCGGAACCGTCTTCTTGTCGCTAAGGAGGACAAGAAGCTCGACGACGCCGATAATAATCGTGTGGGTTGGGTTGCTCGGCATGTGTTTCATCCAACGACTTCCGGCTACTCCGGTGATATTGGTTGTAACCCTATCATAGATTTGGGGCGCGTGTCAAGCCCTTTAGCGAGATCATGACCTTTTTCTCAGCCATCCTGCACATTTGTGCAGCGCCGGTGGGCAGATCAACCACCCCAAACACGCTGCCGAATTGAAAGAGAGCGCCCGCGGCGCTCTCTTGAACTTGGTGGTTGGCTTCAGGTGTCGCTTACTTTGAGTTGGCGCGCTGAGGCTCCCACAGCTCGATCAGGTTGCCGCGTAGCAGGTTCAACACGGCGACGAGCGAGCTGATATACACGGCGCAGAAGAAGTACGGGATCGAGAGCAGCCGGAAGAGCGGCGTGAGCGGGCGCGGGTATGCTGGCCCCGCATGCTCAATCAAGATGCCAATGAGAGCCAACCCATAGAATGCGCTTTGAGCCAGTGCTGCGATCTCATAGAAGAGGCTGGTGCTGACCAGCAGCAGACTCGTCACGAACAGCATGATGAGCGGGATGGCCATGAGCCGCCTGAGCAGCTTGTGCGAGAAGAACTGGACCGCGTAAAAGCCGTAGCGGAACGGGTTTAGAAGCTGGCGATGAAGCATGACGGCCTGCAAGCCCTGGGTAATCACCCGGACTTTGCGCTTGAACTCCATGCCCGTGTCACTCGACACGGGCTCGTACGTCCGTGCATCCAGTGCGTAGACGAGCCGGTAGCCCTTCTTGATGACATTTGTCGAGATCATGAAGTCGTCTGTTACGCCCGTCGGGATTGGCTCAAACAGCGACCGCCGTATGGCATACATCGAGCCGGTCGCCGAGATGGCGTTGCCCGCGCGGCTGCCGATCTCCTTGAGATACTGGTCGAAGTTCCAGTACAACTGCTCGCCAATCCCGCCCAGGCTCTGCTTATTAGCGGGCAGATAGCACTGGTTGCCGGCCACGCCGCCTACCTTCGGGTCGGCAAATGGACGTACGAGGGCGCGCAGCGCATCGGGCGCGTACATGCTGTTAGCATCAGAAAAGACGAGAATTTCCCCCTTTGCCTGGCTGGAAGCCGTGTTGAGAGCCGGAATCTTCCCCCCACGCGGCAGCGCCAGCAGCCGGACGCCGCGCTCTGCGTAGCGTTTGACAATCTCGTCTGTGCCGTCGGTCGAGCCGTCCGAGGCAACGATGATCTCCAGACGGTCGGGCGGGTAGTCGAGCGCGAGAGAGTTTTTCAGCTTCTCCTCGATGACACCTGCCTCATTGTATGCAGCGATAATCAGGCTGACGCTGGGGGTGATATCGTCCTGTTTGTAAGGGCGGGGCAGAAGCAGCCCGCGAAGAATCAGAATAAGCGGGAAACCAATGAAGACGTAGATCAGCACACCGGCTGATAACCAGAATAAGAGTGTCACAACGTTCATGCTGGTGTCCTTTCTGTGAACAGGCACGCCAGCCGCGCCGCATTCTTATGTTGGTCGAACTCTCGAAGGACTTTCGCTCTTCCCTCCTTTCCTAATGCCTCACGGAGTGCTGGGTCGTGCCAGAGCCGCTCGATGGCGTCGGCAATGGCTTCGGGGTCGCGCGGGGGCACAAGAATGCCGCTCTTACCGTCATCGACCAGCTCCGGGATGCCTGAGATGTTGCTGGCAACGACGGGGACGCCGCTTGCCATGGCCTCCATCAGCACGACCGGGATGCCCTCTCGCCGCCCGCTCGCCGTCGGGATGCTTGGCACGGAGACGACATCGGCCTGCTGGAGCAGCGCGACGATCTCCTCACGAGTCTTCGGCCCCAGGAAGTACACGTGCTCGCCCAGCCCGGCCTCGCGCACCTGCTCCATGAGCGCGTCGCGGAACGGCCCATCACCCACCAGGTTGCAGCGGAAGTCAAGGCCGCGCTCTTTGAG
>DGDY01000222.1:2726-11292 GCA_002385675.1 Anaerolineales bacterium UBA3940 | reverse complement strand
AAGACGCTGGTATCGACGCCGCAGTGGATGACCTCCACCTGGCCGCGCGCGTCGTCGCCACACACGTCCTCGATGAATTTGCGGTTGTAGTTTGAGATCGTCACGACAAACGCCGCCTCGGCGACCTTCTCCCGCAACATATGCTGATCAACCTGCAGGTCGGCGCCGTGTGCGGTGAAGCTGTAGGGGATGCCCGTGAGGCGGTGGATAATGAAAGCGGCGGCTGCGGGATGGTTGGCGAAATGCGCGTGGACGTGCTCGATGCCCTGCTGTTGCATCTGCAAGGCAAAATACACTGTTTTAGGAAAAATCGCTAGCGCGCCGAAGAGATAGTTGCTGCTGCCGAAGTTGGCGCGGATCAGCGTCCAGAGTGTGCGCAGGTACGTGCCGGGCTTCCGCAACAGGAAGTGGAGCTGCGCCCCGAGCACCCTGAGCGAAACGAACGGGTGGAAATGCGCACGCTCGACGAGCGGTTTCGCCTCGGGGTGCATGACGGCGCTGTCGTTGGGCGGGTTGAAGCTCTCGATGAGCTTCTTCCAGATCGACGCGCCCTCCGGGTGGATGCGCGAGTTACGCGCCCGCATCAGCGGGTATAACTCGACTTTCACACCTTGCTCTTCTAATGCCAGTATTTCATAGAGTATGAATGTCTCGGTCAGCTTGGGGAACCGAGACATGATGTACGCGACTATTGGCCTGTTTTTCACTTTGCTTGCCTGGTTCTAAGTCATGGTAATAAACGCCCCTATCCCCCTCATCTTCCATAACACAGCATAAAGCAGCCGCCGTCGAGGGCTCACCCCTTTCACCCCTTCGGCAGCCCGGCTGGTGGTTAGCCGGTTTCGAGCAGGCCGTATGGCGTGCCCGCCGTCGCCATGTCGCGCCTCTCAGCCGGGGCGGGCGCCTCGGCTGCTGCCAGCCGGCGCGATATGTGGATGGCGGACACCGAGATAGCCATCATCAGCCAGAAGTACCGCTCATACGACATATGCAGGAATATACTCGTCGTCATGTGCGTGATGAGCGCCAGCATCAGCCCGCCGAGTCATGCTTGCAAACTCCGGCCTGCTGGATGACCACCTCTCTGCGCGCCCGGTACAGGCTGAACAGCGTGACCCCCAGCATCGACATGAAGGTGACGAAGCCGAGGACCCCGCCCTCGGCGAGCAGTTCCAGGTACAGCGAGTGGACGCGGCGCGTCCCGGCAAGCTGCTTGATGCCCAGCGCATTCCCGTAGTCGCTCGAGTAGTACTTGGACATGCCCGGCCCGACTGCCGACGATCGGGTGATCGCGGAACATGTAGATGGCAGACAGCATCTCCGTCGCCCGCCCCTCGATAGCGCCGTCCACGGTGGTCGCCGCAGTCCTCCTGGAAGAAGGACCGGATCTCCAGCAGTGAGGCCATCCGTATGGTGTACTGGGGCAGGGCGATGAGAACGACCGCGATGAGCGCGACAATCAGCACGAACTGCTGCGGCTTGATGGCCCGCATCAGCGTCGCCAGGATGAGCATCACCATGAAGCCGACCGCCGCGCCTCGCGAGAAGGTCAGGGCGGCGGCAGCGGTTGCCAACAGCGTGGCGACGAGCGCCAGCCCTCGCAGATAGACGCGATTTCTCCGCCGTGAACTGGAACAGCCCGATCGGCACGAGCATCAGCATGATCTGCGCGTAGAAGTTCTTCTCACCCAGCGCACCGGCAAGGCGCGGCTGGCGGACCTCGCCAAACAGCGTCTCCTCACCGGTGCTGAAGCCGCGCCCCTCCGCCTGGGCGAAGCCCCAGTAGTTGTTGTTAAACGTCCCCGTGATCTGCTGGTAGAGTGGGAAGATCGAGAGCAGGATACCTGCCGCGAGCAGCGCCCAGATGACATACCGCAGCGTCTCCGGGGTGCGGATCGCGTTGGTGACCAGCACAAACAGGAGCAGCCCTTCGCTGATGAAGGTCATCAGCTTGGCCTGTGCCAGCGTGACATTGTCCGAGAACAGCGCGCTGACAAGCTGCACCAGCAGGTAGGCAATTGCCAGCAGCGTGGTTGGCATGATGACGATGTCTTCACGGCGGTGCAGCAGGTAGTGCATCACCGGAAAGACAAGCAGGAGCGGTACGACCGCGCCAAGGATATACGGCGCTCCGTGGAACCGCACCGCGACCACGGCGACGTTGCTGTATACGATAAACGTGACCATCACCGTGGCGATGTCTGGCGAGAGCACCACTGCCATGAGGCCGACGAGCAGCAGCACGCCGGCAGCGACGATGAGCAAGTTCTGCGAGATCAGCACGCCCGCGATAATCGCGGCGACGATCCCGATGATGGCAAAGAGAGTCCGCCTGCCTACCAACGTTGCAAGCTGCTCGAGTTTGTCTTGTACCGCTGCCACGTAACCTTCTCCTTTAACGAGTCCTTCGCCGTCTTACGGCTTGTGCCGGGGTGGTAGCTTCAGGTTTTGCCGGTTCTGGTTTTCCCGGTCGAAACCGCTCCACCTGTTTGCGCCAGCCCGCAGCGCATTGAGATTGTAGCGCAGGCGCGACATGAAGTACGGGATGAGGCGGCTCCAGCTACCCGAATCGCGCCGGGCCGAGGTCAGTACCCGCAGCTCGCGCCTGCCGGAGTATGCCACGCCGCCGCCCGCCAGCTTCACCGCCGGGCCGACCTGCATATCGACAGACAGCTTGCCCTGCCGGTACAGCTCAAGGAACATCGACCGCGCTACGGCGTAGTTGCTGCCGCGAGTCGTCGGGATGCCCATGATGTTGCGTTTGACCCATCGTGACGAGTGGTGAAGGAAGTGCTTGATGTGGGCCGCTGCCTTTCTGGGCGTGCCGTAAAACCCTACATGAGTATACGCTACTTTTGCCCCGGATGTGATCTTCTCGACATACCAGTCCAGAAGGGCGTTGATGTTGGGGATGCGGCAGTCGGCGTCGAAGTGGATGGTGACCTCGGAGCGGGCGGCCTGTGCGCCGAGCACCCGCGCGTTGAGGATCACGACGATGCCGGGGTGTGTGGCGTCCGGCACAGCGACCACACGCAGCCCCTGTGCCCGGAAGGTTTCGATTTCTTTTGGCGGCTGGCCGGGAGGATAGTTGTTGATGACCAGGATGATCTCGTAGCTGTACCGCCCCGAATAGCGCTGAATGTCCGCAAGCGTTGCTTGCAGCTCACCGATATCGCCCTGTGCGTTCACCGGAATGATGATCGACGCAGCAGGCCGTGAAACCCCGTCCTGCTGCTCTTCCTCAATCCGTATGTCCGTTACAGGGTTGCTGATTGGTGCCTGGTACTCCACTGCATACTTCACCGCCTATCCTCCACCGATCCCACCTACACGGACTCAAGCAAACTCTCGAGACGCGCCATCACTTGCCGGATTGTGTGCACCTTGGCAGGGCGCTGCTTCTGGAGCCGTTCGATGCTGAGCACGCCCGGGTCGAGGATGAGGAGGTCCTGCCGGCCTTCATCGTTTATGAGCACAATGTTTTCGTATCCGAGCAGGTCCAGTACGATGCCGTAGTTTGAGTACACATAGAGGGTGCGCGAGGCGAAGTAGATGAACTGCTCTCTCAGTTCGGCGTTTTCGCGCATCATGCGCACGATTTCTGCGTCTGTGTGGTCCTGTAGCAGGTCAGACTTGGATGCGCCGATGTACGGCTGTATAGACGCCGCCACCGGCTGGTTGAGCACCGGACCATTGACGATAAGGAATGAAGACGGAATGACCAGATTAAAGGGCCCGTTGTACCACTCACATATCATGTTGTATTTGGCCCGGTAGGCGTCCAGCACGCCGAACAGATCCTCCCCCCGCTTGCCGAGGGATCGCCGGTACACCTTCAACACCTTTGCCCCTCTATCGGTGTTGAGCAGGAAGACCGTTGAGCCCTTCCCGTAGGCAATAAGCTGTGGATGCTGATCGGCGAAGGGCAGCAGATGGGTGCGATACAGCTTCTTTGACACGACCCCTGCCAGCCCGGGCACGATGGCGTCTGCCAGATTCACCAAGTGTGCGGTCCGCTCCCGGTTGGTGACCCTCGGGCTGCGGAGGCCACGCAGCGAGGCACGCGCCGAACGCTGCGCCATCACCGGGGCGATCATCATGCCCTCGAGGACGCGGATGGTCAGCGTCGACAGACTTGCGCGTATGTCTTCGTGCAGCCGGAGCAGCCTGCTGCGTGTTGGCTCTTTGTCTTTGAACTCTGCCTCCAACATTTTAAGGCTCGTTGAAGCTACACACGATTGCTGTCACAGTTACGCGGGGTTGCCGTAAGGCCATCATGTACTGCTTCCTCCTCTCAGAAATCGACGTTCAGAGCGCTCGTCTGTGCTTCGAGAGCGTCCAGCAGCCCCCTCACACATTTACCCAGATAGCGACTCGCTAACCGTGACAGCGCACGCTCGCGTAGCCGCCGGACAGACCGCCCCCCCGAACCTCTCCCGGGGTATACGGACCACTTGTCGAGCAGCAGCAGGACCTCAAATAGCTGTATGGCCTCGCGCGGCACCGGCTTGCCGTCGAAGTAGCCTTCGAGGAAGGCAGCCTCGTAGCGCTGCAGCCGCTTCTGCTCAAAGGCGAGGCCTTGCGTCATGACCTGCAGCTTGTTCGTCTTGAGCTGGACGAGGAAGTAAGCAATATCCTCGTAGATCGGCGCCCGCCACTTGGCGAGTGTATCGATGACGGTGACCCGTTCGCCCGGCCCAACAAGGATGTTCCGCGTGGTGTAGTCGCCGTGGGCCAGCCCCATCGGGAGCTTCTCCGGCAGCAGGCGCTGGGCCAGCCGGGTCGTCCGCGTGGCGACGCTGTCGAACATGGTGCGCTCGCCTGTTTCGGCGGCGAGAAAATCCGTGAACTCGCCGATCAGAGCGATGAAGTCGCTGCGCGTGTCATGGCGGGTGCTCACATCGTCCGTCTTTGGCAGTTGGTGATACGCGCGCAGCCACGCGCCGCTGTTGCGGAACAGGGCGTCGAGAGCCGGGCGCCGCCGCTGCATCCGGAAGCTGTGCTCCCGGCTCAGCAGGTTCGTCATGGGCCGGGCGTGCAGGGCTTCCATGACCAGGGCCTGCTGTTCTGGCAGAAAGTCGTGGGCGCGGATCGCGCCGAACCTCGGGTCGGCGAGGCTGTCGAAGTACTGCTGGATCTCCGAGAGAGCGAGGTACTCCAGCCGGACCTTCTCGTGGGCGGGGGTGAGGGTGACGAGGCGCGGGCGCCCGTTGCCGTTCGTGTCGTCGCGACGCTCGCGGCGCAGTAGCGGCACTTTGACAAGCACCGGGTACCGCGACTGGCCGCCACGCAGCTCAAAACGGTACAGCACGGATGCCGAGCGTGGCTCAACGCTGAGCAGGTTGGCCTCGACCGGCCCCTCCGCGAGGTCGGGATAGTAGACAGCCGCGTTGGCTGTCAGGTGGGTTCGAAACAGGTCAGCTTCCGAATATATGTCCATTACTTATATAAGAGCTAGGGACCAGCTACCTAACTCGCAGCATCAACCCCAGGGGGTGCAAAGAACCAGTAAAATGGTAACGGCTTACCTGCTACATGGGGCCTCGGAGCCGTATTGGGTTGATCTGCAGGCGGGCTGGGGGCGTGGGCGCGTGAACACAAAGCCCATGCGCTTTGCGAACATCAAGCGACGACAGCACCTTTGATCAGCGATGAATCAGAATGACTGCCATCAGTTGGCAAGCGCATTGTCGATCACGTCAGCCGCGAAGCCGGTTAGGGGATAGACGAATAGATTGTAATGAGTGCGTTGTGGCCGCTGTGTCCTGATAAGGTGCAGCAGAGTACCAGTTCAGGCTTCCAGTAATAACCTGCTCTTCACGCCCGACGTAACCAGTACTGTCTCCCCAGTCCGATGTGTTAGATAGCCCTCTCCCGACATCCGCTGACGATACGACGAAACATGAGAAAACGCGCCCTGCGTGCCGGAAAATGGTGAGGCGGAATAAATAAAGATGACAGAAACCCGGCACACAGCAGGCTATCGAGACGATAACCCGGATGTGCAATGTCTATGATATGTCACTTCAGAAGCCAATGTCAAGCGGGCAGTACCGAGGGGCCAGTTTCGCCCCCAGGAACGAACCCCCTCACACAGCCCCTTCAGGCGAAAAGCGCGGAGGGGGTTCGTGAAACTCGCCCGGCTGGTACCCGACTGGCGGCCTAGAACACCGGCTCCGACATGGCCCGCATGCCGATCATCAGGATGCGGGACTTGGGCGGCTGCTTGGCGGCGAACACGATCGCCTCGGCCACGTCCTCCGCGTCAAGCATCTTCTCGAGGTAAGGAGCGCCCTCCTCGCGGCCCTTGCCAAAGGCGAAGTGCGTGTGCGTGCTGCCGGGGGCAATGACCGACACCTTCACGCCCTTCTCGCGCACCTCGTTGTCGAGCGCCTGGCAGAAGCCGATCTGCGCGAACTTGGTCGCCACGTAAACCGCCTCGCCGCCGTAGCCGTACAGACCGGCCTGCGACGACACGGTGATGATCGAACCGCTGCCCCGCTCGACCATCTCTGGCAGGAAGGCGCGGGTGAAGAGGAACGTGCCGCGCATGTTCGTGTCCATCATCCAGTCGTACTCTTCGGGGCTGGTCTCAAGGATGGTGGCGTAGCGGCCCACACCGGCGTTGTTGACGAGGATGTCAACCTGGCCGAACTCGGCGAGCGCTGCCTCCTTGACCCGCTGTACGTCCTCCTCCTTCGCGACATCGGCTGGCGTGACGAGCGCCCTGACGCCCAGCGCCTCGACCTCAGCCTTAAGCTGGTTCAGGTCCGACTCGGTCCGCGCGACGAGCACGACGTGCACGCCTTCGCGCGCCAGCGCCAGCGCCGCGGCCCGGCCAATCCCCCGGCTCGCGCCGGTGATGACAGCTACTTTCCCTTTAAGGTCGGTGGACATTGAAGTTACCTCCAAGCGTACGAGGGGGATGCATTAGTGGCTGGGGCAGTACACCGCCCACCTGAATAAGTATACGCTGTGGGGGAACTTCCGCACCAGAAGCGGTATACTGGAGTAAGTACACCTAATTCCGGCTGCGCACTGACACCGCATACCCGGCATCGTGTGATTAAGAAAGAGCTTCTACAGCATGAAGATCGCGTTCTACGGGGACAGCCTCACCGCGGGGATACCCGGCGTTTCCTATTTCAACATCCTGCGGCAGCGCTTGCCCGAGCACGAACTGCTGAACTTCGGCCAGCCGGATGACACTGTGCTGAGCCTGTACCAGCGTATTGTCGAGGACGATCTGCTCGAACCGGTTGATCTGGCCTTCGTGTGGATCGGGACGAACGACATCCCGCAGGAACTGGACGGGTTCGTCGGGTTGATGCGGCGGCTGTGGCGCAAGTTCCGCTCGCAGAACCCCGGCGAGTTCAAGGAGTACTACCGCGCGCTGCTTGAGTTGCTCACGCCGTACGCGCCGCATCTCGTGACGGTCTCCCCGTTGCTCAATGGCGAGGACCTGTCGAACTACCGCAACCGCTACCTTGCCCGGCTTGGCCGGATTGTGCGTGACGTGTCCGGAGAGTACGCGGGTGTTGAATACCTGGATGTGCGGGCGTTGTTCGTCGAGCGGCTGGCGGGGCGGCGCCCAACACAGTGGCAGGCCAGCGTAGCAAACACGCTGCGTGACACGCTGCTGCGCACGGAGGAGGAGATCGATGAGCGGGCGCTGGAACGCGGCCTCAGCCTGACGCTCGACGGCGTCCACCTGAACAGCGTGGGGGCGCGCATTGTGGCGGATGCGTTCGAGCAGGTGATCGAGCGGGTGGCGGCGGCCAGACAGCACGAGGCGTGAGGGGCTGCGCTGCTGCTGGATTGATGATAGGCCCGCTGTCCCGGTAAAACAAAATCGCCGCGAATGAACTTCGCGGCTATCGACTCACGATTGGTAGGGGCAGGTCTAATGATGCGGTCGATGCGGAGCATCGCGCATCACACCTACCCCTATTCGATGCAGGACGTTGTTACTGCCACTTCAGCGAGCTGCGCGTCTTCCAGTAGACCTCCGGCGGCTCGCGCAGCGTGCTGAGCCGGTCGGCGATCTCATCTGTCCAGGGCACATCGAAGGCGGCGACGTTAGATTGCAGGTGATCGACGCGGGCCGCGCCGCTCAGCACGATATCACACCAGGGCTGGGCGAGCACGGCGGCGAGCGCCAGCGCGTCGAGCGTCGTGTTCAGCTCGGCGGCGACGCTCTCCAGCAGCGCGCGCTGCTCGGCAAAGGCCGGGTCGTTGTTCCGGGCGGTCAGCCGGCCATTCGCCAGCCCTTCCTTGATAATCACGCCCATCCCTGCCTCGTTGGCCTGCCGCAGCGCATCTCCGGCGGAGGTCTCTAGCAGGTTCCACGTCGCCTGCACAGACGCGAACAGCGGCTCCCCGCCGACGGTCACATCGATGGCGCGCAGGATCGTCTCAGCCTGTCTGGGGCCGCTCACCGAAAGCCCGATAGCCAGCCCGGCGTCGCGGTAGCGGCCAAGCTCGGCGAGCACGTCCTCATTCTCCAGCACGCCGCTCTCCAGCGTCGCCGAGTGAATCTGGTACAGGTCGAGGTGCGCCCCGAGAT
>DGDY01000222.1:0-2586 GCA_002385675.1 Anaerolineales bacterium UBA3940 | reverse complement strand
TCGACGCGCCAGCCGGCGGTGTAGGTGTAGCCCCACTTCGAGCCGATCACCACCTCGTCAGGGTGCAGGCCCCGCGCCCGGAGCCACGAAGACAGAAAGGCCTCGGCGCGGCCATACGAGCGCGCGGCATCGAAGTAGCGGATGCCGGCGTTCCAGGCCGCGTCGAGAACCTCGTGGGTGCGGGCTTCCATTGCCTGCACGTCGTAATCGGCGTTGAGATCGTCGGCGTGCCCCAGGTTGATATACCCTGGCCGCCCGAGGGCCGCGAGACCAAGCCCCATCCGGGTGACGGTCAGGCCCGCCCGGCCCAGAACACGGGTTTCCATTGGCGTTTCCTTTCCCGCGAGATGCTCATACTGCTAGCATACAGCCTTTGGCCGTACTCAGCGACCGGGGCAGCAGCCAGGACAGGCGGGTTAGGGGTTGGTCACGGCGCGGGCGCTTGCGGGCCGGGAACCCAGCTCCACGCTGATCTCAAGCCGCTCGCCATCCCGCAGCACAACCAGGTCCAGCGTGTCACCGGGGCTGCTGTTCGCGACGATGGTCACGATCTCATCGAACGACTCGATCGGCTCGCCGTTTGCCTCGATGATCACATCACCGTGCACCGCCTCCTGGAAGCCGCTGTCGAAGGTAAGCGCCTCCCCGCCGCGCAGACCGGCTCGCGCCGCCGGGCCGCCCTCGACAACGGACACGATGTAAGCGCCGCGCTGAACCTCAAGCCCGAGCGCCTCGGCCATGCTCAGGGTGACATCCTGCCCCGAAACGCCGAGCCATGCCCACTCGAACGAGCCTTCCTCGATCAGCACCGGTACGACCCGGCTCACAATGTTCGAGGGGATCGCAAAGCCGACGCCTGCGTTGGCGGCGATGCCGCTGTCAGTACGGATCTGCGCGTTGACGCCGATGACCTCGCCACGCAGGTTCACCAGCGGGCCGCCCGAGTTGCCGGGGTTAATCGCGGCGTCGGTCTGGATGGCCTGCGGGATGCTGTAGGGCGTCGCGCCGGAAGGGATGGTGCGCCCGGTCGCGCTGACAATACCGAGAGTCATGCTGCTGGCGAGGCCAAAGGGGTTGCCGATGGCGACCACCCACTGGCCGGGCCTCACCGCATCCGAGTCACCGAGCGGGATCGGGTGCGTGTTCTCCGGCAGCTCCTCGACCTTCACAACGGCGAGGTCGCTGTCCGGGTCCATGCCGACGACTTCCGCCCGCATCTGGGTTCCGTCATGCGCGATGACGGTTACGATGTCCGCGTTTGCCACGACGTGATGGTTGGTGACGATGTAGCCGTCCTCGCTGATAATGAAGCCCGAGCCCTGCCCGGCGCCGATAAGACCCTGCCGGTTCGTCCGAATCTGGATGCTCACCACACCGGGGCTAAGCTCCTCGTAGAGATCTTCCAGCGACACGCTCTCCAGCCCGCCCTGAAGCGCAGGCGCGGCGGGCTGCTCGGCGGGCGCTGAGTCGTTGTTCCTCAGGGCGACGAGCGGCTCTGCCATAGCATTTACCCTGCCGCCGGCCAGCTCAAAGCCGAGCATCGGCGCGGCAACGAGCGCCAGCAGCAGCGCCGCACCAAGCGCAAGGATCGTCAGGATGCCGCCGGCCAGTATGATCAGCCCTCTACTACTCTTCATAACGCTTCCACTCCATTATCGACTGCGTCGTGCATGTTGCCGGGGTGGCGGCCAACAGATGACGAAGGTCTACCTGACGACAGGTTGCCCCGGCAGCATGACGTGAGGATCAAAGCTGACGTTAGAGAGTATAACGAGCAGATATTAGAGAACAATTAGCATTGGCGGCGAAACTGATCGGGAAGCTGGCAGATGGTTGCTGGAAGTTCCCTGGCGGAGAAGCGCGTCACCTTTGTGAGTAAATTGCCAAAAAGTTGCGCTTTTTTGCGCTCGGCATTATTCTGGGGCTGGTTACCGCCTTTAGCCGGTCGGGCCGGACCGGGTCATTGCCACAGGACGCACCATGAAAATCTGTTGCTGTACGACGCTCCGTGATCTTGCCGATCGTATCGAACGGCTGGCCGAGAAGGATGAGTATCACGGGCGCAATGGGGACGCCCCCTTCGCACCGGATTTCTGGTACCAGGAAGCAGCCAGCCTTCGCGCCCTTGCGCTGGAGCTACGCCAGTTGGCCGAGCACACGGCAGCCGCGAACGGCCATCCCCCACGAGAGCCCGGGGCTGCCGCGGGGGAGATGAACACGCGCATGCTGTCAGGGCGGCGGGCCTACCAATAAGCGTTACCGGGTGCAGGTACGCTCCCAACCGGCGCGGACGGCGTCGCGCAGGCTATCCCAATCGCTATCCGGGTGGCTGTGCTCCCAGTACGGGCGCACGTTCGCTTCGACTTCCTCCCAGCTTCGGCCACGGTGGGCTCTCTGCTGGCCCAGTTCGAAGCCGTAGCGATATGCCGGGCGGCAGTTCTCGTACGCCCGGCCCGTCGAGGCGTAGTGTGCGTCGTAGTGTTCCTTAAAGAACGTCTCGTCGTCCTCAAAGTCCAACCGCAACTCGTCACCCATTCCGATCTCCGGCTCGACTTCTTCAATGTGCGCCTCGGCCCGCCTGACGGT
>DGDY01000291.1 GCA_002385675.1 Anaerolineales bacterium UBA3940 | reverse complement strand
GGGTGGCGGCTCGTCCCCGGCACGACGCTCTACTGCACACTGGAGCCGTGCGTGATGTGCGCCGGGGCGATGATCCAGGCGCGGCTGCCCAGGCTCGTCTGGGCGGCGGATGACCCGAAGGCCGGGGCGGGCGGCTCGGTGATGGACCTGCTACACCATCCGCAACTCAACCACCAGGTTGAAGTCATCAGCGGGGTGCTGGCCGAGGAAGCCGCCGAGCAGATCCGCGAGTTCTTCCGGGGGCTGCGCGCGCAGGGCAAGAAGTAGTTAACAACCGCAGACGACCATACGGAGGGGTGCCAGAGCGGACGAATGGGGCGGTCTCGAAAACCGTTGTAGCCTTCCGGCTACCGTGGGTTCGAATCCCACCCCCTCCGCCTCAAAGCAAGAGCCACCTGAGGAATCAGGTGGCTCTTATGATTCGGATAAATGTTGCGCTGATCGCCGCTACCCGTAAATCCCCGCATCCGGGATGATCAGGACCTGCCCCGGGAAGATGAGGTTGGGGTTGCTGATCTTGTTGACCTGCGCAAGCAGCGATGTCGAGACACCGAACTTCCGCGCGATGAGGTTCAGGTAGTCACCGCGCTGCACGACGTAGGTGCGCGGCGTGCCTGTGCCGCCACCCGTCGGGATGATGAGCGTCTGCCCGGCGTAGATGGTCGTACCCGTCAGCCCGTTGGCCGCCTGGATGGCCGTCACCGTTGTGCCGAACCGCTGCGCGATACGGAACAGGTTATCGCCGCGCTGCACGACGTAGGTGTGGGGGCCGCCCGTGCTGCCCACTGGCACGAACACATGCTGGCCCGGGAAGATGAGTGAATGATTCGGCCCCCAGCCGTTCGCCGCGCGGATAGCCGACACGGTCGTGCCGTAGCGCTGTGCGATGCTGAAGAGTGTCTCACCTGCCGATACCCGGTGGACGATCACATTACCGGGTACGCCGCCGCCCGTCGGGATGACCAGCCGCTGCCCGACGTAAATAAGAGTGCCCGTCAGTCCGTTTGCCGCCTGAATAGCCTGTACGGTCGTGCCATATCGCTGCGCGATGCTGAAGAGTGTCTCGCCACGCTGAACCACATGGATGATGTTCTCAGCCTGCGTGTCAGCCGAGGGCGCATCGGCGCTATGCGCGGATGCCGCCGCCGTGCTGAACAGTGCGACCGCAATCATGACCATTACAACGGCCAGCCTTATATAAACCTTCGCCCGCTTCATGATCGGTTCTCCCCCTGGATAACGTTGCTGCTTCTGCTATTCTCATTGTAATACAAGTCGCTCCTGCGCCATCCATCTTTTGTCGGAATGCCAGCACCACTTTCGACGGAAGTAGCGTCAAGAAACGCCTTTATATGTACAACGCGGGCCGCATGGCCCGCGTTCCATTTTTGGCAAAATTGGGAGAATCCGGGCGATTACCAGGGCTCGCTGCCGAGCACCCGCTCGCCGGTGGGGTTGGGGCTTCCGCCCGCCGGTTCGACCGTCACGCCGAACCAGTTGTAATCGTGGAGCGGGCGCGGCGCGGTGATGTGCATCACTGCGTTGCCATACATCCCGGTTGAGAACACGCCACCGCTGTCCCGCTCGCCGTTCCGCACCAGCCATAACTGGTACTGCCGGCCCGCCTCAAGCTCAGGGAGGTGGTAGCTTACCAGCAGGGCGGTGTCGCTGCCCCGGTCAAAGATGACGTAGCCGACCGCCTCCGGCGCGGCGTCCGTGCCCCGCAGGTAGATCGAAACCGGCTCCCCTGACGGCATGGTGCTGCTCTCGCGCACCTGCTGCCACAGCAGCACATTGCTGCCCCCCAGCAGCATGATCAGCACCAGGCTGACGGGAACCCACACCGGCGCCAGCTTGCGGAAGAAGTCGTTAAGGCGCTGCCACAATCCGGGCCGGGTTTCCGCCGGGGCGAGGGCAGGCGCGGGCACGTCGGCTGTAGCTGTGCGCCCCAGGAAGGGGCGCTCGACGCGCGCCAGCAGCTCCTCACGCAGGCCGGGGGGCGGCTCTGCGCCCGGCACGGCCAGTGCGAGCTGGTCGGCCACATCCTCATACACGGCCAACTCGGCACGGCAGGCCGTGCACTCCCGCAGATGGGCCTCGACCGCCTGCGCCTCGTCCTCCTCCAGCGCGCCGAGCGCGTAGACGGGTATCAGCTCGTAAACGTCAGCGTGTTCCATCGTTCGCAGCCAGGATCAATTTGTGCCTAATTTGTGCCTTCATAAACAATACGCACAGCCGGTCAGCGTAGATCTAATCTTTGAGCAGATCTTCGAGCGCGCGGCGCAGCTTCTGCAAGCCCAGCCGGATGCGCGTCTTGGCCGTGCCCAGCGGCAGGCCGAGTTTCTCGGCAATCTGCTGGTGCGTCAGCCCGGCGAAGTAGGCCAGCTCCAGCACAGTGCGCTGATCGTCGGGCAGGCTGGCCAGCGCCTCGCGGACCCGTTGCTGCCGGATGGCGCTCGCCGCGACCCGCTCCGGGCCGGGGTTAGAGGCGTGCAGCTCATAATCGACCAGTTCCAGACGGACGCTGTGCCCTTCCGGGCGGGCCTTCTCGCGGCGCAGCACGTCGATGGCGCGGTAGCGTGCGAGGCTGGTGATCCACGTGTTGACCTTGGCGCGGTCGGCCCGGTAGGTGCTCGCCTTCTCCCAGATACGGGTGAACACATCCAGCGTGATCTCCTCCGCCTTCGCCGCGTCGCCGGTGATGTGCAGGGCGAGGCTGAACACCATGCGGCTGTAGCGGTCGTACAGCACACCGAGCGCTTCGGTCTGCCCGCCGATGATGTGTTCGATAAGATTCTCGTCTTCGAGAGATGAGAAATCCACGCTGGCTGTCTCCCCATACCTGGGCCTAGCTTCTATGATAGCGCACCAGAGATGCCAGGGGAAACAGGCCGCAATTCCCAGGCAGCAATATAGGAGCGGCAGCAGGAGAAAACCCGCCGCGACTAAACGTTGCGGCTCCCTATGTGTGCTCAGCGATACCCCCTCCCCACCGCCGGCTGAGGGGGTGGGGTTCCCCCAACAAAAAGCGCCCCTGCCGGCTGGCAAGGGCGCTGATCGCTGCGTGGTTGGACGTTACTCCGCCACCCCACCGGGGATCGGGCGCAGGTAGTTGAGCTTCGAGAGCTGGCGGACCTGCTCGGCGGCGCGGTACGAGCTGCGGACCAGCGGGCCGCTCTCCACCCACTTGAAGCCAAGCTCCTCCAGGCCGATGCGCTTCAACTCCTCGAACTCCTGCGGCGTGTAGAAGCGGTCGATGGGCAGGTGCTTCTTGCTCGGCTGGAGGTACTGGCCGATGGTCAGAATGTCCACCTGCTGCTCGGCAAGATCGCGCATGACCTCGACCACTTCGTCGAACGTCTCGCCCAGCCCGACCATGATGCCGCTCTTGGTCAGCACGAGCGGGTCCATC
>DGDY01000055.1:14811-29414 GCA_002385675.1 Anaerolineales bacterium UBA3940 | reverse complement strand
TCGCCGAGGCTCGTCCACACCAGACGAAAATGGGGTGCAAACAACTGCTCGACGGCTGCCGGTTCCAGGCCGAGCGGGCGCTCTGCCGTCGGGCGGAACATGTACGTCATGAAGATGCCGCCGGAGCGTACCAGCCCGGCAAGTGCATTAGCATAGGCCGGCAGGGCGCTGGCAGGCAGGCTGTGCCCGCAGCCGATGTCCAGCGCCAGGTCGAACGGGCCGGGTAGGCTCAGTTCGGCCAGCCGGGTGATGTCGGCACGGACGAAGCGTGCCTGATGACCGGCACCCGCGCGTCGCGCCTTGCACCTTGCCGTTCGGATGGCCTGAGCGACAAAGTCGATGCCGATGACCTGCCAGCCATGTCGGGCGAGATAAATCGCGTTGGTGCCGGTGCCGCAGCCGAGGTCGAGCGCACGCCCTGGCGGAACGCGTTCCACCTCGACAAGGTCTATGACTTCAGGAGGCGTCGTGTTAGTGTCCCACGGCGCGTTCCCCGTCAGATAGCGCCATGCGAAATGGAATCGGCGGAATACAGACATATTTCGGGTAAAACAACAACAGCGGACGACAAACAGCGACGCGCAGCGACGCCCAGACAGCCGACGCGACGCAGGACGAGAGAGGGACGCTAATAAGGCCTGTCACCGGCGCGTTAGCGCGACGCGTATAACATAATATAGCGATCTCTGCCGCTTAACGCCACAGGAACTGCCGTATAGGGCGAACCAGGGAGCATGGTCATGTTGAGGGACTGCATCAGCTCATCGACGTAGGCGGCGTCGGCCAGGTTGTCGTTCGTGAACACCAGCAGGCCATCCGGCGCGAGCGCCTGCGTGCAGGCGGCGAAAACGGCGCGCTGAGCCATCCGCCCGAGGCTTTCAGCCGGGCGGCGGATGAGGATGAGATCGTACGGGCCGGGGGCGTGCCCGGCAAGGTCGGCGGGGCTGGCCTGTACGATCCGCACGCGGCCTGCCTCGACGGGGGCGCTTAGCTGCTCCTGTAGCCCGGCGATCTTGCTCTCATCCTCACCAACGACCGTGACCACCGCCTCGCCGAACAGCTCAAGCAGGCGGCTCACCATGAGCGCCGTTTCCGGCGCGGCAACGACGAGCGCCGAGCGCACGCCGCCGCGCGCCTCCCCGGAGTAGGCGCGTTCCAGCGCGTCGAACAGGCGAACAAGTTCCTCGCTCATGCGGCCCGCCTCGCGGTGAAGCGGCCCAGTACTGCCGCCGGGATGGTGCGGACTTCCTCGATGCCGAGCAGTAGCGCCAGGGCAAAGTACACACCCACGCCGATCACTCCGCCGCCTGCAATGGCAACCAGCGCGCCGGGCTCCAGCACGCGCAGGAAGCCGACGACGGCGGCCATCATCACAAGAGCTGACACAGCCGCCTTCCCGGTGTCAAGCAGGATGCGCCGCGCGTCTACACCGCGCCAGCGGATGTGCAGGATGGTCAGCCCGACGAGCGATTCCACACCGACCGCGATGCCGTTCGCCAGGGCGAGCCCGCCGTGAGCCAGCCGCTGCGGCTGCGCCAGCCAGATGGCAAGGCCGACGTTGAGCAGCGTCGTGAAGAATGAGACGATCAGCGGCGTCAGCGTGTCCTGCTGTGCGGCGAACGCGCGGACGACGACCTCCAGCATCGACTGGCTGATCAGCGTGATCGCGTAGAACTGAAGGGCATAGTACACCAGCATCGTGCTGTCTGCCGTGAACTCGCCGCCCTCATACAGTAGCTGGATTATCGGGCGGCCCAGCACCAGCAGGCCGGCGGCGGCGGGCAGCGTCAGCGTGAGGATCGCCCGCAGCGACCCGCTCAGCGCGCGGCGCTGCGCGTCTACATCGCGGTTGGCCGCGAGCGCCGCCATCGTCGGGAAGACCGCAATGCCGATGGCCGTGCCTATGAGCGTCCACGGCATGTTCATCAACTGGTAGGCGTAGCGCAGGGCCGACACGCGCCCCTCGCCCAGCCCGGAACCGAGGTTTGCGTTGATCCAGTCGATGCTGGCGCGCGCCATTAGCAGGTCCACAATGCGGGGCGCCATCAGGATGGCGACGCGGCGCAGCGCCGGGTTGTTGAAGTTAAGCGTCGGGTACCAGCGCACACGGTAGTAGATCAGGCCGGGGATCTGCACGAGCAGGTGCAGCCCCGCGCCGAGCACCGCACCCCAGGCCAGCCCGAACACGCCGATGCGCGGCGCGAGGAAGATTGTCCCCAGGATGATACCCAGGCTGTACATCACCGGCGTGATCGCGGGCAGCAGGAAGTGCTGGCGGGCGTGCAGCGCCCCGGTGACGATGCTGCTCACCGAGAAGATGATGGTCGAGAGCAACAGCACGCGCATCAACTGGATGGTCAGCGCCTGGACCTCGAACGGGAAGTTCGGCCCGATGCCCCAGGGCGCACGCACAAGCGTCGGCGCGGCGAGTGCGACCAGCAGCGAGGCGGCGGCGACGAGTATGAAGATCAGGTTGATCACCTGGCTGAGCAGGCGGTCACTGCCCGGACGGTCGTCCTTTTGCAGGAGTTCGGTGTAGACCGGGATGAAGGCGAAGGCGAGCGCACCGCCCGCCATCATGGTGAACAGCAGTTCCGGGATGCTGTTCGCGGCGGTGAAGGCGTCAAACTCGTTGCTCGTGCCAAACTGGATCGCGATGATGCGCTGCCGGATAAGCCCGACTACCATCGAGGCGACTGTGCCGCCCATGACGATGAGAGTCGAGCGGGCGACCCGCCCGGCGCGGCCCGGATCTGCCTCGCGTGGTGAGTCTGTCGCAGTTGTCGTCGCCTGTCCCATATCGTGCCCCTCACTGTTTCAGCAAAACAGCCAGCCGGGGTGCGCCCCCCTGCTGGCTGCGGATCAGCCCGGTGTGCGGCGCTTCCTGACGGCTGACCCTGTGGCTAGCCGTCGCCGAGTGCGGCGAGCGCCTGCTGTGCGGCGGCATAGTTGTGATTGTACTGCAGCGCCCGCTGGTACATGGCGCGAGCATTGCGCGTGTCGCCGCGCGCCTCAAACACCTTACCCATGTAGTACAGACCCTCCTCCGACTCCGGGTAGTTGCTCGGGTCGGTGGTGGCCCGTGCCAGCGCCATCACATCGTCGTAGCGGCCCGTCTGGTAGTAGGCCTCGTACGGCCCGAAGCGATACCAGAGCGTGCGCCACGGCGTGCCGATCTGCCGCGCCCTGTCGAAGGCAGCAGCGGCCTGCTGATAGTCGCCCAGCGCATTGTAGATCTCGCCGAGGTTGAACCACACGAACGGATCGTCGGGGTTCTGGGCCTGCTCGGCGAGCGTCCGGTTCAGGGCGTTGACATACATCGTCGTGTCGTCGATGTCCTCGCCGATGATGCTCAGCACCTCCGCTTCGCGGTCCGGCGTGTAGACGACGATATACGTGCGGTTGAAGTCCTGCCAGAGCGCGTCAAAGCGGTTGTACTCCCACTTATCGACCGGGAAGTTCGGGTCGTCGTGGCGGCGATTGGTGCCCCAGTACGAGTCCATGGCGGTGAACTCGCCGGTCACCTCGGAGTAGCCGATCATCAGCATGTAGTGGCCCATCCAGCCCTCGTCGGGCAGCTCGTCGAAGCCGCGCTCGATCATGACCGGGATGCCCGCGGCGATGAACTTCTTCAGTACGTCCAGCGTGCCGTTAATGCGCAGGATCGCGCCGAAGCCCTGACTGCGGGCATAGTCGGCCAGTTCATCCGGGCGGACGTTCGAGTCCTCCGGGTGGGGCTTGATGACATTCGACACGTCATCCTGGGTCACCGCCGAGCCATAGAAGCTGAGATAGCTCGTCATCGTCGCCGGGCCGCACTTGTTGTAGCCCTGCGGCACGTGCCGCATGCCAGTGAGAAGCACCTCATCCGGGATGGCCGTCGCTGTGGGCGTTGCCGTCGCTGCAGGAGTCGGTTCGACCTCGGTCGGCTGGGCCTCGGCGGCGGCTGCCCCGACCCCCGGTTGATCGGTCGGCGTTGTCTCCGGCGGCGTGATGGCGGCGAGCGTCGGCCACGGGGTGGCTTCGGCCATGCCGATGGCCGCTGGCTGCTGGAACGGGTCGGGCGTCGGCAGTGTGCGGCTCGGGTCGATATCGAGGATGATCTCGGCAAGCGGCTCCGGCGCGTACGCGATGATATAGCGATCCGGGATGATCCGGCGGATCGTCCTCGGCAGCCACAGCGGTGCGGTGATCGCCATGATCAACACCACGACGGAGGCCGCCATCGCCAGGCCCGGCAGCCAGCCGAGCGGCTGGTTCAGGTTCTGTGTGCCAATACCCTGCCGGCGCTTCTTGCGCGTGTTGTAGTAGGTCTCCGTCTGTGGGAGATTGTTATGGTTCATCGAGGCACCAATTTAACTTTCAATGCTCTCGAGTGCGAGCTTGGCGGCCTCATAGTTGCTGTTGTAGCGCAGCGCCATGCGGAACTGCTTGGCAGCTTCTTCCGGTTCGCCCTGAGCGAGCAGTACCATCCCCTTGTAGTAGAACGGCTCTTCTGTCGCGATCTGGGCCAGTACGGAGTCGGCCAGCGTGTTCACATCGTCGTAGCGGCCTACCTGCAGGTAAGCATCCAGCGGCGCAAACTGGTACCACAGGAAGCGGCCCGGCAGCCCGAGCTTGCGCGCCTCGTCAAACGCGGAGGCGGCATCCTCGTAGCGGCCCAGCCCTACCAGGCTCGTGCCGAGGTTGAACCAGGCGTACGGGTCATTGCGGTTGATGCTCAGCTCGGCCTGCGCGGTGCGCATCGAGTTGGTCCACATCGTTGTATCGTCCATATCCTCGCCGATGATGGACGCCACCGCGGCGGCCTGATCAGGCCGGTAGGCGACGAGGTAGCGGCGGTTGAACTGCCGCCAGAAGTGGTCGATCTCCTCGTACGGGTACGACCAGTTGGGCCGGCGATACGTGTCCATCGCGATGAACTCCCCGGTCCGGTCGGAGAAGCCGACCATCGTCAGGAAGTGCGACATCCAGCCATACGTCTCCGGCTCGGGGTCGTAGCCCGTCTCGATCATCACCGGGTAGCCGGCGAGGATAAACTTCTTCAGCGTCTCAAGCGTGCCGTTATCGCGCACGATCATGTGGTAGCCGAGCGTCTCGGCGTACCTCACCATCTCGTCTGGGCGCACATTCGGGTCGTCCGGGTTAGGCTTGAGGAAGACACGCGCCTCCTCCATGCGGATGTCGACGCCCCAGTAGCTGATCATCGTTGCAAACGACGCCGGGCCGCAGTTGTTGGACCCGGTCTGCTGCTGGAAGTTGAAGCCTGTTAGCAGCGCATCGACGTGGCTGAGGTCAGCCTGGTTGTCCCGGTCGACAGCGCGCGGGTCCACGGCTGCAGCGCGCGCGGGCGTTACCGTGGGCGTCGGCGCGACGGCAACCCGGGTCGGCTGTACGTAGCCGATGGCGCCGGGCGTCACCGGGGGCGGCGTGACCGGAGGCGGTTCCTGCTGTGTCGGCGGCGGGGTCTCAGTCGGTAGCGGCTCGAAGTCCTCAAGAAGCGCCTCTGCCGCGCTTGAGTCGCCCGGCAGATCCGGCGTGGGCACCATCCGGTTCGGGTCGATATCGAAGATGATGAGCTGGAGGTCTTCCGGTGCGTACGCCATGATGTAGCGGTCTGGTACGAACCAGCGAATGGCGGGCAGCCAGGAGCGGGCGGTCAGGACGGCGATGAGCAGGACGAGTCCTGCCGCCGCTGCCCCCCAGATCAGCCCACTGCCTGAACGCCGGGCGTAGCTGTTGCCCACCCGGGGCATACGGTCCCGGCGAAACAGGCTGGAAGAACCACGATAGGCGTAGCCCCGCCTGATCTGGGGTAGTTGATGCCGATTCTTGAAAGAAGCCATACCGGTCTACTCGGATAAATCTACATCAGCGTATTTCAGGCTAAACTGCGAATGACGGGCGCTGAAACAGTGCCCGTCGTCAACAGGTGGCTAGTATAGCGCGCTACCGTGAGCGCTGACAACATGATGCACTGCTGCCGACGCTCACACGCATAGTTTACCGCGCTCGCGGCGGATTATCTAAACGTTCGCCCGGTGCTCCGTCTACGGCTGGGCTGGCTTCACGGGCGCGAACGACGCCGTGAAATGCCGCAGCAGTTCGGGGGCCTCAACAATCTCAACGCCGGCGACCGCCTCTCGGTTCCTTGCGATCTCGTCAAATGTCTCGACGATGAAGTCAAGGTGGCTGCGCGTGTAGACCCGGCGCGGCAGTGCCAGCCGGACCAGTTCAAGCGGCGGATGCACCATTTCGCCGGTTTCCGGGTCGGGGTAGGCGAAGGCCACGCTACCAAGCTCCACGGCGCGGATACCGCCCGCGAGATAAAGCTCGATGACGAGCGCCTGCCCGGGGAACTGCTCAACCGGGATGTGCGGCAGGAACTGCCCGGCATCGACATATACGGCGTGCCCGCCCGGCGGCTCGACAATCGGCACGCCGATCTCCAGTAGCCGCTCGCCGAGGTAGGCGGTCTGCCCGATGCGGTAGGCGAGGTAGTCGAGGTCAAGCCCCTCGTACAGCCCGCGAGCCATTGCTTCAAGGTCCCGCCCGGCAAGCCCGCCGTAAGTCGGGAAGCCTTCCCGCAGGATCAACTCCTGCTGCGCCCGCTCGAACAGCGCGTTGTCGTTCATGCAGAGGAAGCCGCCGATGTTGACCAGCGCATCTTTCTTGGCGCTCATCGTGCAGCCGTCCGCCACGCTGAACATCTCCTGCGCGATCTCAAGCGGCGTCTTGTCGGCGTAGCCCTCCTCGCGCAGTCGGATGAAGTACGCATTCTCGGCATAGCGGCAGGCGTCGATGAAAAACGGGATGCCGTAGCGGTGATAAACCTCGGCGGTGGCTTTGATGTTCGCCATCGACACCGGCTGGCCGCCTGCCGCGTTGTTCGTGACGGTGATCATGCCGAAGGGGATGTTCTCCGGCCCGGTCTCCTCGATGAAGCGAGTCAGCTTGTCGAGGTCCATGTTGCCCTTGAAGGGGTGTCGGTTGGACGGGTCGCGCGCCTCGTCGATCACCAGGTCAACGGGCTTGCCGCCCGCCGCGCGGATGTTGGCCCCCGTCGTGTCGAAGTGGTTATTGCTCGGCACGACCTGGCCCGGCTTGAGAAGCAGGCGGCACAGGATGTTCTCGGCGGCCCGGCCCTGATGGGTCGGCACGAAGTGCTTGAAGCCGAAGATCTCGGTGATGGCGCACTGGAGGTTGAAGAAGTTGCGTGCGCCCGCGTACGACTCATCGCCCTGCATCATGCCGCCCCACTGACGGTCGCTCATAGCCGTCGTGCCGCTGTCCGTCAGCAGGTCAATGTAAACATCCTCGGCGGCAACTTTGAAGAGGTTGTAGCCGGCGGCCTGGAGCTTCGCGAGGCGCTCCTCGCGAGTAGTGCGGCGGATCGGCTCGACGGCTTTGATGCGAAAAGGCTCAGGTGGGTATGATGGCATATGGCTGCTCTCCTCATTTTGTGGCGGATGCCAGTCGTCCCATTGGGGGCACAACAGCACACCGCAGGAACGACACTCGTTGAGACGATTATTAGCTGTGGTATAAGCTTCCTCAGTATAATCGATCTGCGGGCGTTTTGAGCGTTGACAAGTACCTTAAAGCGACTTAAAATCCCCTCTGTTTAGGCTAGGTTTTATCAAGCAGCAGATGCGACCTGAGGCTTGCCGCGGCCTGTCCGTAATTTCCGACTGATCCCCGTTTTGGAGGGCTTCCCGTTATGAAAGTGTATCCGACTGCACAGATTCGCAACATTGCTCTGGTTTCACACCAGGGTGCCGGCAAGACATCGCTTGTCGAGGCGATGCTCTTCAATGCCGGCGAAATTACACGTATGGGAACGGTTGAGCAGGGTACAACGACTTCCGACTTCGATGAGGAAGAGCAGCGGCGCGGGCTGTCGCTCAGCACGTCGCAGATTCCCATTGAGACGAATGGCTACAAGCTGAACATTCTCGACACGCCGGGCTACACCGACTTTCAGGGTGAGGTGAAGAACGCGTTAATGGTGTCGGATATGGCGGTGCTGCTTATCGACGCCAGCTCCGGTGTTGAGGTCGGTGCGGAAGTTTATTGGGGCTTTGCCGACGAGTTTGAACTGCCGCGCATGGTGCTGCTCAACAAGATGGACCGCGACAATGTGCATCCCGAGCAGGTCCTCAATGAGCTGGGCACCATTTTTGACACGCGCTTTGTGCCCGTGCAGCTTCCCATGTTCGAGGGCGGCGAGTTCACCGGCGTCGTCGACCTGCTCAGCATGAAGGCGTGGCGCGGGGCGGACGACAAGCCCGGTGACATCCCGGCGGAATTTGCGGACGCGGCAGAGGAGGCCCGGTTTGCACTGATCGAGGCTGCGGCGGAGTCGGATGACGCGCTGCTGGAGAAGTATTTCGAGGTTGGCGAGCTTTCCGAGGCTGAGATCTGGCAGGGCGTGCGCGCCGGTCTCGCTGCGCAGTCCTTCATCCCGGTTGCCTACGCGGCGGCAACGGCGAATATCGGCGTGAAGGCTTTCACTCGGCTGGTGACTGAGGTATCGATCAGCCCGGACAACCGCCCGAAGGCCTTTACTGGCAAGCGCGGCGACGAAGAAGTCGAACTGCCTGCCAGTGACGGCGGCCCGCTCGCGCTTTACGTGTGGAAGACGACTGCCGACCCCTACGTTGGCAGCCTGACGTACTTCCGCGTGGTCTCCGGTACGCTCAAGGCCGACCAGCGCTATTACAACTTCACCCGTGGCGAGGAAGAGCGCTTTGGTTCGCTGCTCGTCATGCGCGGCAACCAGCAGATGACGGTTGACACGCTGCACGCGGGTGACCTCGGCGCGGTGGCGAAGCTCGGGCACACCGTCACCTGCGATACGCTCGGCGACCGCGGCACGCCTATCATCATTGAACCGCCGAGCTTCCCCATCCCGGTGTACTCGGTGGCGGTCTTCCCGGCGACGCAGGCCGACTCGGCCAAGATGGGCCCGACGCTCACCCGCCTGACCGAGGACGACCCGACGCTGACGTGGCGGCTCGACCCGGCGACGAAGGAAGCGGTGCTTGAGGGGATGGGCGATGTCCACGTGGACGTGGCGATCAAGCGCGCTGCGCGGCTTGGCGTCAACCTCGAGACCGCCGTGCCGAAGGTTCCGTACCGCGAGACGATCACCAAGGTGAACTCGGCGCAGTACCGCCACAAGAAGCAGACCGGCGGCGCCGGGCAGTTCGCCGAGGTTCACCTGCGCGTCGAGCCGCTGGAGGATGGCCAGGGCTTCGAGTTCGGCAACGAGGTGTTTGGCGGTGCGATCTCCAGCTCGTTCATCCCCTCGATTGAGAAGGGCATCAAGAGCGTGATGGAGAGCGGCGTCATCGCCGGCTACCCGGTCGTGGACGTGAAGGCGGTCGTGTACGACGGCAAGGAGCACCCGGTCGACTCGAAGGATATCGCCTTCCAGATCGCCGGGCGCGAGGTCTTCAAGCTGGCCGTCCAGGGGGCGGGCCCGGTGTTGCTTGAGCCCATCCAGATCCTTGAGATCACCGTCCCTGAGGCCAACATGGGCGATGTCATCGGCGACCTGAGCTCGCGGCGCGGGCAGGTGCTCGGCACGGAGATCAACGCCGGGCGCGCGGTTATCACCGCGCAGGTTCCGCTCGCCGAGGTGCTGCGCTACAGCAACGACCTGCGCTCGTTCACGCAGGGGCGCGGCGTCTATACCATGCGCTTCTCGCACTACGCGACGGTCCCCTCGCACATTGCCCAGGAGATCATCGCCAAGGCGAAGAAGGAAGAAGAGGAGTAACCCTTCCTCACCCGCAAACAAGAAGAGCCGCCTATACAGGGCGGCTCTTTTCGATCTGGCTAACAGTGTGCGGCGGTTAGCTGCCCGTAACCCGCTTGCGCATTTTGAGCAGCATCCGCGTGCGCTTCTGCTTGGGGGTAGGGTTCTTAATCAGCATCAGCCCCGCCTCGTAGGAGGCCAGCCCGGCCTGGCGCTGCCCCTCACGGAACTGCAGGATGCCGAGTGCGAGCAGCGTTTCGCCCTGACGGTCCTTGTCGCCAAGCTCGCCGAACATCTCTGCTGCGGTGCGGTAGGCGGCGATTGCCTCATCGATGCGGCCCTGCTTGCTGTAGAGCGGCGCGAGGTTGCCAAGCACCTGGGCCTCGCGGCTGCGGTCGCCGTGCTCGGCGAAGATCTCTCTGGCGCGCTCAAGGCTGACGGCAGCAGCGCCGGTGTCGTCCTCCATGCGCCAGATCACGCCGATGTTGTTCAGCATTTCGGCGGCGTCGAGCGGGCGATCCGCTGCCATGTAGGCGTCGTAGGCTCGCTCGAAGTGGTCAAGGGCCTGGGAGTGCTCGCCAATGCGGAAAAGGCGCAGGCCTTCCTCCTTGAGGGCATCAGCTTCGGGTGACATAGTTGGATACCTCGGTGAACGGCTAAAGGGTGATCTCCAGGATGCTTTCCGCAATACTGCGCAGCTGCTCGACGTCCATCTCGCTCATGCGGATGGCAAGGTCGAGGTAGCTGCGGTTAATCGGCCTGAGTATGAACGCACGCAGATCGGCGGGCAGGTCCGCGAAGCGCTCGAAGTCGGCCTGTGCCTGGAGCCAATTGCCCACCGGGCCATGCCCGTCCACCATATCGCTGATGCGCAGGGGCAGCACCTGGGAGAGAATCTCCAGTTCGGTCACCGAGAGCGCTATTCTGCCGCGCTCCGCGTCGCGCAGCCGCCGGGCGTCGATGCCCGTCTCCTCGGCGATCTGGGCGACAGTGAGGTTCTCGCGCTCGCGCGCCTGCCGGATCTGTATGCCCACGATGCGGTCGCGCAGCGCGATGATCGCCGGTATCTTCTCGCGGACGCTGTGTTCCTGGCGCTTGTCAGCGAGTGTCTGGCTGCCCCAGAAGTGGCTCATCGGCACGTTGTAGGCGTAGGCCAGCACTTCAAGCTGCGGGAGCGTTGGGGAGGCTGCCCCGGATTCAAATGCGCGGTAATCCTCCGTGGCGATGCCCAGCAGTGCCGCCGCGTCCGCCTCACTGCGGCCAGACGCCTGACGCGCGTCGCGCAGCAGCACGCCGAGGATGCGATTTTTCAGCCGAGCACGCTCCTGCTGGGCGGCTGAGCCCGTAAGCGTCCCGGTCGTCAAACGTTCACGCAGACGCCGGATATCCTCTAGTCGTTGCCCCATGACATCCCGCCTCTCACTGGGAAACCGTTGGTTAACAGTTAGTGCGTCTGGTGAGCAGTATAAATGCGCTGCGGGCAGGTGTCAACCGCGCTGCGCCGCGCGGAGGGCTGGATCGTATGGGGAATTCTACGCATTAGCTGGACGGGCGTCGCGTCGCCGCGCTACAGTCAGACTTGAGCAGGTTGAACCATTTGCAAACGGTTAGATACGGGTGTAAAAATGTGAGATTCATCACCCGCAATGCCGAGACAGCGCATAAGCGCAGCACTAACTCTTAGAGGTTCACCTGTGGTCACCAAACCGCTCAATCCACGAACGCTGGAAGATGCTCCTGATAGCATCCCGGTGGCGCCAGACCCGTTTGCAGGAGGGCCGCCTGCCCCTGTAACGGGTGGGGGGCGGATGCGTCCGGCGTGGAAGGTCACGTTTTACGTAACCTCACCGAGTCAGGGGGTCATCACGCTCGATGTGTGGCGGGTCACGGTGCTGGGCCGGGCCGACCCGATGAGTGCCTTCCGCCCGGACCTCGACTACGGGCCGTACGGCGCGATGCGCTGTGGTGTGTCGCGGCGGCACGCGCTCCTGCGGCCCACCGAAGATGCGCTGAGCATCATCGACCAGCACAGTACGAACGGCACCTGGGTCAACGGGCAGCGCCTGACGCCGGGGCAGGGCTTCCCGCTGACGGACGGTGACGTGATCGAACTGGGCGGGTTGCGGATGATCCTGCGCATCGACGACGCACCGGGCAAGGCGCCCGAAGCGCCGAGCGAGCCGCAGCGCAAAATGAAGGGGTTTGGCTTTCGCTTCCTGGGGCGCTCTTGAGAGAGGCTCGGTGGGCCACCCTGTGCATTGGCTCTGACTGTGGGTTATACTTTGGCTTGATAGCAGACCCGGTCAGCTTGGCCGGGATATTCTTTGCTGAGGAGTGCAGTTATTATGAGTGTTGATTTTCCGGGGAAGGGCCGCGTCGCCGTTCTCAAGACCAGCCCTGAGACGGTAATTGAGGATTACCGGCGTCTGATGCGGATGGCGGACTATCAGGCCGCGCTGCCCAAAGATAAAGAGACGCTGCTCAAGATCAATATTTCGTGGGATACATGGTATCCGGCCTGCTCGACCGCGCCCTGGCAGCTTGAAGCCGCAATTCAGGAGCTTCAGGAAGCGGGCTACCGCGTCAAGGGGGCGCACAACGACACCGTCGTTGTTGACGCACACGCGGGCGAGATCAACAACCGACACAAGTATGTCACCGACAAGTACGGCGTCGAGAACTACTACCTCTGGGAAGAGGACATCGAGTGGGTGACGTACGAGCCTAAGCAGCCCTTCCTGGTGCTGGACAAGGTGTACCCCGAAGGTATTCGCATCCCGAAGGTCTTTTACGATGCGAACATCATCCACCTGCCGACCGTCAAGACGCATGTGTTCACGACGATCACCGGCGCGATGAAGAACGCCTTCGGTGGGCTGCTGCATCGCCGCCGCCACTGGACGCACAGCGTCATCCATGAGACGCTCGTCGACCTGCTGATGATCCAGCAGGACATTCACAGCGGCATCTTTGCGATTATGGACGGCACGTTCGCGGGTGATGGCCCCGGGCCGCGCGCCATGCGCGTGCATGAGAAGGACATTATCCTGGCCTCGGCGGACCAGGTCGCCATTGATGCGATCTCCGCCAAGCTACAGGGCTTCGATCCGATGTCGATCCCGTTCATCCGGCTGGCACACGAGCGCGGGCTTGGCGTGGGCGACCCGAACGAGATCGAGATTGTCGGCTATGACATCAACCAGGAGCCAGCCTGGAACTTCGTGCAGGAGGATACCTTCGCGAGCCGGGGGCAGAAGCTGATCTATCACGGCCCGCTCAAGCCGTTCGAGAACGTGCTGCTGCGCTCGCCCATCGTGCCGTGGAGCTATCTCGCCTCGCACCTGTATCACAACGTCTACTGGTACCCGTTCGTGGGGCGTCCGCGTGTCGAGAAGGCGCTCCAGACGAAGTGGGGGCAGAAGTTCAAGACCTACGGTGATGGTGAGGTCGTCATTCCGGGGATGCGCCCGGAAACCGTTGTTGCCGCCGCTGTTGCCGGTACGGCGACGCTCGCCATGCTGGCCGCGGGCGCGGCGCTTCTGCTCCGGCGGCGCAGCCACTCCGCCTGATCAACTCTCCCCGCGATAGCTGCAGGCCGGTCACTCGACCGGCCTGTTCTTTTTTATTCCCCGGCGAGCGTGTAGCCGACGCCGGGCACGGTCACGACGAAACGCGGCTCTCGCGGGTCGGGCTCCAGCTTCTGCCGCAGGCGGGAGATGTTGACCCGCAGAATGGCGAGGTCGTTCCGGTATTGCTCGCCCCACACCTGCCCGAGAAGCTCCGCGTGGGAAAGCACCCGCCCGTTGTTCTGCACGAGCACCCGCAACAGGTGATACTCTGTCGGCGTGAGGTGCACTTCTTCCCCGCCGACCATCACGCGGCGGCGGCGGAAGTCAATGTGCAGCGAGTCAAGGCTGAACTCAGTGAGGTCGCTGGGCTGCGGCGACCAGCGCACGCGGCGCAGCACAGCCTCGATACGCGCGCGCAGCTCCGACGTGCTGAACGGCTTGGTGAGATAATCGTCTGCTCCAAGCTCCAGCCCTCGCACCTTGTCCTGCTCGTCGTCACGCGCGGTCAGGATCAGCACGGGGCGCGTTGAGTACGAGCGGATCGTCTTGAGAACGTCCAGCCCGTCGAGGTCGGGCAGGCCGAGGTCGAGGATGACAACATCCGGGCGCTGCATGTCGAAGGCAGACAGCGCCGCCCTGCCGGTGTTGGCGGTCAGAATGTCATAACCGGACAGGCTCAGCGAGGTCTTGATAAAGCGGATGATCTTGGGTTCGTCGTCCACGACAAGAACAGAGGCGTTACTCACGGTTATCTCTCTCCACAGATATATACTGGCCGGCGAGTGGCAGGGTGAACGAGAAGGTCGAGCCGACGCCGGGCGTGCTCTCAGCCCAGATATCCCCCTCATGGGCTTCGACGAGGCCGCGGCAGATGGCAAGGCCCAGCCCGATGCCCCGGCGTCCGCCGGGCGAGCCGGACTCGACCTGATAGAAGCGATCGAAAACGCGCTCAAGCTGCTCCGGCGCGATTCCCTGCCCGTGATCTTTCACCGAGACGGCGATGCTGTCCGTGCGGAGTGCGGCAGTCACCTCGATGAGCGAGCCAGGTGGCGAGTACTTGGCCGCGTTGTCGAGCAGGTTGGCAACGATCTGCTCGATGCGGCGCGGGTCGCCCAGTACGTTGGGTAGGTGCGGCGGCACCACAAGATGGATCGGGTGGCCGGGGCGGCGCACACGTGCGGCGGCAACTGCGCTCTCCAGCACATCCTGCAGGCAGATCGACTCTCGCTGCACATGCAGCATCCCCGCCTCGATGCGCGACATCTCCAGCA
>DGDY01000055.1:7252-14550 GCA_002385675.1 Anaerolineales bacterium UBA3940 | reverse complement strand
GGCGTGATGCGCGCGTGATGCTCCAGCAGGAGCGACGTGTTGCCCTTGATGGTCGCGAGCGGCGTGCGTAGCTCGTGGGAAACGGTCGAGAGCAGCATCGACTTGAGCTTGTCGGCCTCTTTCGCCCGCTCCAGCGCGATGGACAGGTCTTCAATGGCGGTTGCAAGCTCTGCCGTGCGCTCGGCAACCTGCCGCTCCAGATCGCCTGCGTGCGCGCTGACAGCCAGATACAGCCGCGACTTGTCGACCGCAAGTGCGATTTGCTCGGCGACGGTGGCAAGCAGGTTCAGGTCGTGGTCGTCGAGCGTCGCCGGGCGGCGGCTGGCCAGGCACAGCACGCCGAGCAGCGTGCCGGGCACGGTCACAAGCGGCAGCGCAACCTCGCACGCCGGGTCGTCGCCGCTCGCCTGAACCATCTCTCGCCGGACGGCTGCCGCTCCGACTGTGCCTTCGCCGAGCGGGTACGATAGCCTTCGCCGGACGATAGATTCGGACATACCGTGCAGGCTGACGAGGTCGAGCGTGCTGCGCCGCTCATCCCACAGGTAGATGCCGCCCATGTCCCAGCCGATGTTCTCCAGCACTTCGCGCAGCGACGTGTCGAACACCTGCTGCAGGTCGAACGTGCTGTTTGCGGTCTGCGCGATGGTGTTCAGCGTGGCGAGCGTGTCCGCACGGCGGCTGAGTGCGTCGACGTTGGCGCGGTAGGCGTCGAACAGACGCTGAAGCTGGGCGGTGAGGCTGTCGAACACGTCCTGCTGCCCCGCGCGGGGCAGGGCGGGCAGGCCGCTCGCGCGCATCTGCTCCCCGACCAGCAGGATCAGCGCGCGGAGGCGCCGCGTGAGCACGTGCAGGGTGGCGATGGCGATGCCCGCGGTCACGACGATCAGCACGACGGCGGTCGCGATGTGAATGGGTAGTAACACGCGCACCGGCACGGCATCGTCGAGGCTGGACACGCCGCTTCCCCGGTAGAGGGCCAGCGTCAGCACGCCGAACAGCACGCCGACAAGAAGTTGCCCGCCCAGCAGGGCGACGAGCAGCCGGCGGTATGTCGGCAGGCGCCCAGGCACTCCGGTGGGGCGTGCCCGGTGCGGGTATTGTGTTGCGGTAGCGTATCTCGACATAAGTTTTCCTGCCGGGGCCGGGCGCGGTGTATCCCGGCGCCGCACGGGAAGCGTGTCCTACGAACAATCGGTGACCCGGTATAACAGCACTGTAACATGCTGTTGGATGTGCGAGTATGGGTAATTCTGCTACAATGGCGGGGCGCAACGCGGCAGGAGGTTTCATGAGAGAGTACCGCAACAAGCTGATTCTTGGCGGCCTGTTCGGGCTGGCTGTGCTGGTCGGGCTGCTGCTCTACACCGACGTGCGAGATGCAGGCGCGCACCTCCGGGCCTTCCCGGTGGTGCTGATTCTGCCTGTGCTGATGCTCACCCTGTTCAACTATGTACTGCGCTGGGTGAAGTGGCACACATATCTGCACATCATCGGCGTGGAGAACATTTCCCGCACCGACAGTGCGGCGCTGTGGGTGTCGGGGTTTGTGCTGGCGCTCTCGCCGGGCAAGGTGGCGGAAGTGCTGAAAGCGGCGGTGCTACGCGGCATGACAGGCACACCCATCGCCCGCAGCGCGCCGATTGTCGTCGCGGAGCGTGTCACTGACGGGCTTGCGATGCTTGTGCTCGGCGCAATCGGCTTCGGCGGGATGCTCATGCAGTCCGCGCAGCACAACGAGGTTCTCGCTCAGTACGTCCCGGCGTATATCGCAGTGCTTGTGCTCCTGCTTGGCGGCATCACCGTGCTGCAGATCCGCCCGCTCTTCCGGTGGATTCTGCGCCAGATCGAGAACTGGCCGCTCGTCAGCCGCGTGAGCAAGCCGCTCGCGGAACTTTACGAGAGCAGCTATGAGCTGTTCCGGCCCGGCCCGCTGATGTTTGCAGTAGGGCTGGGCGTGGTAAGCTGGGCCGGTGAGTGCCTGGGCTTCTTCCTCATCCTGCAGGGGCTGGGGCTGGAGCCGTCGTGGTTGCTGCTGTGGCAGGCGATGTTCATGCTGGCAGCGGCGACCATCGTCGGCGCAGTCAGTGGGCTGCCCGGCGGGCTGGGCGCGGCGGAGTTCACCATCGCCGGGATGCTCCAACTGCTGGTACTTGGTGAGCAGGATGCAGGCTTCGCCGGGACGGCGACGCTGCTTATCCGCCTGTTTACGCTGTGGTTTGGCGTGGTGCTCGGCCTGGTGACGGCCTTTGCCTTCCGCCATCGTCTGTTTCCGGGGCAGGCGGCTGCCTGGCAGCCTGCGCTGCCCGACCCACCCGGTGCAGGAGAAGTGCGTCCATGACGTCTACCCCCCGCGGGCAGTGGCGTGTCGAGCTTCACTGCCACTCAATCTACTCGAAGGACTCGCTGATCAAGCTAGAAGACCTGCCGCGCATCGCTCGCCGCGCCGGGCTCGACCGCATCATTCTCACCGACCACAACACGGCGGAAGGCGCGCTGCGGGCGGCGGAGATGTTCCCCGACCTGATCATCCCCGGCGAGGAGGTCATGACGACCGCCGGCGAACTGCTGGCGTGGTTCGTCCGCGAGAGCGTGCCACCGGGCCTGTCGCCCGGCGAGGCCATCGCGCGGCTGCGCGACCAGGGCGCGATGATCGGCGTATCGCACCCGTTCGACCGCTACCGCAGCGGTGCATGGCAGGCTGATGACCTGCTCAATATTGTGGACAAGGTCGATGCGATCGAGGTGTTCAACGCGCGCTGCATCCACATGGAGGACAACGATCGTGCGCTGGCGTTCGCGCAGGAGCGCGGTGTGCTGATGACGGCGGGCAGCGACGCGCACATTCCGCGTGAGTACGGGCGCGCAGTCATGGTTGTGCCGCCGTTCGAGCACACCCCGGAAAGCTTCCGGCAGGCGCTGGCGGTGGCAAGCCGCGAGGAGCGGTTGAGCAGCTTTGTCGTGCATTTCGGGTCAACGTATGCGAAGTGGGCCAAACGATTCTTCCCGTCATTGAAGCCCTCGGCTGGTTAATCGCTCTGGAGGATTTGGGCGGATGAGCTTCACCGCTGCTGTGATCGCTGGCATCGTGCCGATGCTGATTTACCCGGTCTTTCTGTACTGGATGGACCGCTACGAGAAGGAACCGCTCGGGCTGGTGGCGGCAACCTTCCTGTGGGGGTTCATCCCGGCGGCGCTGATGTCGCTGATCACGCAGGTGATCATCGGTGTGCCGTTCCTGATGCTGGACGCAACCGGCGCGCTGGCCGATGCTGTCATCGCGGTGGCGGTTGCGCCGGTCACGGAGGAGATCTTCAAGGGCGCGGCGCTGCTCATGATCATGCTGATCTGGCGGCACGAGTTCGACGGCGTGTTTGACGGGGTGATCTACGGGAGCCTCGTCGGTTTCGGCTTCGCCGCGATCGAGAACATCCTCTACTTCCTCGACTCGGATGGCTCCATCGTGTTCAGCCGCGCGGTGCTGTTCGGCCTGAACCACGCGCTGTACACCAGCCTCACCGGGATCGGCTTCGGGGTGGGGCGGCATTCGACGAGCCGGTTGGTGCGATGGGCTGCGCCGCTGACCGGGCTGGTGTTTGCAATCCTGGTGCATGCTGTACACAACACCGCGCTCGTGCTCACCGGCGATGTGCCGGGGCTTATCTGCCTGGCCATCGGCGCAGACTGGATGGGCATCCTGCTGGTGTTCGTGGTGATGGTCGCCGCTATCCGCCGTGAGCGCCGCTGGATCATCGACGAGCTGCGGGAGGAGGTTGCGCTGCGCACGCTCAACGCGGACCAGTACGCAGTGGTGGCGTCACCGCTGCGCCGGTTCTTCGTGCGCATGGACGCGCTGTTCACGCACGGCCTGAGCGGCTACCGGTGGGTCGGGCGATATCACCACACGCTGACCAAGCTGGCCTACAAAAAGCACGCACACCGCCGACGGGGCGATGCGGGCGCACCGCTCGCCGAGATTGAGAACCTGCGGCGAGAGGCTGCGGTGGCAAGCGTTGAGCTGGCAAATTTGCACTCAGCAAGCTGATGGGCGGCTGCAGGGATAGGATCGTTTTTTAGCGGGGCTTCTGCGCAAACACGCGCACGAGGTTCGGCTGCCAGACCAGCTTGCCGGACGGCAGCGCCAGGGCGGAGAGGTTCTCGTCGAGGTCGCTGAGGCACAGCGCGCGGACCTCGGCGGGCATCGCCTCGACCTCCGCGCGGCGGAAGGGCCATGCCAGCTTGTAGCGGATAAAGTCCGCTGCCTCCTCGAACACGACCTCAGGCGTCACCACGTCGATCTCGACATGCTCGAACCCCGCGGCTTCCAGTTCGTCGGCGATGTCCGTTGACGTCTCAAATTCGTCCCAGGGGTGGTAGGCGAAGCGGGCCTCGCGCCGCGCGGCGAGGTCCGGGCCTGGGTCTTCCACCGCGTACTCGGCGAGCGTATCGTCCAGCAGCACGCTTAACTCGTCGCTCGTGCCCCACTCCTGCATGGCGAGCCGCCCGCCGGGGCGCAGGGCGCGGTAAGCCTCCGGCATACTCCGCGCGGGGTCGGTGCTGTTGAAGGCGAGCACCGCGAGCACGACATCAAAGGCGGCGGAGCGGAGGGGCAGACAGTGCATGTCGCCCTGAAAGACGTGCGGCGCGCTGCGCCCGGCGGCAATCACCGCCATGCGGTGGGAGAAGTCCATTGCGGCGACGAAGCGGCAGCGTGGGGCAGCGATGCGGGCTGCCAGCCCTGTGCCTGTGCCGAGGTCGAGCACGGCGTCGCCCGGACGGAGCCCGGCGGCGTCGACGAAACTCTCGACGAGCGGGAAGAAGGCCGGCTCGATGTATGCCGCATAGCTCTCCGCCGCCTCCTCAAAGTAGGCCAGCAGCCGGCCCCGAAAGTCCGCCCTCATGCTGCCGCGCCGGGGTCGCTAACCGCCGCGCACTTCGATCAGCGGGGCGCTGCTGTAGACCATGTTGAGCGACATGCTGTAGATCACGACGCTGCGGTACTTGTCGATGTTCTCGCCCTCAGGGATGGGGTAGTTCTGCGCGCCGGTCGGGCTTTTCAGGTCGCCGAGGTCCAGGTGTGACGGCAGCATCGTCTCGGTGCTCGTGCGCGGCATCTCGTTCTCGGAGAGGATCACCTTAAGATCAGGCCCGTTCGTGACCATGAACGGGTCGAGACGCAGCACGCGCTGTGACTCGCTGAGCTGGTAGAGAGAGGCAGTGCCCTCGGCCCGGTGCAGCGGATCGACGGTGGTGAAGTCGCCCGCCCGTGTGATGTGCGGGTCGATACCCGGCCCGAGTTCCTCGACCTCAAGCTCGGTGAGCATCTCGGCAATTGCCGGGTCGAGCGTTGGCTCGGGGGTCGGTGTCAACTCCTCGGTTGCGGCAGCCGCTGCTTCCTCCGTCTCGCCGTCTTCCGGCGTGCCTTCGGCTTCCGCCTCGTTCTCCGCCGCCTCGGCGACCTCGGCCTCTGGCGTTGTGGTGGCAGATGCCGTCTCTTCCTCATCGCCAAACAGACCGAGCGAGGGCAGCCACAGGCTGCTGCTAGCCAGGCACAGGGCGATCAGCCCCAGAAATCCGACTGCGATCCAGCGTTGAGCGTTCATATTAATCCGCTTCGTGTTTCCTCTACCAGATGATCAACGACGGCCTGCAGCGCCGCACGCTGATCCAGCCCCGCCGCAAGGCTGGCCTCGTACACGCGAAGCTGCCGGTCGGCGCTGCTGCCATTGCGGGCGATTACTCGGGCGTACTCAACCGCCTCGCGGCTACCAAGCTCGTCGACAACATCGTCGAGAAAGTCGATAAGCTCGTCCACGAGGTCGGGGAAAGGGACCTGCTCCTCTTTGCCGAAGTCGATCAGGCTGCCGGTGACGCCGTAGCGCACCGCTCGCCACTTGTTCTCCCGCACGAGGTCCCGGCGGTAGATGCGCCACATAATGTTCTGCTCGCGCAGCTTCACCAGCTTGGCGACGAGCGCCTGGAACAACGCGGCAATGCAGATCACCTCGTCCAGCGTGGTGACCATGTCACACACGCGAAATTCGAGTGTATTGTATCGGGGATGGGGCCGCATGTCCCACCAGATGCGTGTGGTGTCGATCTGGCCGTCGCTGGTGCGCTGCAGCGCGCCGACGTTTGCCAGCACCCGCGTGAAGTTCTCGTACTCGGACCACGAGCGGAACTCCATGGGCAGGCCGGTACGCGGCATCGACTCAAAGACGATGTTGCGGTAGCTCTTCAGGCCGGTGTTGTGCCCCATCCAGAAAGGCGAGCTTGTGGAGAGCGCGAGGATGTGCGGCACGAAGTAGCGCGCCTGGTTCATCACGGTAATGAGCAGTTCGCGCTGTGCCGGGGTATCACCAAAGCCGATATGCACGTGCATGCCGAAGATCAGCAGGCTGCGCACGACATGCTGCATCGACTCAACAAACTCGACGTAGCGCTCGCTCTCCGAGATGACCTGATCCTCCCAGCGCGAGAACGGGTGCGTCCCGGCGGCAGCGAGCCATACCCCGGCGCTGTCGGCGATCTCCAGCATGGTGCGGCGCATGTGCCTGATCTCCTCGCGCGCCTCGTCAATGTTCTTGCAGACCCGCGTGCCGATCTCCACCTGCGACTGCATGAACTCCTGCTGGATGCGCCTGCCGCGCACGCGCCCTACGTTCAGAAACTGCTGCACATACGAGGTCAGCTCGCGCGTTTGCGGGTCGATAATCTGGTACTCTTCTTCAATGCCGATGTCGAGCGGTGGGCGCTCCATGACGTGTTCCCCCTCTTGCTTACTGGTGGTTGGCGCCCTCGTCCCCAGCGTGGAAGTTGTAGATGTCGCTCAGGTGGATGGTGCGCGGGATCTCACGGTCCAGCATGAAGCGCTCTTTGAGCACCGCCTCCTCCGCCTCGGTCAGCCTGCGCAGCGGCGGCCTGACGGCGTCGTTCTCGATGATGCCGCCCGCCCGCAGGATGTACTTGATCGCCGCGATGCGGGGCAGGCCGTCAAGCTGGGCGTGTGTCACGTTCAGGCGCTCCTGCGCGGCGGCGGTCGGCTGACCCGCGGCGTGCGCGTCAAACACTGCGCGGTCAAGGTCGCCGAAGGCGTTGGCGATCAGCGTAATGGAACCGGCCCCGCCCCCGGCGAGGTTGTCCGCAAGCAGGCGATCATCGCCGACGAATACCTGGAAGCCGGGGAGCATCTCAAGCAGCGTGCGGGTGTGCTCCCAGTTCTGGCTGCTGTCCTTGATGCCCACGACCTGCTCCGGGAAGGCGTCGCGCAGGCGGGCGATCAATTCAACCGACAGGCC
>DGDY01000055.1:0-7006 GCA_002385675.1 Anaerolineales bacterium UBA3940 | reverse complement strand
ACGGCGGCGTCGCAGCCCGCGTCGAAGGCGGCGCGGGTCAGCGTGAGGGCGTCGTCAAGGCTCGCGGCCCCTGTGCCTGCGAGCAGCGTCAGGCCGTTATTCGCGCTGGCGGCTGCCTGGAAGAGCGCCGTGCGCTCCGTCGTGCTCAGCGAGGGGCCTTCGCCGGTGGTACCGGCCAGCAGCACACCGTGACAGCCCCGCTTCGCAAGCTGGCCCAGGCAGGCGGCAAGCTGCTCCGGCGAGGGAGTCTGGCTGGCTGCGTCATACGGGGTGATGACGGCTGCATACACGCCGTCCTGCGGCTTGCTCATACGGGTCTGCTCCTTGGCATCCGGGTCGGCTAACGACAAGTGCTGCATCCAGCAGCACTCGACAGGCACCCGAGCCGGTGATACAATCGACATCTGCCCGTGTGCCGGGCGGTTGCTCGTGCCTCACCCGATTCTATAGCCTGAAAGTCAATTCGCAATAATTCAACCGGTCAGCCCATGCCTCAAACCGTTTACCGCGTTGATCCGAACCATTCAAACCTGCGCCTTGCCGTGGGCTTCAGCCTGGTTATTGGCTTTATGGCGGGGGATTTCGGCGTGCGGCTGCTGTTCAGCGCCCTCGGCATCGAAGGCTCACCGCTCCTGCTGGGGCTGCTGGTGGGCGCGCTCTTTGCCGTCGGGGTCTCGCTGGCGGCAGAGCGGGTGCTGCGCGGGCGCTGGCCCAGCGGGCGTGAGTTGATCGTGACGGACGAGACGGTAACGCTGCACGAGAAAACAGGCGAGAAAACCACGCTGCGCTGGGCAGAGGATATCAGGGTGCTGGCCTGGGGCTTCACCATTACCTCACGGCGGGCATGGGTGCCAAAGGGCTGGATCTGTGCGGCGCTGCAGCTCGCTAAGGGCGACGATATGGTGACGGTGTACGCTTTTATGAAGCCGGAGGATGCCCGCGAACTGCCCGGCTGGCAGGCGTTTGTCGAACTCATCCCGCGTAAAGAGGCAGACAGGGTCCCCGAACTCTTTGCCGAGCAGGAGCCATTGCGCGTCGCCGAAGAAGCTCGCTGGTGGGCGGGGGCGGAGATGGAGCCGGATGACTTCCGCGCGTTTGCGGCGACGGTTGCCGAGCGTCTGCCGAACTGGCCGGAAGGGGGCCTGTAATGCCTGAACCTGCGCGCCGCCCGGCGTGGTGGCTGGCTTTGCTCATCGCGGCGCTCGTGCCGCTCCTGATGGCAGGCGCGACGCACGCGGCGCAGGGTGCGGATCCGCGTTTCGGCGTTGTCGAGGCGCATGACGCCCCGGAGGATGCCGCCGAGCTTGGCGCGGGCTGGAGCCGGGCGCGCTTCCACTGGGGGCTTATCCAGCCGGATGGGCCTGACCAGTGGATCGACGCTGAGCTAACCGAGGCCCAGCTTGCGGGCGAGCAGCGCGCGGGCCGTGAGGTCGTCGGGCTGCTGATCGGCGTACCGGAGTGGGCCGCAGATGACAGCGGCCTGCCGCGCGGGCTGGACCTCCCGCCGGAGGATGACGGCAACCTGTGGGCAAACTTCGTGCGCGAGGTCGTCTCGCGCTATGCGGGGCGGATCGACCACTGGATTGTGTGGAACGAGCCCGACGTGTGGGATCCGACCCACCCGGCGTTTACATGGCCCGGCACGCTGGAGGACTACGTCCAGCTTCTTAAGACGACTTACCTCGTTGCCAGGGAAACCAACCCCGACGCAGTTATCCACCTCGCGGCCATGAGCCACTGGTGGGATGTTGAGCACGGGCGCGACCTGACCTTCCCCGCACTGCTGGATGCCATCGTCGCGGAGCCGGAAGCGGCGGAGCACAATTATTACTACGACGTTGCCACGCTGAACCTGTACTTCAACCCGGCGACGGTGTACGAGGTACTGGAGATGTACCAGGGCTTCCAGTCGGAGCGCGGGCTGGATAAGCCCTTCTGGCTGGTGGAGACGAACGCCGCACCGTCCTCCGACCCGGCCTGGCCCGTCAGCGATATTACCTTTCGTGTCTCGCTGCTGGAGCAGGCCGCCTACATGCCGCAGGCGCTTGCGCTGGCGCTCGCCGCCGGGGCGGAGCGGGTGGCCATCTACAAGCTGGTGGACACCCCCGGCGACATTACCGCGAACCCGGAGCCGTTCGGGCTGGTGCGTGAGGATGGCTCGCACCGCCCGGCGTTTACCACCGCACGGGTCGCCATGCGGGCGCTTGCGGATGCCGGGGTCGTGACGTGGAGCGAGCGCGGCGAGGTGTCGCAGGTCGTCACCGGGGGGCCGGGCAAGGTCACGCGTATCCTGTGGAACCGGGTGCCGGAGGCGCAGATCGCGCGGATACCGGCGCTCGCAAGCTCGGCGGTGATGATGGACATGTGGGGCAATGAGACGCCCCTCGTGCCTGAGAACGGCGAATACACCGTGCCGCTCTACGCCGGGGAATGCCAGGAGACGGTCGGTGATTACTGCATGATCGGCGGGCCGCCGGTGTACGTGATCGAGCGGGTGGGCGAGGGCGCTGCTGGGCCGGATGGCGACCTGCCGGGCATCGTGTCCGTGGAGCCGCTGCCGTCGAATGAAAACGTGCTCGTGGCGAGCGATAATGGAGTCGGCAGGCGCTCGCCGGCGTGGTGGTTGGGGCTGATCGCCATCGTCATCGTCGTGGCGATCTTCGAGTTCCGCTTCCGCCGTCGCCTGCTGCGCCGGTTGCGTGAGGAGCGCGACGGGGATCGTTGAGCGCCGCCCTGCCTTTAACCTGTTTTGCCGAGGAGGAAGCCAATGCAGATTGCCATCTGCTCGGATATCCACGACAACATCTGGAAGCTGGAAACAGCCCTGCAGATGATGCGCGACGTGGAGGCGCTGATCTTCTGCGGGGACTTCTGCGCGCCGTTCACGCTGACGCAGCTTGCCGAGGGCATCAACGGGCCGGTGCACGCCGTGCTGGGCAACAACGACGGCGACCCGCGGCTGCTGCTGGCGATGGCGCAGAAGGCCGGCAATGCCACGCTCCACGGCCAGTTTGCCGAGTTGGAGCTGGGTGGGCGGCGCATCGCTGTGAACCACTACCCGGAGATCGCGCGCGGGCTGGCGGCAAGCGGCCAGTACGATGTCGTGTGCTACGGGCACGACCACACGCTGCACGAGGAGCGCGTTGGCGAGACGCTGCTCGTCAACCCTGGCGAGATTATGGGGCGCTTCGGGCGCAGCACCTTCATGCTCCTCGATACGGACACGCTCACGGTGACGGTGCATGATGTCGAATAATCCCGACCCCGCAAGTGCAGTGGCTACAGGCGTCGGCAGGGGGTGTCTCCTCGGGCTGGGGCTGTTCCTGCTGTTCGCCCTCATCAGCGGGCTGGTGTACCTGGCGCTGCAGCCGTTTGACCTCCCTGAGAACATCCACATGCTGATCGCGATTGCGACCGGCCCGATCGTCGGCACGGTGATCGGGCTGCTCATCGCGTGGCGCTTTGTGACGCGACGCCAGCAGTAGGCAGGGTGGGGCGATGCAGCAGCTTCGGGGTACGCCGCTGAAGCGGTTTCTGCGGGACTGGCGGCGCGAGCACCCGCAGACGCGGGATATTGTGCTCGTCCTGCAGAGCGTGAGCTACCCGGTCAACGTCGGCTCGCTCTTTCGCATCGCGGATGCCGTCAACGTGCGGCATATGTATCTGTGCGGCGCGACTCCCACCCCGCCGAATAAGACGATCATGAAGGTGGGCCGCAACAAGGACACCGATGTTCGGTGGTCGTATGAGAAGAACGCCGAGGACGTGCTCGTGCGACTACGCGACGAAGGCTACCACATCTCGGCGCTGGAGATCACGGACCAATCGCTGCCTTACTATGAAGTCGAGTACCCGGAGCGGTTGGCTCTGGTGCTCGGCAACGAGGATCACGGCGTGACGCGGGGCGCTCTGGCGCTGTGCGACTCGTCGGTGTTCGTACCGATGTATGGCAAGGGCAAGTCGCTGAACGTCCATGTATCGGCGGCGGTGGTCCTCTACCACGTCATTCACCTGCCGGACGAGGGTGACCTGCCGCTGGAGTAGGGGCGGGTCCCTCGCATGGCACAGCGCCGGTGCGATTTGTATAGTCATGGTGGCGGGTGGACGGCAAGCCCCCTGCACGGACACTTGGTAGTTAATCCCTCTTATACCGGAACAGAAACCAGGAGACAGGTATGGTCAAGGTTGTCAGCGTCGAGGAGATGAAGGCTATTGAGAAGGCGACCGACGCAGCGGGCGTCAGCTACGCAGAGATGATGCAGCGAGCCGGGGGCGCGGTCGCTGAGATCGTGCTGCGAATGGTGCGCGACATGCCCGAGGCGCGCGTGCTGGTGCTCGTTGGACCGGGCAACAACGGCGGCGACGGGCTGGTCGCGGCTCGCATCCTTGCCGAGCAGAGCGACGCCCGCGTCGATGCTTACCTGCTCAAACCGCGTGAGGAGAGCGACGAGGTTTTCACCGCCGCGCGTGATGCGGGCGTAGTTATCAGCACGGCGGATGATGACGATGGCTGGCAGGCGCTGCGCGAGCTTGCCGCGGGTGCGGACATTATCGTCGATGCGCTGCTGGGTACAGGCGCGCGGCTCCCCATCGAGGGCAGGCTGCAAGAACTGCTGGAGCAGGTCGCGGCGTCGCTACAGCGAGATGCCAGCGGCTCAGACGATTGGGATGAGGAGGGCCTTATCTGGCCGGCGCACCCGGTGTCTGCTCCGGCGCGCGGGCCGGTCGTTATCGCGGTGGACGCCCCCTCCGGGCTGAACAGCGATACCGGCGAGCTTGACCCGGCGACCATCCCGGCGGACATCACCGTGACGTTCGCTGCCGCCAAGTACGGCCAACTGACGTTCCCCGGCGCGAGCGCGGTGGGGCAGCTTGTCGTCGCCGATATCGGCACGCCGCCGGACCTTGCCGAGATGGACAGCGTGCAGGTCGAGCTGGCGAGCGGGCCGGGGATCGCGCGGCTGCTCCCTGACCGCCCGGCGAACGCCCACAAGGGCACGTTTGGCACGGTGCTCGCCATCGCCGGGTCGGCAAACTACGTCGGCGCGGTCGCGCTGCTGGGCGAGGCGGCTTACCGTGCGGGTGCCGGGCTGGTGACGCTTGCTGTGCCCGCCTCGATCTACCCGATGCTGGCCTCCCAATTGCGCGAGGCAACGTGGATTCTGCTCCCGCAGGACATGGGCGTGATCAGCGAGGATGCCCTTCGCGTGCTGCGCGAGGAGGTTGGTGAAGGCGTAAACGCGGTGCTTGTCGGGCCTGGGCTGGGGCAGGAGGAGCCGACACAGGACTTCATACGGGCGCTGTTCCAGGGCGGGCGGCAGAGCCGCCGCAGCCGCATCGGCTTTGGCCTGCGCACGGATAGCGATGAGGAACCCATCGAGCGCGCGTTTGCGGTCGATGCGCCGCTGATCATCGATGCGGACGGGCTGAACAACCTCGCCCGCCTGGACGAGTGGTGGAAGCTGCTGCCGAAGCAGACAGTTCTCACGCCGCACCCCGGCGAGATGGCACGCCTCACCGGGATGACAACCGAGGAGATCCAGGCGCGCCGCTTTGAGATCGCCGCCGAGAAGGCGAAGGAGTGGGGCGCGGTCGTCGTGCTGAAGGGCGCGCACACCCTCGTCGCGCACCCGGATGGGCGCGTGGTGGTAAGCCCCTTTGCGACCGACGCACTGGCAACGGCGGGCACGGGTGACGTGCTGGCAGGCTGTATCGCGGGGCTGGTTGCGCAGGGGCTGGAGCCGTTTGATGCGGCGGTCGTCGGGGTCTATCTGCACGGGCTGGCTGGCCAGCTTGCAGCGGAGGGGACGAGCACCCGCAGCACGACGGCGGGCGATGTCCTTGACATGCTCCCGGCGGCGCTCGCCATGATCGAAACGCCGGGCGTGTAAGCCCGACGGCTGTGGTGGGATCCAAAATCCGGGCTGGCCTGTGATGGCTGCCCGGATTTTTTGATCAGGATATGCTGAACGGAACGTGGCGGATGGCTAGATGTTCTCCAAGTCGTCACGCAGTTCGTCGGCGGCCTGCTCGGCCTCGTCCTTGAACGTTTCGCCCTCTTCCATGGCAGTCTCGATGAACTGCTCGCCTTCCTGCTGGATCTCTTCGAGCGATTCCTTGCCCTGATGGCGGATGCGCTGGAAGGTCTCCTTGCCCGACTCGGCGGCGCTGCTGACCCGGTTGCGAGCCTCGCTGATCGTGTGCCGTGCCTGCTGCTGGAGGTCCCCGGCCTGCTTGCGCATGCTGACGATCACCTCTTCAGCCTGGCCGCGCACGTTCTGGAATTCCTCTCCGGCGCGGTCGCGCAGCTCAATGCCGCGCTCGCGAAGCTGCTGGCGCGTCTCCTCGCCGGACTGCGGGGCCATCAGCAGGGCCGCTGCCGCACCGATGATCCCGCCGAACAGGAACCCGGACAAAAACGCACCAAAGCTGCCGCCACTGCTATCATTCTGTGTCATGGTGGTATCTCCTCTCCCTTTGTACAGAGTAATCACATATACCGATCAGACTCAAGCCAAAACCAAAAACCGGGGCCCAGCGCCCCGGATATTAGACGCCGTCTGCCTCGTCGTCGGCTGTCGAATCGTCAACGTACGTGGAGAACGGTGCCCAGCCTGTATTCCTGCGGATGGCATTCGCGTGGCCTAGCGCCCGGCTGACCCCCCGCGCTGCCGAAGCAGCCTTCATGACAGGGTCGGTCAGGTGCTTGGACAGGAAGTAGGCCGTCCCCCGCAGCACTCGTACCGTGTCCTGAGTGCCGGTGATGATGGGCTCGCTCTCATGTATCAGCAGGGTGACATAACGGGCGGTCTGTACGACGAGCACCGCGACGGCGACGAGCGTCACGAGCAGGGCCAGCAGTGCGGAGATGATGAACACGTCGCGGACGACCTGTACGGCCAGCGCGACCGATTCGGCGAAGATGGTCAGGACGATCGCCCCGATGATGAGCAGCAAGACGAACCCGATCAGCCCGCCGACGATCCACCAGACAGCGGAGGGAACC
>DGDY01000116.1:6140-9087 GCA_002385675.1 Anaerolineales bacterium UBA3940 | reverse complement strand
GCCCACCCGGCACGGTTAAACCTCCGCCCGCCGGGCACAGGGCAGATGTTTTTAGTATAGCGATACAGGGGCTGAAAACAAAGAGGGGCCGCGCGGTCCTGAGCGGCCCCTCGCAGCGGCGGGCGCAGCCGGGTGCTCTTACTTGCGCTTGCCAAACTTCAATATGCAGTCACGCCCGCTCGGGCGGAACTCAACCACCTCGACGCGGTCCAGCTTTTCGAGCGCCTGGCGCAGCTCTTCCTCGTTCGCCCCACGCTCCTTGATGCTGAGGATGGTGTGTGAGGTGTCCTCCCCCCTGAATGTGGTGACCGACACGATGTTGCTGCCCACGTCGGCGAACGCCTTGGCGATGGTCGCAAGCTGGCCGCGCTCGTCCGCCACGCGCAGGTCGATGCGGAGGCCCGGTTCGCCGCCACCCATCACCTCCACAAACGCCTTGAAGATGTCCGTCTCGGTGATGATGCCGACCAGTTCCTCGTCGCGCATCACCGGCAGCGCGCCGATGCGGTTGTCCAGCATGATGCGCGCCGCCCCGGCGAGGCTGCAGTTCTCGTCCACGGCAATCACCGGGGTCGTCATGATCTTGTCCACGGTGAGCTTGTCCATGAGCGAGGTGATCTCGTACATACTGAGCGTGGTCGCCTGCGAAGGCGCGCTGCTGAGCAGGTCGCTCTGCGAGACGATGCCGATCAGCCGCTTCTTTTTGTCAAGGACCGGCAGCCGCCGAATGTTGTGCTGTTCCATCAGCGCAACCGCCTGACGGTGAGTGGTCTCAGGCGTGATGGTGATGGGGCTGGGGGTCATGCGACTCTTAACCTTCATTCCGTCTTACTTCCTTTCGCGGTGAACGGGACATGCGGGGTATGTGGAGGCCCCTGAGGATTTCCAACCTCATTATATCATAGATATCTCTGGCCCAAGCCGGAAGCACGCTCCCCCTACCCCGGCGGCCAGGTGAACCTGCGCCCACCCATCAGGTGAAAGTGAAGGTGGAAGACACTCTGCCCGGCCTGACGACCGTTGTTCGTGACGAGGCGGAAGCCGTCGGCAACGCCCTCCTGCTCGGCGACCGCTTTTGCGGCGAGCATCAGCGCGCCCATCACGTCCTGATCGTCCGGCGCGGCATCCGCAAGCCGGGCAATGTGCTTTTTCGGCACGAGCAGGATGTGCACCGGCGCCTGCGGGTTGATGTCGCGGAAGGCGAGCACGTCGTCCGTCTCGTACACCTTATCGGCCCGTGCCTCACCGGCGATGATCTGGCAGAAGATGCAGCCCTGTTCCATCAATGCTCCTTCCCGATGGTGGTGTGCGGCGGCTAGAGCTTGTAGCCAATCATGCGCAGGAATTCCTTGCGGTGGCGGATGTCGGGCTCCTGCTCGACGCCCTTCGGGCTGAACCCGTCCACCACACCGAGGACGCCGCGTCCCTGCTCGGTCTCCGCGACGATGACCTCGGTGGGGTTGGCCGTCGCGCAGAAGATGCGCGCCACCTCCGGCACCTGCTTGATCATGTTCAGCACGTTGATCGGGAAGACGCCCTTGCCGAGGAACACGATGAACGTGTGCCCCGCACCGATGGCCTGAATGTTCTTCTTCGCCAGCTCGATCATCTCATCGTCCGTGCCCGACCAGCGCACCAGGCACGGGCCGGAGGCCTCCGCAAAGGCCACACCGAACTTGACGCCCGGCACCGTCTGCACGATCGCCTCGTGGATGTCCTCGACCGTCTTGATGAAGTGGCTCTGCCCGAGGATGAAGTTGATCTCCTCCGGCTTCTCGATCCTGACCGTCTTGAGTTCCATATCATTCTCTCCGTTGAGACATCGCGATACATGGGGAATAAGCGGGTTGGATAGCGACCCTCACTTATTCTACACGGTGGCTGCACCCGGCGTAAACTGTCGGCGGAATCAAAAAGGGGCGGCTGTGCCGCCCCTCCTGCCAGCCTGCCCCGCTACGCGACCTCGGCGAGCACGCCGTCGTCGCCCACCTTCAGCAGACGCGCCGGGGTGATGGTGTTGGCAAGGTCGGCGGGTGAGGTCGTCACAACGCGCAGGTAGTTGCCCGTCAGCCCGGACCAGATGAAGCCGTCCGGCGTTGCCCCGCGTGCCGACTCCCACAGCACATCATAGGTGCGGCCCACGTGCCGCGCCTGGAATGCCTCCCACTGCGCGTCGGAGTGCGCCAGCATCCGCGCCTTGCGCTCGGCGACGACCTCCGGCGGCACCTGGTTGGGCATCCGCGCGGCGGCAGTGCCGGGTCGCTTCGAGTATGGGAAGACGTGCAGCCGCGCGAAGTCCATCTCCTGCACGAAGCGCAGCGACTCCTCGAACTCTTCATCCGTCTCACCGGGGAAGCCTACGATAATGTCCGTCGTCAGCGCGAGGTCAGGGATGCGTGCGCGGGCCGCCTCAACGAGCGCCGCGAACGACGCCTGCGTGGTGCGGCGGGCCATGCGCCGCAGCGTCGCGTTGCAGCCCGATTGCAGCGGCAGATGCAGGTGCGCGCCCAGCCGGGGGTCGGCCCACAGGTCGAAGAAGCCCGGCTCCAGGTCCCAGGGCTCCAGCGAGGAGAGTCGCAGGCGCGGCACGTCCGTGCGCAGCAGCAGCGCCCGCACCAAATCAAACAGCCGGAAGCCGTCGCCGCGATCCTTGCCGTACGAGCCCAGGTGTACGCCGGTCAGCACCACTTCCTGATAGCCCATATCAACGAGCAGGTTGACCTCCTCGATGACCTCCTCCGGGGCGCGGCTGCGACCCTCCCCACGCGCGAGCGTCGTCACACAGAACGTGCAGCGATTGTCGCAGCCGTCCTGCACCTTCACGAAGGCGCGCGTGCGCCCCAGCGTGCCCGGTGGCAGCGGCTCCCGCTCGTAGAGCGGCCCAGCATCCTCACCGCTGATCAGCGCGACGAGATGGTCCTTCTGCATGTTGCCGACGACGTGCGCC
>DGDY01000116.1:0-5897 GCA_002385675.1 Anaerolineales bacterium UBA3940 | reverse complement strand
GCCTGATTCAACCGGCAGCCGACGAAATCCAGGTAGACCCGGCGGCTGCCGCGATTGTTCTGCTCGGTCATTCCGCTAATCCCAGAAGTCAATCGTACCTTATTCTACATTCACCATACTGACTGATACATGGAGACCTGCTCGTCTTTAAGCGAATGCTGTTTCAGCCCCACCCCATCCCCTCTCCGCTAGCGGGGAGGGTCGGCGGGGAGGGTCTTCACCCGCCCGGCGCGGTGATCTCCACGTTATCAAATGCGACCGTCGCCTGCGCGGGCGTGGTCTGCTGGCCGTCGAAACCGGTATACCCCTGCACGCCCAGCCCCACCTTACCGCGCGGGAGGTCGTCGTTCACCCACTCCTCGACCATTTCGCCGCCCACGCACTCCTCAGTCGTAGGGATAGGCTGCACGCCCTCCTCGTACGACACGCACAGCGTCAGCGGCTCGCCGTTCACCGCGAAGCGGAACGTATCGCCAACCGCCTCAACGCGCAGCCGGTTCGTGCCGTCGCCGGTGTTGATGGCGGGCGAGGGCATCCAATCGCTCACGACGGACTGGACGCCATCGCGCACCCGGCTGATCGAGTAGTAGCCGTCGCTCGAAATATCGAAGCGGTTGTAGTTCTGCCCGTCCACCATGCGAAACACGACAAAGATCGCGTTGTTGTCCGGCCCGTCGAGCTTGGTCGCATCGACCTCCAGCACGAAATCGTCAAGCGTGTAGTTCAGGCCGGAGTAGCCGCCCGCGTCCATCAGCGCATTCACCGAAACGACCAGTTGCCCGTCCTCACCGGCGGCGGCGATCACCCCGTCGTCGAACAGCTCCCAGTCCGCGAGCGCCTCGTCATCCGCGAAGTCCGTCTGGTAGAGCAGCCCGCCCGTGCCCGCTGTGTCACCATCGCCCGGCGCGGAAAGCGCAGGCGGGAGCGTCGGCGCAGGCTCCAGCAGGCGCTGGATGCGAAAGCGGAACAACCACCCCACCGCGAACGCGACGATCAACACCAGCGCAACCGGGATGATCCACCAGGGGAAGCGGCGCGGAGAGCGGAGCTGTTTCTCGTGCGTGGGCTGCTGCTGGCTCATCGATTCTCTGTCTCCCGGGTAGACCGGCGTAGCCGGTGGTTCAAGCAGGTGCCACCCTGTCGGGCGTGCGGTCGGGATTGTAGCACGCACCCGAACGGCGCGGCAACCGGGTCACTCGCCCGGCGCAGCCACCCGAAATGCGGCGCGGTTCAGCAGGTTGTCCTCGTGAAGCACGTCGACCACATAGCCGCCAGGCGGCCAGCCAGCAGGGTCGTCCGGCGCAAGCGTCAGCCGCGCATAGCCGTCGATGACGTCATCCGGCTCGATGGGTATCTCGGCGATGACCTCACCCTCGTACAGCCAGCGCACGCTGAGTTCCGCGTCGGGGCTGTAGTCGCGAAACTCGGCGGAGACGAAGAACGTGTCGCCGGGAGAGAACGTGTCCACCGGCTCGACGGGCCGGAACGCATCGTCGAGCGCGCGGGCGGGAGTCAGGCTCAGCACTTCCGGGCTGGCCGACTGCCGGGCCAGGACCACGGCGAGGACGATCAGGACCGCAAGGATGATCAGCGAGCGGATGATGCCAAACAGGTACCGGCGGCGGCGCGCCTCCGGCGAACGGTCACTGCGAGGGAACCGGTTCATGGTATGCGTGCTCCAATCCTTTCCAGCGCGCGTCGGGCAAGCGCCCCGAACGGCCCGTCAGGGTCGAGTTCCAGCGCCCGCCGGTAATACACGGCGGCCTCATCGAGTCGCCCCTGTGAGTCGAGCAGCGCGGCTTTGTGAGCGTTTGCCCGCACGGAGTTCTCGTCAAGCTGCAACGCCTCGTCCACATGCGTGAACGCCGCCTCGACATCCCCGACAAGGAAGTGCGCCCAGCCCAGCGCGGCGCGGATCTCGGCGTCGCCCGGCGCCTGCTCGGCAAGCGTCATCAGGAGCGGCAGCCCCTGATCGCCAACGCGGTATCCCTCGTCCACGTAGAACTCGGCAAGCAGCCGCCGGAACGTAAGATCGCCCTGTGACAGCTTCACCGCTTCGCGCATCCACGCCTCGGCGGAGATAAGCTGGCGCTCGGCGCGGTGCGTCGAGGCGATCTCAACGGCAAGCGCCGGGTTAGACGGATCAAGCGCCAGCGCGCGCTCCAGTTCGGCCCGCGCCTCGGCAGGCCGCCCGATCTCGCGCCACGTCAGCCCGGCGAGCGCATGCACCCGGGCGCTCTCAGGCGCGAGTGACAGCGCCTGCTGCATCGCACCGAGCGAGGGTTGGTCGAGGAGTGCCTGTGTGTATGCCAGGTAAGCCAGCGGTTCCGCATAGGCCGGGTTCGACCGGACGGCTCGATCAAAAGCCTCGGCGGCAAGCTGGCGCTCGCCTATCTCCAGGAGCGCCACGCCGAGCCGGTGCAGTTGCAACTCGCGCGGATCATCCACCGCCTGTGCCAGCGCCCCGGAGAGCGGCTCGAGCTGCGTCTCCGGGTAGCCAAGCGTTACGGCCCGGTGCAGCGTAGCGCTGGCAGCTTCGGTGTCGTCAAGCGCCTGGAGCATCGCGAGGCGCACGAGCACATCCGCCTTGACAGTGTCGAGCCGGGCCAGTTCCTCAAGCGCCAGCCGCGCCATCTCGAACTCCCCCGCGTCGAGATACGCAGCGGCGAGCGCCTCAATACTCGCCTCGCTGACGGAGCCTGCTGCCCACGCTTGCTCCCACACAGCGAGCGCCTGCTCGTGCTGCCCCTGCCCGTCGTAGGCGACGCCCCGCCAGAGCATCTCCTCGGCGGAGAGCGGTCGCCGGGCGGCCAACTCGTCGAGCAGCGCATTCGCCTGTACGTAGCGCCCGGCCTCAAGCTCCGCACGCGCCGCCGCCGCGAGATGCCTGTCAACCCAGGGCTCATAAGCCGCCGCAACGCGGAACAGGGCCGCCGCCTCGCCGCTATCTCCGGCGCTCAGCACCGCCCGGCCCTGCTCCACCGACTCGACGAGGCGGCCCGGCACCGGGCTGAGCCCGAGCAGCAGCACGACCGCACCCGCAACGCCCAGCCGGAGCGCAACACCGGCGATCAGCGACCGCCTGCTGGCTGTTCCTGCTGTGTCCATGGCCTTATTATGACCCACCTGCGCCGGGCCGTACAGATGCAGACTCTTTCCTTGACCCCCGCGCCTTATTCATACTATACTTCTGGTGACGCGCTATCATACGGTTCACTTGGTTTGCCGCTAGCGCGCTCAACTCACCCCCACAGCCGTTGGCATGTTCAAGTTAGAGCACCACCAAAAAGCCGGGAGGGGTGCTTGCAGCGCTCCAGTTGATTAGACAGGCAAGGAGGCCTTATGGCAAGCGTAACGTATGAAAATGTCACCAAGCGGTACGGTGACGTCATTGCGGTGAACAACCTCAATATTGAGGTCGCCGATAAGGAGTTCCTGGTGTTTGTCGGCCCGTCTGGCTGCGGCAAGAGCACCAGCTTACGGATGCTCGCCGGGCTGGAGGAGATTTCCGACGGGAAAATTTACATCGGGGACCGCGTCGTGAACGACGTACCGCCGAAAGACCGCGACATTGCGATGGTCTTCCAGAGCTATGCGCTCTACCCCCACATGACGGTGTACGACAACATGGCCTTCGGCCTGAAGCTGCGCGGCACACCCAAGGATGAAATTGACCGGCGCGTGCGCCAGGCAGCCAGTGAGCTGGGCATCGAGCATCTGCTGGACCGCAAGCCGAAGGCGCTCTCCGGCGGTCAGCGCCAGCGTGTGGCGGTCGGGCGGGCCATCGTCCGCGAGCCGCAGGTCTTCCTGATGGACGAGCCGCTCTCCAACCTGGACGCCAAGCTGCGCGTTGAGGCGCGCGCGATGATCCAGCGGCTGCACAACCGGCTGGAGACGACCTTCATCTACGTCACGCATGACCAGACCGAGGCCATGACGATGGGCTCGCGCATTGCCGTGTTGAAGGACGGCATCCTCCAGCAGATCGACACGCCGCAGAACCTGTACGATTACCCGGACAACGTATTTGTCGCGGGCTTTATCGGCAGCCCGTCGATGAACTTCTTTGACTCAACGCTCGTGCAGGAAGACGGCAACCTGTTCGTCGATACCGGCTCCTTCCGCGTAAAGGTTCCGGAGAGCAAGAAGCAGGCCTGGCAGAAGGCTGCCGGCAAGCGTGTCATCCTGGGCGTGCGCCCGGAGGACATCTACGACTCCGAGTTTGTCGCACCCGGCATCACCCCCGCGCCCGTCGAGACCCGTGTGGACGTGACCGAGCTGATGGGCAACGAGATCTTCCTGTACCTCCAGACCGGCCAGCATGAGTTTATTGCCCGCGTCGACCCGCGCAGCAAGGCCCACGTCGGCCAGCAGATGCAGGTCATTATGAACGCGGACAACATGCATCTGTTCGACGCCGAGACGGAGCAGGCGATCCGCTAAAGACCGGCCATCCGCAAAGACAACGCCCCCGCCAAACGGTGGGGGCGCTGCTTTTATAGCGGCAGTGGCGAACCGGCTAGTTGGCCGTTAGCTGTTGGATCTTGCTGACAATGCCAGCGAAGTCGAACGGCTTGGGCATGAAATGGGCCTGAAGCTCCTCAAGCTGCGCGCGCGGCGGCGGCTGGTAAGCGGAGACAATCAGGATGGGGCGGCGCTCCCCGGCTTCGCGCAGGCGCCTCGCCAGTTCGAGCCCCGTCATGCCCGGCAGGCGAATGTCAAAAACAAGCAAGTTGCAGTCGCTGAGGGGCGGCTGGTTCTTGACGATCTTCTCGAGTGCTTCTTCGGCGTCGCTGTAGATCGGGTTGACTTCAATGCCAAACAGGTCAAGCCCGCTCTTCAGAAGCTCGGCGATGGCCGGTTCGTCTTCCACGTAGGTAACTTTAATCTCTCGGTCGGATGGCATGTTCACCCCCAGATGTCGTCGGTGAGCCCCACGCTGAGTCCATTTTAGCCCGTTTACCCACCCGCCGGTAATACGTGACTCTTCCCATATTGCAAAAAGATTGCAAAAAGGCCGGGGCTGCAGCCCCGGCCCTGTATCCTGTAAGCGGTGCGCGCTACGACAGCCGCTGCTTGAACGCCTCGTTCAGCGCCGGGACGATCTCAAACAGATCCCCGACAATGCCGTAATGCGCCACCTTGAAGATCGGCGCTTCCGGATCGCTGTTGATGGCAACGATCACCTTGCTGGTGCGCATCCCGGCGAGGTGCTGGACCGCGCCGCTGATGCCGCACGCAATGTAAAGGTCCGGCGAGACAACCTTACCCGTCTGCCCGACCTGGTGTTCGTAGGGGATCCAGCCCGCATCGACCACCGCCCGGCTTGCACCGATCGCCGCGCCGAGCGTCTCCGCCAGCTCGCGCAGGGGTTCGAAGCCCTCCGGCCCGCCGACGCCACGCCCGCCGGAGACGATGATAGCGGCATCGGCCAGGCTGACCTGGTTGCCCGCCGGCTCGAAGCCAACCACCTTCACAGTGATGTCGTCCTCAGCCAGCGCCGGTTCGACGGTTTCCACCTCGCCGCTGCGGCTTGCGTCACGCTCGGCTGCGGCAAAGGCGCGGCTGCGAACGGTCAGCAGCTGCGGCGTGTCACCCGGCTCGGGGATGGTCACCGTCGCTACCAGCTTGCCGGAGTAAACCGGCGAGGTCGCGAGGACGCGCCCGCCGTCCAGGCTGACCTCGGTCACATCGGCCAGAAGCCCGGCTCGCAGGTCCACGCTCGCCGCGCCCATGATGTCGGTGCCGCGCGTCGTCGCCCCGGCGAGGATGAAGCCCGGCTGGCGCTCAGCGGCCAGCTTCGACAGCAGGCCCGCGTAAGGCTCCACGCGGTACTCGCTCAGCGTCGCATCCTCGCAGACGAGCGCCCTATCCGCCCCTGTCTCTTATACACATCT
>DGDY01000011.1:2689-8681 GCA_002385675.1 Anaerolineales bacterium UBA3940 | reverse complement strand
CCTGCCCTACAACGACCTGAGCGCCCCGCAGGCCTGGAGCAGCGCCCGCCCCTCGATCAGCACGCTCCAGGCGGCGACAGCCGGCGAAATGCCGCCCGCACGCTTCCTGTCGCTCTCCGAGATCTTCTTCGACCCCGGCGACCTGCGCGAACTGCGCGCGCTGTACGGCCCGCTTCTCGGCGAGGACGCTACCTACGACCTCGCGATCGCCACCAAGCTTAAGGAGATCGTCGCGCCGAACCTGTCGATGGCCTGGGGCCTGCCCTCGATGGACGGCTTCGATGGGGGCGTACTGCCCACGCGCGACTACATCCGCTACACGTCGCTGTTCCTCGGTGACGAGGTCGCCGTGGACGGGCGGCTGCGCGAGTACCTTGAGGGCGTGCCGCCGCTTGAGTGGCTGCGGCTGGCGAACGTCCGCTACATCCTGACCGACAAGGTAGCCGACGCCTGGGTTGAGGATGTGTACTACGACCTGACGTTCCCGCAGACCCTCGGCGCGGGTGATGTGGTCACCGCGCGCCCGGCGCAGCCATTCGTAGCGACGGCGGCGGGGGTGGTGCTATCCGGGGGCACGGACAGCCCGCCCGGCACGCCCATCGGTGAGGTGGTGGCGGTTACGCCCGGTAGGGAGCGAGTCACTGCGCCGCTTGTGGCCGGGTCGCCAGGCGAGACGCTGGCTGACGGGCGGGTGGTAGTGCAGGTCGAGTGGGGTGAGGCGCTGCTCGTCGAGCGCGTCGAACTGGCCCTTGACAGCACAGCGCCGGGCGAGGTCGTCGCCGCCGGGGTGAGCCTGATCGACACGCGCAGCGGGGCGTTCCTCCCGGCGACGCTCTCCTCGGAGGGAACCGTCCGGCTGCTGCACTCCGGCGACGTGAAGATCTATGAGGATGTGGGCGCGCTGCCCCGCGCCTACGTCACCTGCGACGTGGCGGCGGCAGCCAGCGTGGACGAGGCATTCGAGCGGCTGGCACAGAACCCGGCACAGACGGTCGTGGTCGGCGGCGAGAGCCTGCCCGCCTGCCCCGGCGCCGCCGGGAGGGCCACCATCCATCGCTACGAGCCGGAACGCATCGAGTTGGCCGTTGACGTAGAAGTAGAGAGAGCCTATCTTATTTTAACAGACCAGTGGTACCCCGGCTGGCGGATCACCGTAGACGGAGAGTCGGCGGACGTTCTGCGAGCCAACGGACTTTTCCGCGCTGTGCCGGTGACGCGGGGACGCCACACGGTTGTTTTCACTTATCACAGCCGCCCACTCGCCGTAGGGGCAGCCGTATCGGCAGCAACATCGCTCGGTATAGCCGCCGCGCTGGTTCTGACCCGCCTCCGGCAGCGAACACACGGCTAAGTTCCATTCGGGAGGGCAACGCCTGTCAATGGACCCCCAGATCATTGTGCTGCTGATCACGATGGCTGCCACGATTTTCCTGTTCTCGGTCGAGTGGTTCCCGGTCGAGGTGACTGGGCTGGGCCTGGTCGTCTTCCTCGTCCTGACCGGGCTGCTCACGCCGGAAGAAGCGTTCGCCGGGTTCGGCAGCGAAGTCGTGATCCTGATGCTGGGGCTGCTGATCATGGCAGCGGCACTGGAGCATACGGGTGTCACCGAGTATACGGGCCAGTTCCTGGTGCGGCTGGCCGGGACGAAGCCAAACCGCGTGCTGCTGGCAGTGATGGGCGTGACGGTAGCGGTCAGCAGCTTGATGAGCAACACAGCGGCAACCGCCCTGTTCCTGCCCATCGTGCTGGGGTTGAGCCGCAAACTCCAGCTAAGCCCAAGCAAGCTGCTCATGCCGCTCGCCTTTGCCTCGATCCTCGCCAGTTCGATCACATTGATCGGCACATCGACCAACATTGTGGTGAGCGGGCTTATGCAGCGCTACGGGATGCAGCCGATCTCGATGTTTGAGCTAACGCCCGTCGGCATCCCCATCGCCCTGGTGGGTATCGCCTATATGTTTCTGGTTGGCCGCCATCTCATCCCCGACCGCCGGGAGGATGAGGAGGACGATACGCTCTTAACCGCTCGGCTGTACCTGAGCGAGCTGCACATCCTGCCGGGCTCCTCGTTCGTCGGCAAGACGCTGGCCGAAACCGCCCTGGGGCGCGATTATGACCTCACCGTGCTGCGCGTCGAGCGCGACAGCCAGCGCTTCCACCTGCCGGACGCCAATCTCCGCCTGCGCGCCGGGGATGAACTGCTTGTCAAGGGAGCACGTGAGAACATCCTGCGCATGAAGCAGGTGCCGGGCATCGAGCTGGTGCCGGAACTCGCCTTACAGAACGAGGCGAACGCGGAGAACGGCCTCAGCCTGCATGAAGTGATCCTGCTGCCCGGCTCGCCGCTCATCGGGCGCACGCCGCGCGGGTCGCTGTTCCGCCAGCGCTACGGGCTGCAGGTGCTGGCGCTGTCCCGGCACGGCGGCACGGTGATACAGCGCCTGAGCGAGGCACGGCTGCACATGGGCGATATCCTGCTCGTGCAGGGCGAGCGGTCGCATATCAATACGCTGGAGCAGCAAGGCGTGATCAGCGTAGTGGGCACAGTCGACGAGCCGACAACGCCTAACGGGCGCGCGGCACTTGCCATGGCGATCTTTGGCGGCGCGATCATCGTCGGCGCGCTGAACATCCTGCCTCTGTCGGTAGCCATGCTGCTCGGAGCCGTGCTGGTGCTGGTGACGCGCTGCATCACGCCCGAAGAGGCCTACCGGAGTATGCAGTGGCGCGTCATCATTCTGATCGCCAGCATGCTGGGGCTGGGCACAGCAATTGAAACGTCGGGCGCTGCCCAGTTCATCGCCAGCCTGGTGGTCGATATACTCGGCACAACCTCGCCCTTCTGGCTGCTGACGGCGTTCTTTATGCTGACAGTGGTGCTCACGCAGCCAATGTCCAACCAGTCTGCTGCCGTGGTAGTACTGCCGATCGCGGTCCAGACCGCGCTTCAGCTTGGCCTCAACCCGCGCAGCTTTGCGATCATGATCGCGCTGGCCGCCAGCACATCGTTCGTGACGCCGCTGGAGCCCGCCTGCCTGCTGGTGTACGGACCGGGCCGCTACAGGTTCTTCGACTTCGTGAAGGTCGGCTCGCTGCTGACTCTCGTCGTGTATGCGATTGCAATCGGTGCGGTGCTGACGCTGTGGCCCGTGTACGGGGCCTGACGTCTGCGTCAGCGTGAGAGGCGCTCAAGCGCACGCCGGGCGGCGTAGCGCACCGCACTGCTGCGGTCAGACTCCGCGATGACGGTAAGCTGTGGGCCAGCAACGCGCGCGCCGATCTCGCCAAGCGCCTTCGCGGCGGCCTGCCGCACCGGCCATTCCTCGCAGTTGAGCGCCATAATCAGCGAGGGCACGGCGCGCTCGCTGCGCAGCCGACCCAGCGCCTCCGCCGCCACCTGTGCCACGATTGGCTCCGCGCCGACGAGCAGCGGCAGCAGGCTCCCGGTGATGTAAGCGCGAAGGTCGGCGTGCTCATGGCGCGCGCCGATCTCCCCGAGCGCGCGGACAGCGGCGCGGACCACGTTCGTGTTGCCGTCGGGCAGCACGTTCACAAGGGCCGGTGCGGACTGGGGATGTGCGATCGTGCCCAGCGCGCGGGCCGTCGCCTGTCGCACCGGCGCGGCGCGCTCGCTATCTGCGAGGACGGCTACCAGCGGCGCAACAACCGCCGCTGAGCCGGTCTTGCCCAGCGCCTCCGCCGCGTTGATCTGCACGTCGGTCGCCGGATGGTTGAGAGCATCGACCAGTGCCTCACGCGCGCGGTCGTCGTCGAGCGTCGCAAGCTCGTCCGCCGCGGCTTTGCGTGCATCGGGGTCTTCACCCGTCAATGCCTGGATGACCTCGTCAAGCTCTCTGACCTTCATGATACGGCCTTTCAATTCAGGACTATGCGTGATAGTCGGGGATAAAAATGAACACGCGGCAGGGAGTTGATTCTTAATCCCTGCCGCGTGATGTCTAGCTCCGTGCGGCCAGCCGGTGATAGTAGTGGATCACCGTCTCGATGCCCCGGTAGAAGTGCTTGATACGGAAGTGCTCATTCGGCGAGTGGATGTTGTCGTCCAGGCCGAAGCCCATCAGCACGACGGGCGTGCCCAACTCGCGCTGGAAGGTCGCGACGATCGGGATGGAGCCGCCCTCCCGCGTGAAGACGGGCCGCTTGCCCCACGTCGCCTCGTAGGCGGCAGCAGCAGCCTGGATCTCCGCAGAGTCCAGATCAGTAATGGCCCACCAGCCGTTGTTGTGATTGATGACCTCAAGCTCGACGTGGTCACCTGCCACCGAGCGAACATAGTCCTCGAACAGCTCGGCGATGCGGTTGGGGTCCTGGTCAGGCACGAGGCGCATGCTGATCTTCGCCCCGGCCATCGCGGGGATGATGGTCTTGCCGCCCTGCCCCTGGAAGCCGCCGTAGATGCCGTTCACATCGCATGTCGGGCGGGCGGACACACGCTCCAGCAGCGTATATTCCGGCTCGCCCCAGGGCTTGTCGAGGCCTGTCTCCTCCTGCCACTGCTCCAGCGAGTAGGGCACGCGGGCAAGCTGCTCGCGCTCCTCGTCGGTCAGCGGGCGAACGTCGTCGTAAAAGCCGGGGATGGCAACCCTGCCGTTCTCGTCATGCAGGGCGGCGATGATCTCGCCGATGACCTGCGCCGGGTTGTGAACCGAGCCCCCGTACGTGCCGGAGTGAAGGTCGCGGGCCGGCCCGCGCGCGATCACTTCCATGTACGTCAGGCCGCGCAGCCCGTACAGGATGCACGGCGTGTCGGAGTCCAGAATACGGCTGTCGGACACGAGCGCGGAGTCAGCGGCGAGCAGGTCTTTGTGTTCCAGCACGAACGGCTCCAGGTGCGGAGAGCCGATCTCCTCCTCGCCCTCGAAGAGCATCTTGACATTGACGGGCAAACCGCCGGTCGCGTTCAGCATCGCCTCGGCGGCCTTGACGTGGACGAACAACTGCCCCTTGTCATCGCTTGCGCCACGAGCGTACAGCTCACCGTCGCGGATCTCCGGCTCAAACGGCGGGCTGTCCCACAGGTCGATGGGGTCGACGGGCTGCACGTCGTAGTGCCCGTAGACGAGCACGGTCGGCGCGTCCGGACCTGCGCCCATCCACTCACCGTACACAACCGGATGGCCCGCGGTCGGGAAGACTTCGACCGCACTCAGCCCGGCCCGGCGCATGTTCTCCGCCAGCCATTCGGCGGCGCGCTGCACGTCGGCTCTGTGCTCTGGGAGCGTGCTCACACTGGGGATGCGCAGAAACTCGATAAGCTCGTTGAGGTGTTGCTGCTGGTGGTCACGCGCATAGTCGAGGGATCGTTCAAGCTCTGACATGGTTACTCCTGCACGGATAGGGGTTTCGCTCAGCGCCTGTAGGATAACCCTCCCGGCGGGGACCGGCAAATCGAGGGGCTTGCCTACTGCCGCACCAGCCGGTAGACGACAAACGACGTCTCCCCATGCCGGTTCGTGGTGCGGAGCATCATCTCCGGGTGGAAACTGGCGGCGCGCACGGCGCTCAGTACCGGCCTGTGGTCCCGCCAGCCCGGCATGACCAGCACGCGCTCGGTTCCGTCCGCGCCAAAGGTCCGCAGATCGTCCGCGAGGTCGGCGGGCGTCTCAAACGGGGCGCGGTACACATAGGCATCGAACAGGTAGTAGGCCAGCGGCCAGCCGAGCGCGTCGGTGTAGACGACGCTGCCCATCGGCAGTGCGGCGACGGCTTCTGCCACTGCGTCAATGCCGTCATACGCGCCGTGATCCCCACCGACAGGCACGGCGCTCCGTGCGGCGGCGAGCGCACCGGGCAGGAGTAGCAGCCCGACGGCAAGTCCCGCAGCCGCCACCACGCGAGGCTCGCGACGCGGCAGGCGGGCAGCAGCAAGCGTCAGCGCGCGGGCGACGAGCAGCGCCAGCAGCGGCACGAGCGGCAGCAGGTAGCGGTCGAGCAGGGGCACGGCGGCGAGCCAGTGCAGCGCGAGGTAGGC
>DGDY01000011.1:0-2632 GCA_002385675.1 Anaerolineales bacterium UBA3940 | reverse complement strand
GCCCCGGGCGGGGGGGGGGGGCGGCGGCAGCGGGGGGGGGGCGGGCGAGGAGCAGCGCCAGCAGCGGCACGGGGGGCAGGAGGTAGCGGTCGAGCAGGGGCACGGCGGCGAGCCAGTGCAGCGCGAGGTAGGCGATGGCAAAGGCGAGGATCAGCGCGCTGGCCCGCGCACCCCGGCCCCGCCCGGCGGCGAACTCCAGCACCGCCAGGGCGGTGAGCAGCGCCAGCGCCAGCACGTCGAGCAGAAATGAGCCGGTGAACTCGTGCAGCAGGCGCAGCCAGCCAAGCGCCCGCTCCCCAAGCTCGGCAGGGGCCGCCAACCTGCCGGGGTTGTTCGTCACGATGCCTGCCAGCCACGCGCCGCCTGCTCCACCGCGCAGCGCCTCCCAGCCCAGCATCAGCGCGAGCACCACACCCAGCCCCGGCGCAAAGCGCAGCAGCGCCGCGAGCGCATCACGCGGGCGGGCGGGCCGCTTCAACCCCGCAGTCACGCCGAGCACGGCAGCGAGCGGCAGGAACAGCACGCCGGTCTGCTTGGTGGCCAGCGCACAGCCAAGCAGCAGCCCTGCCGCGAACCACCGTCCGCCTGCCGCCGCCGTCAGCCCGGCGAGCGCCCACATGAGCATCAGGGGGTCGGAAAAGGCAGTCGGCGCGAAGGCAATGGCGAACGGCGAGAGCGCAACGAACAGCGCCGCGAGCGGAGCCGCCCCCCTGCCCCACAGCCGCCAGGCGAGGCGGGCCGTCAGCGCGATGGTGATCATGCTGGCGTACAAACCCGGCAGTCGCGCACTGACTTCGCTGCCCCACGACACGGAGATGCCCGCCGCGAGGAGGTAGTACAGCAGCGGTGGCTTGTCGACAAGCAGCGTCGTCTCCGTGAGGAGCGGGTCTTTGCCGGTGATGATCAGCCGCCCCAGCGTGGCAAACAGCGCCTCGTCGGGGTGGAAGCGGTTATCGGCGAGAGGGGCAATGCGAAACGCCGCGCCCGCCAGCAGGACGAGCGCCAGCAGCAGGACGCGGCGGGTGCGTGCCGAGAGACGCGGGCGATCCTGCCCTGCCCCGGCGGGCCGGTCATCAGTCTGTGAAGCGGTACTTGAGGAGCGTCCAGGCGGCGGGGATGGCGTCCCAGCCGGTGATCTTCTTACCCTCATCAAAGTCGCGCCCGTAATAGGAGATCGCCACCTCGACCAGCCGATAGCCGCGCTTGGCAACCTTGGCGGTGATCTCCGGCTCAAAGTCGAAGCGCCGCGCATGGAGAGGGATGTCGGCAACCACGTCGGCACGGAAGGCCTTGTAGCAGGTCTCCATGTCGGTCAGGTCGAGGTTGTACAGCACATTGGTCATCATCGTGAGGATGAAATTGCCCACGCGATGCCAGAAGTTCATCTTGCGGGCGGGCTTCCCCAGGAAGCGCGAGCCGTAGGCTACGTCGGCGCGGCCCTCGACGATGGGCCGGATCACGTCGATGTAGTCGCGCGGGTCGTACTCCAGGTCGGCATCCTGAATGATGTAGATGTCGCCGGTTGCATTCTTGAAGCCGGTGCGGACGGCAGAACCCTTGCCGCTGTTCTTCTCGTGGTAAAAGACCCGCACGATGTCATCATCATGCCACTGCTTCATAATTTCGCGGGTGCCATCCGTCGAGCCGTCGTCCACCATAATGATCTCGTGGACCAGCCCGGTTGCCTTGACCTGGCGGACGATCTCCTCCAGCGTGTCGCGCTCGTTGTATACAGGCATGATGACCGACAGCTTCATGCCGTTCAGAACATCGCTCACGAAAAACCCTCGCAAAACATGATAAGGTGGATGGAAAAGTGCCTGTTGCCCGGTGCTGCCGGGCATGATGAAGCCACGGAGAAGTATAGCCGAGGGGTTCGCAACGGGGCAAACCCAGCCAAAGCGGGCAGGCACCGCGTGGTATAATCGAGGCGCAATTCTGGAAACAAGTCACACCGTGAAAGGTGATATTATTCGACATGGCTGATCTCAACTCCATCCAGACCCTCCTCCTCGACGGCGACGGTGTGCTCTGGCGCTCGGACGAGCCCATCCCCGGCCTGAACGAGCTATTCCGCGTGCTCGAAGAGCGGAACATCAACTGGGCTCTCCTGACCAACAACGCCACACGCGCCGCCCAGCACTACGTGGACAAGTTCGAGAAGTTCGGCATCCGCGCCAGTGTCGAGAACATCTTTACAAGCACCGGCGTAACAGCGGCGTACCTCCGCGAGCACTTCGACGAAGGCGCAGGCGTGTACATCATCGGCGAAATTGGCCTGGCTGAGACGCTACGCGGCGCAGGCTTCGACGTGTTCAGCGGAGAGGAAATGCCGGAGAAGCCGATCGCAGCGGTGGTGGTGGCGATGGATCGCAGCCTGACCTACCGCAAGCTTGACATCGCCACACGCCTGATCCGGGACGGCGCGGCGTTCATCGGCACCAACCCCGACAAGACCATCCCCACCCCGTACGGGCTGTCGCCGGGCTCCGGCACGATGCAGGCGGCGCTCATTGCCTCCACCGACGTCGAGCCGATCATCATCGGCAAGCCGCAAACGGCCATCTTTGAGGCGGCGATGCAGCACTTCAACGCCTGTCCGGAGACAACGTTCATGGTCGGCGACCGGCTG
>DGDY01000251.1:12193-16947 GCA_002385675.1 Anaerolineales bacterium UBA3940 | reverse complement strand
AGAGCATCCCGCCGCACCTGCAACCGGACGACAGCCAGCCTCCCACCTCGATGGTGCTGCGCCTGCTGCGCTCGGGCTCCGCGCGGCGTGTGCTGGAGATGCCCGCCGCCGATATGGGGTTCGCAGAGCACGCCCCCTACCCCTTCATGGCGCTCGTCGGGCAGCTTGAGATGCGCACCGCGCTGCTGCTCGCCGTCATCAACCCCAACGTCGGCGGCGTGCTGCTGCTCGGTCCGCGCGGCACCGGCAAGACGACGGCGGCGCGCGGCCTGAGCGACCTGCTGCCGCCCGTCCCGCACAGCACCTGCCCTTACGGCTGCATGCCGGAGGATTACGAGGCGCAGGGTGTGGAGGGCGTATGCGGCGAGTGCGCGGAGAAGCTCGCACGGGGCGAGAGCATCACCCGGCTGGCGCCGGTACGCCTCGTCGAGCTGCCGCTCAACGCCCGGCTGGAGGACGTGATCGGGGGCATCAACGAGCGGGCCGCGCTCCAGCACAACACCGTCCGGCTGGACCGGGGCATCCTCTCCCGTGCCGACCGCAACATCCTGTACATCGACGAGGTCAACCTGCTCGCAGATGAGATCATCGATGCCATCCTCGACGCGGCGGCACAGGGGCAGTACACCGTCCGCCGGGGGCCGATGCGCGCCACCTACCGCTCGCGCTTCGTGCTAATCGGCTCGATGAACCCGGAGGAGGGCCACCTGCGCCCGCAGATCCTCGACCGCTTCGGCCTGCGCGTGCTGGTCGACGGGCTGGACGACCTTGAGGAGCGTCGGCTGGTGTACCGGCGCATGCGGGAATACCGCGCCAACCCGCGCGCGTTCATCCAGGCGTACGAGGAGGACACGCTGGCGGCCAAAGCGGACGTGATCGCTGCCCGCGAGCTTCTGCCGCAGGTGCGCATCCCGGAGGAGGTCGAGGCGCTGGGTGTGGCGCTCGTGCAGACGCTTGGCATCGACTCGCACCGTGCCGAGTTCACGCTGCTGGAGGCGGCGCGCGCGCTGGCGGCGGCGGACGCTCGCGACGAGGTCACGGCGGACGACCTGCGCACCGTCGCGCCGATGGCCGTCCGCATGCGCACGAGCGACTTCATGACGTCGTTCTTCGAGCGCGAGCAGGCTGAGGCGCGGCGCATCGAGAAGACATTCGACAAACTGCGGGGCGAGGTGAGCCGTGAGGGCTGATTTCCAGCGTGCGGACGGGCTGGCGCTTGCCGCGCTGGGGCTGGCCTGGCTCGGCATCTGGGGGGTGTGGATCCCGCACAAGACGGCGGGGCTGACGCAGAACGCGGACGTGCTGGCGTACTGGTCGGGCGTGCTGCCGGAGGTGCGCTTCGGCCCGCTGGCTCTCATGCCGGACCTGCTGCGGCTGGGTATCGCGCTGGCCTCGCTGGCGCTCGCCGTGAGCGCGGGCACGCTCCGCAGCCCATGGCTGCGCTGGGCGGTGCGGCTCCTCGCGCTGCTGCCCGGCTTCATCCTGCTGCCGCCCTACCCGTTCGTGCTCGACCTGTGGAACTCGCCGGAGTACGGGCGGCGGTTCATCATCGCCATGGTACTGTGGCTGGGCGTCCCGGCGAGCGGCCTGACAGACCTGCTGCCCGGCGTTGTGAGGCGGGCGCTCGTGGTCGTTCTGGCTGTCGGCGGGGCCGCGCTCGGAGGGTGGGCGTTCGGGGCGCTGCGCACGCCGTTCGCCGTCCGCTATGCGCAAGCGATCCTGCCCGGCTGGGGGGTCGTGGCCTTCATCGCCGGGCTGACCATAGCCTCAATCGCGCAGGCGATTGCCGCACTGCGAGAGCGGCAGGCTGCGCCGGAGGCCCGTTAGTCCGAAACCAAAGCGGGCCAGTCGCCCGGCCCGATCGGTTTCGTAGATCTGGAGATGAATATTACGCGGCTAGTTCGCCTGGTGTGCTTTGAGATACTCGACAGCCTGCCCCACCGTCTCGATCTTCTGAGCCTCTTCGTCGGAGATCTCGCCACCGAATTCCTGCTCAAACTCCATGATCAACTCGACGAGATCGAGCGAGTCGGCTTCCAAATCTTCGCGGAAACGGGCGTCAAGCGTCACCTGTTCGGGGTCAACGCCGAGCAAATTGACAATGATCTCCCGAACGCGTTCCTCAACGCGTTCATCGGTGCTTGCCATTCGTCACCTCCGGCTTATAGACTGATTAACCAAGGTCAAGTGAGTAGTTTATCACGTGCGGGCCGCCCGTCAAATAGTTGAAATTGGCTACCCGCCCCCCTCGCCGCTATAGTCGTGCCTATAGGCGAGCGACATCACTGTGAAGGAACACGCAGACATGGCAAAAGTTACGGCTTCCCCCGGCGAGGCTCAACCTGATATTGAGCAGCGCAAGGCGGACCATATCCGCATCAACCTTGAAGAGGACGTACAGTTCCCCCGGCTCACGACCGGGCTGGAGCGCTACCGATTCATCCATCAGGCGCTGCCGGAGCTGAACCTCGAGGACATTGACACAAGCCAGGAGTTGTTCGGGCGCGTGCTGCGCGTACCGCTGCTCATCTCGTCGATGACGGGCGGCACCGAGCAGGCCCGCCAGATCAACCGCACGCTGGCCGCAGCCGCCCAGCAGCACGGCATGGCGATGGGCCTCGGCTCGCAGCGCGCCGCGCTGGAAAACCCCGACCTTGCCCCGACCTTCCAGGTGCGCGACGTCGCGCCGGACATCCTGCTGTTTGCCAACCTCGGTGCGGTGCAGCTTAATTACGGCTACGGCGTGGACGAGTGCCGCCGCGCGGTCGAGATGGTCGGTGCGGATGCGCTCGTGCTGCACCTGAACGTGCTGCAGGAGGCTGTGCAGCCGGAGGGCGACACCCGCTGGGCCGGTCTGCTGGACAAGATCGAGCAGATCTGCCATGATTGTGGCGTCCCGGTCATCGTGAAGGAGGTCGGCTGGGGGCTTTCCGAGCAGGCTGCCCGCCAGCTTGCCGACGCCGGGGTAGCGGCGCTCGACGTGGCGGGCGCGGGCGGTACGTCGTGGAGTGAGGTGGAGTACCACCGTGCACCGACCGCCTTCCATGCCCGCGTCGCCCGCGCCTTTGCCGATTGGGGCATCCCCACCGCCGAGTCGCTGAACATGGTGCGCCGGGCCGCGCCCGACCTGCCCGTGTTCGCCAGCGGCGGCCTGCGGGACGGCATCGATATTGCCAAGTGTATTGCGCTCGGCGCGTGCCTCGGCGGCATGGCCGGCCCGTACCTGCGAGCCGCCGTGCAGGGCGAGGACGCGCTCGACGAGACAATCCGCGTGATCACCACGCAGTTGAGGATAGCTATGCTGGCCAGCGGCGCACGGGACCTCGCCGCCCTTCAGAAGACGCCGCTCCACTACCAGTGAGGATGCAGTTCAACAATGGGGCTCTCTACCTTCTTCGACCGCTACCTTCCACTCATCGAGGCCGACCTGCAAGCCGTGCTGACGCCGCCCGCCGGGTCGCCGCCGCTCTTCTACCGCATGCTGCACTACCATATGGGCTGGGTCGGGCCGGATGGCGAGCCCAGCAAGGCCAACGGCGGCAAGCGCATCCGCCCGGTGCTGTGCCTGCTGACCTGTGCAGCAAGCGGTGGGCCGCTTGACGCCGCCCGTCCGCCCGCCGCCGCCATCGAGTTGATCCACAACTTCTCGCTGCTGCATGACGACATTCAGGACCGCAGCCCGCTGCGCCGCAACCGGCCTACCGCCTGGTCGATCTGGGGTGAGGTGCAGGCCATCAACGCCGGGGATTCGCTCTTCACCCTAGCGCACCTCGCCATCCCGCGCCTCGCCGAGGGCCGGCTCGACGGCGAGACGCAGGCGCGTATGCTGACCATCACCGATGAAACCTGCCTGGCGCTGACCTGCGGCCAGCACCTTGATATCTCATTTGAGGACCGCGCCGACGTCACCGTTGACGAGTACCTGGAAATGATCGGCGGCAAGACCGCCGCCCTGCTCAGCGCCGCCGCCCGGCTCGGTGCGCTCGCTGCAGGGGCGGACGAGTCGGTGCAGGCGCATTACGCCGCCTTTGGCCACTGCCTCGGCATGGCCTTCCAGGTGCTTGACGACATTCTCGACATCTGGGGGGACCCGGCGCTGACGGGCAAAGAGGCGGCCATCGACATCCGCCAGCGCAAGAAGTCGCTGCCGGTGCTGTACGGGCTGGAGCGCAGCCCTGAACTGCGCGACCTGTATGCCACGTCCGCGCCGTTCGATGAGGCGCAGGTCGAGCAGGCCGTCAGCCTGCTGGACGCGGTGGGCGCGCGCGACTACGCCGAGTCTCTCGCCCGGCGCTACTCCGACGAGACGCTGAAACACCTCGACGCCGCCCAGCCACAGGGCGACGCCGGGCAGGCGCTCTATGCACTCGTCGACCGGCTGCTGCATCGCGACCGGTAGAAGAGAACCGCACCTTTTATATTCACGCGTTTGCGCTCCCTCATCACGGCTCAGCACCCCCTCTGTCGTTGCTTCGCAACGCCATCTCCCCCTGCTAGAGGGCGACTAAGTCGGGTACCAACTGCCCCCTAGCAGGGGGAAGTGGCGGCCCAAAGGGCCGCCGAAGGGGGTCCGGCGGCAGGCAATCGCAGCCAACTTAGCAAAAGTGTCTGTCGTATCCCCAGCCTTGCAAGGTGGACGGCGCTGTGCGCCGCTCGGAGGGGTTTCGCGCCGCCCTCGCCTACGCCTCCTCAGGCAGCAGGCGCATGAACACCTGATTGCTGAGCAGGTAGCCCCGCTCGGAGAGCCGCACCGC
>DGDY01000251.1:1146-11976 GCA_002385675.1 Anaerolineales bacterium UBA3940 | reverse complement strand
AGCGGGTGAGAGCGGGAATGGCTGCGGCGTGCCGGTCGTCACCCGCTCGATGTACTCGCGCACCGGGTCCACGTTCCAGTAGCGCAGCCCGGCAGCCGCGCCGTGCGCACCCGCCCCAAAGCCGAGGAAGGGCCGGTTGAGCCAGTACTGCCGGTTGTGCTGGCTCTCGCAGCCGGGCCGCGCCCAGTTCGATATCTCGTAGTGATGGTAGCCTGCCTCAGCCAGCCACACCCGCGCGAGGTCGTACATATCAGCGGCAAGGTCGTCGTCGGGCGCGGGCAGGCGGCCCTTCTCCACCCGCAGCGCAAGCGACGTACTCGGCTCCAGCTTCAGCGCATACAGCGATATATGATCCGGCTCCCAGGCCAGAACCTCACGCAGTGTGTGCCGCCACCCGTCGAGCGTCTGCCCCGGCGCTCCGTAGATCAGGTCCACGCTGATGTTGTCAAAGCCCGCCTCACGCGCCAGCCGGAAGGCTGCTGCCGCTTCCTCGAAGGTGTGCCGCCGCCCGAACAGCCGCAGGTCGGCGGCGAGCGCGCTCTGCACGCCGAGGCTCAGCCGGTTCACGCCTGCCTCGCGGATGGCGCGCAGCTTGTCGAGGTCCGCGTCGCCGGGGTTAGCCTCCAGCGTGATTTCCGCGCCGTCTGCAAGCTTAAACTCACGCCGGGCGGCGGTGATGATCGCCGCGACCTGCGCCGGAGTGAGCAGTGAGGGCGTTCCCCCGCCAAAATACAGGGTATGTGCGGACGCCTCGCCCGCCGCCTGCCCGACGAGCGCCATCTCTCGCTCAAGCGCCGCCACATACGGTTCGACGAGCGCGAGCATCCCCGCATAAGTATTGAATGCGCAGTAGGTGCAGAGAGTCCGGCAAAAGGGTAGATGTACGTATAGACTCAATCGCTCTTGCTGCATACCATTAACGCTGAATGCCATGTTACCAGGACGCCTTAATCGACTCTGTAAGCCGGTTCGATTGCTTTGCACGATTATCCTGTAGTGCCTATAATGAGACAAGTTTAGCGGACCGGACTCTGCGAAGATATCATTTTTGGGGCAATCAAATCATTTGATCCACTCAACCGCGCTGCCGTCCAGGCCGGCGCTTGCATGGGGCACACTTCAACAAGCCGCTCTTGTTCTCTGGGATGCTTATGGCCGATCCGAACAGCACCAGGCAGATTGAGGGTAACCGGGGGCCTCTCTCCGTGCCAGATAGTTCCCTACAGCCGGGGCAAGTCCTGCAGAGCCGCTACCGCATTCTCGGCATTGTGGGGATGGGCGGCATGGGCGCGGTCTATCAGGCGCGCGATCTTCACTTCCCGACGGTTCCGAAGCTCGTCGCGGTCAAAGAGATGATCAACATGGCGCAGGATCAACACCTGCGCGAATCGACCATGCGCAACTTCGAGCGCGAGTCGGAGATCCTCGCGACGCTGAGCCACCCCGCCATCCCGCAGATCTACGACTTCTTCAGCTTTGGCGACCGCGCCTACCTGGTGATGGAGTTCATCCAGGGTAAGGACCTCGAGGCCATTCTCAACAGCACCGACAGCTTCCTGCCTGTCGAACAGGTGCGCCAGTGGGCCATCGAGATCTGCGACGTGCTGAGCTACCTGCATCACCACCAGCCGGAGCCGATCGTCTTCCGCGACATGAAGCCGAGCAACGTGATGATCGACCATCACCGGCGTGTGCGGCTCATCGACTTCGGCATCGCCAAGACGTTCCAGATGGGCCAGCCGGGCACGATGATCGGCACGGATGGCTATGCCGCGCCGGAGCAGTACAAGGGTCTGGCTTCCCCGGCGGCGGACATCTACGCGCTGGGCGCGACGATGCACCACCTCCTCACCCGCCGTGACCCGCGCCTGGAGCCGCCCTTCTCCTTCCACAAGCGGCCCATCCGCGAGATCAACCCCAACGTGCCCGAAACGCTCGCGGCCATTGTCATGCGCGCGCTGAACTACAACCCTGAGGACCGCTTCGCGAGCGCCGAGGCGATGAAGCAGGCGCTCATCGCCAGCGCCGGCGGCTCCTCGTTCCCGATGACGGTGTCGCCCGCGGCAGCCCAGACGCCCGTGCCTGAGTCCGTGCTGTACTCTGAGCCGTACTCCACGCCGCGCAACAACGACCTGCCGCAGACACCGCCCTACCCTCCGCGTGATGTCGGGCGCAGCGGCGAACAGATCACCCCGCTCTGGGCCTTCCAGGTCGAGGACGCCGTGCGTTCGTCCCCGCTTATCCACGAGGGGATCGTGTACGTCGGCGCGTACGACAACAACCTGTGGGCGCTCGACAGTCAGGAGGGCAGCCTGCTGTGGAAATTCGCGACGGACGGCGGCATCGGAGCCAGCCCGGCAGTCTCCGGCGGGATGGTGTTTATCACGTCGAGCGACAAGGCGCTGCATGCCATTGACCTGCGCACCGGCGTGCGGCAGTGGCTGTTCCGTACCGAGGGCAAGCTGTACTCTTCGCCGGTCGCCGCCAACGGGCTGGTGTTCTTCGGCTCGGACGACGGCAAGCTGTACGCCGTTCGCCCGCGCGGGACCTCCGGGCGGGAGGTGTGGTCGTACAACGCTATGACGCCCATCCGCTCGACGCCCTGCGTCACCGAGACGCACGTCTACTTTGGCACGGATACCGGCGAGTTTTACTGTGTGGATATGTCGGGCGAGATGCGCTGGCGCTTCGAGACGCGCCGTCGCGTCATGTCGTCGGCCATCATCCGGGGCGACCTGATCTTCGTCGGCTCCGACGACTGGTACTTCTACGCGCTTGACGTCAACCAGGGGTACCCCGTCTGGCGTTTCCGCACGCGCGGCCCGGTTGTATCATCTCCGGCAGCGGACGCGCGCAACGTGTACTTTGGCTCGGCAGACGGTTTCGTCTACGCGCTTGAGGCGCTGACTGGACGCGAGGTCTGGAAGTACGAGGTCGGTGAGCCTGTCACGTCGTCGCCGTTTGTCTATGGCGATGCGATTTATATCGGCGCAGTCGATGGCGCTCTGTACTGCCTGCATGCTCAATCCGGCGAACTCCTGTGGCGTTTCCAGAGCGGCGGGCCGATCATCTCCTCGCCGAGGGTTGAAGACGACATCGTCTACGTCGGTTCCGATGACAAGCATATCTATGCGCTGCAGGCATAAACGAGCCAACCCGGAGAAACGTTAAGCATGGAACTCCTACGCCGGTTGTTCGGGCTGAATCGCGAGAGTGGCAGCCCGCCCGCTCGCCACCTGGAAAACCAGACCGATTTATACGAGAACCTGGAGCCTGCCGTGGTTCCCTACACGCCGCCGCCCGACGAGGACGAAACGCTCCAGACTCGACCGCTCGCGCCGCCGCGACCGTTCAAAAACACCCGGCAGCATTTGCGCGTCGGGCAGGCCACCGACCCCGGACAGGTGCGCAGCAACAATCAGGATGCGTGCCTGTCGTTCATTGCCATGCCGGACGTGACCGACAGCCCGGCGCCCATCGGTTTTTTCGTCGTCGCCGATGGTATGGGCGGGCATGACAACGGCGAGATTGCCAGCACGCTCGCCGTGCAGACGCTTGCGAAGCACGTTCTTTCCGAGGTGATCGTGCCGCACCTGAGCGGCGCGGGGCCGGGCCGCCGCACCATCTCCGAGGTGCTGAACGAGGCGATGTCGGCAGCAAACCGGGCTGTGCAGAAACGGATCTCCGATGGCGGGACAACGGCCACCTGTGCCGTCGTGCGGGGGGATGAGGCGCACCTGGCCCATGTCGGCGACAGCCGCGCCTACCTGATCGCCGACGGCACAATGGAGCTGATTACGCGGGATCACTCGCTCGTTCGCCGCCTGCAGGAGCTGGGGCAGCTCACGGCGGAGGAAGCGGAGGTTCACCCGCAGCGCAACGTTCTCTACCGGGCTATCGGACAGGGCGAATCGCTGGAGATCGATACGGTGACACGCCGTCTGCCGCCGTCCTCACGTCTGCTACTGTGCAGCGACGGCATGTGGGGGGTCGTGGGGGAGCAGCGTATGATGGCCATCCTGGAGGAGTACGACGATCCGCAGGAAGCCTGCGACCGCCTCATCAACGAGGCCAACGCCAGCGGCGGCCCCGATAACATCACCATCGTCCTGGTTCAGATGCCTGATTAGCCAGTTCTATAGCAGGCTGGGATGACGCTGACTATGGGCTTTGTCGACCACTACGCCATCTTGCGCGTGCCTTCCACGGCAAGCGACGAGCAGATTCGGGAGGCATACCGCCTGGCTGCACGACGCTTCCACCCGGACGCCAACAAGGCGCCCGGCGCTGCCGTCGTGTTCAAAGACATCAACACCGCCTATCAGGTGCTTTCTGACCCAGCCAAGCGTGCCGCCTACGATGCAAACTGGCAGAAGCGGGCGACGGACACACCCGGCCTGGTTGTGGAGCCTGTGTTCAGCCGCCGCAAGGTCCGCAAGCTCGACGAGCCGCAGCTCCTGTACGTGCTGCTCAACATCCAGCCCACGCTTAAAACCACCACCGCACCCGACGCACCGCTCAACCTCTCCCTCGTCGTCGATCACAGCACGTCGATGCAGGGGCCGCGCCTGCAAAACCTGAAGGCGGCGGTGCACAACATTATCGGCGAGTGCGACGAGAAGGACATCCTCTCCGTCGTGACGTTCTCAGACAACGCCGAGGTGCTCATCCCCGCCCAGCACCCGACCGACCCGCGCGAGATGAAGGCGCGCATCAGCACGATCCGCGCTGACGGCGCGACAGCCATCTTCTCCGGCCTGAAGGCCGGGCTGGCGCAGGTGGAGCGCAACCGGCACTCGCGCTACGTCAATCACATTATCCTCATTACGGATGGCCGCACCTACGGTGACGAGGACGACTGCCTGCGACTGGCCGGGCGGGCCCGCGAGGCGGGCATCGGCATCAGCGCGATGGGCATCGGCGAGGACTGGAATGACCGCTTCCTCGACGCACTGGCCGCACAGACAGGCGGGGCCTCGGCCTACATTAGCTCGCCGGAAGCCGTTACCACCTTCCTCCAGCAGCGGGTTCGCAGCCTGGCTACCGCCTACGCCGAACGCGTGCAGATTACCGTCGCACCGGCGGCAAATGTCAAACTGGTGTCGACCGCGCGTGTCTCACCCAACCCGATGATGCTCGACGCCGACATACAGCCGATCCCGCTCGGCTCGGTGGATGGGCTTGCCGCGACCCGGCTGATGCTCCAGTTCCATCTTATGACGGGCGCGGCGGAGCCGGGCGAGTTCTTCGTGGGCCGCGTGGACGTCAGCGGCGAAGTCCTCGGCTCGAAGTACCGCTCCGAACGCCTGGTGCTCGACCTGACTGTCGAGGTGCAGAACGAGCTCCCCGAACAGGAGGAGCCGCCGCAGACCCTGCTCGACGCCCTGACCCGCCTCACCATGTACCGGCTGCAGAGCCGCGCGCGGGAGGCGCTTGAGAGAGGCGACATCACCGAGGCCACCCGCAAGCTGGAGTACCTGGCCACCCGGCTGTTCGAGAACGGGGCGGAGGAGCTTGGCAAATCCGCCCTGCATGAAGCGCGGCGTGTGGCTCACACGCGCAGGCTCTCCGACGAGGGAGCCAAACAACTTAAGTACGGAACGCGTGCTCTCTGGCCGTTCCTGGGAGATAGCAATGGTTAAGTGTCCCTACTGCCGACATGACAACTTGGAAGGCGCGCTCGTCTGCGAGGAATGCGGGCTGAATCTGTGGAGCAACCCGCAGGTTGAGATTCCAACTCGCGAACTGGCCGACGAGGCCAACGAACTGAGTGTCAAATCAGGCTGGGGGACCGCCACCTTCCAGCAGCGCAACCAGATCATCATCCACATCCGCGACGCCGCCGAGCCGCTGACAATCGCCCCCACCGGCGAATTTCTGATCGGGCGGCGGGATTCAGCCAGCGGGGTCGAGCCCGACCTGGACCTCACGCCGTACAATGCGCTGGAGCGCGGCGTCTCGCGCATCCATGCCGCCTTCCGACGCGGCGACGACGTGCTCTCCATCGTCGATCTCGACAGCGCCAACGGCACATTCCTGAACGGGCAGCGCCTTGCGCCCAACCAGCCGCGCCTGCTGCGCGACGGTGACGAAATCCGGCTGGGCAAGCTGGTTATGCACGTCTACTTCAAGTGATGAACTCGATCACATGCTCGACTGGTTTGAAACACTGCTTACCTTATGGATATGATCGGGACAGAGTCGCCTGTGGGTAACTCTGCCTAGCTTGAACAGGGTGAAAGAATATGGCGTACCGCCTACAGGTTCACATTGTTAATGACGACCCTATCGTGCTCGACGTTGACGAGCTACCACAACCCACCGACCAGTTCATCATCGGGGTGAATCCTCAGCGCCGTGACGGTAAGGAAGTCCAGTACGTACTGCGCGAGGTCAATCAGGTGATCATCCCATGGTGGCGCATCAACCTGATCCAGATCCTGCCAGATGAGCAAGAAGAGGACGTGCTCACATTTGTGCGCGAGTAACCATGGTACAAACTAAACGAAGCGAGCCAAACTATTCCCACATGCGCATCCTCGTCGTCGATGACGAGCAGCGCATGGTGGACCTCATCCGCATGAACCTGGAGATCGAGGGCTTCCAGGTCATCGAGGCGACGAACGGGGTGCAGGCACTTGATGAGGTCCGCAAGCACATCCCCGACCTGATCATCCTCGACATCATGATGCCGCAGCTTGACGGCTTCGAGGTGCTGCGCATGCTGCGCGAGTTCTCCAGCGTGCCGGTCATCATGCTGACCGCCAAGGGCGAGGAAGAGGACAAGGTGCGCGGGCTGGAGCTGGGCGCAGACGATTACGTCACCAAGCCGTTTGGCGCGCGCGAGTTGATCAGCCGGGTGAAGGCCGTGCTGCGGCGCACGCACACCGTCATCGAGCCGAGCGAGACGATCATCAAGATCGATGACCGTCTCAGCGTGGACTTCAACAAGCGCGAGGTCATCGTCGAGGGCGAACGCATCAAGCTCCGCCCGACGGAGTACCGGCTGCTCTACCACCTCATCGAGAACGCGGGCTGGACGGTTCCGCACGAGCAGCTTCTGGCGAAGGTGTGGGGCTACGAGTACCGCGACGAGACGCACTACGTGCGGCTGTACGTCAACTATCTGCGCGAGAAGATCGAGGAAGACCCCTCCAACCCGAAATACATCCTCACCGAGCGCGGCATCGGCTACCGCTTCATGGACTTCAAGAAGCAACAGGAGCAGGTCTAGGCCGGCCAGCCGCCCGATGACATGAGGGCAAACAAAACCGTCGCAAACAAACAGCCGCGAATGAACTTCGCGGCTGTTTGTTTTGCTGATAACTTAGACCCTCTCTGACGGTATTCGCTTCGCGAACGCCGTTCTGTCCTGGCTACAACAACCCTACCGCACGCAGATCATCGTCCAGTTGCGGCACGATATCGTAATCGGTCACCTCATGCGGCTCGATCCACGTGTAGTCGACATGCTCCTCGTCCAGCCGCACCGGCTGATCTTCCACGCGGAACAGGTACGGATAGATGCGTAGCGCCTCCCCCTCGCCGGTCTCGACGACGACCACCGGCCCCTCGCCGACGGGTACGGCTATGATGCCAAGCTCTTCGTACAGCTCGCGGATCGCCGCCTCGCGCGGCGTCTCGTGCTCGCCGATGTACCCGGTGACAAAGCACCACTTGCCGGGGTAGCTCCGACGGGTATCGGCGCGGCGGAGCAGCAGCACCTTGCCGTCGGGCCGCTGCACAACCGCCGCCGCGATCTCACGCGTGGGATGCACGCTCACTGGCCTGCTCGCTCCCTATATGGGCGTCCACCCGCCCACCTGTGCGCATTTCGTGGTACGCTGCCACCGCGCGAATGAACGCGTTAAACAGCGGGTGGGGCCGCGTCGGGCGGCTCTGGAACTCCGGATGGAACTGGCAGCCGACCATGAACGGGTGATCGTCAACCTCGGCGATCTCGACGAGACGACCGTTCGGCGAGATGCCGGTGAACAGCAGGCCCGCCTGCTCCAACTGGTCGCGGAAGGCGTTGTTGACCTCGAAGCGATGGCGGTGCCGCTCGTTGACCTCGCTCACCTGGTAGGCTTCGGCAGCCTTCGAGCCGGGCTTCAGCACGCAGGGGTAGTGCCCCAGCCGCATCGTGCCGCCGAGGTCGGAGAGCGTGCGCTGGTCGGGCATCAGGTCGATCACCGGGTGGCCGGTCGTGTTGTCGAACTCGGTGCTGTTAGCATCTTCCCAGCCGAGCACGTGACGGGCATACTCGATGCACATCACCTGCATGCCGAGGCACAGCCCCAGGTAGGGCACGTGTGACTCGCGCGCCCAGCGGGCCGCCTGCACCTTGCCCTCGACGCCCCGGTAGCCGAACCCGCCGGGCACCACGACGCCATCCACCTGCGCAAGCTGATCCCAGCCGCGCCCCTTCTCCAGGTCGCCGGAGTAGATCCACTCGATCTCTATGTCATAGCCGTTGGCAACGCCCGCGTGGTACAGCGCCTCGCGCACGCTCAGATAGGCATCATGCAGCGCCGTGTACTTGCCCACCAGCCCAACGCGCAGCTTGGGCTTCTCCGCCTTCATCCGCTCGACCAGTTCGCGCCAGTTCGACAGGTCCACCGGCTTGGCATCGAGCGACAGCGCCTCGACCAGATAGTCGCCCAGGCCCGCGTCCTCGATGAGCAGCGGCACTTCGTACAGATACGGCGTCGTGACCATCGGCACGACCGCGCGCGGATCGACATCGGTAAACAGCGCGATCTTGTCGATGACATCCTGCGGCACGGGCACGTCGGAGCGCGCGCCGATGACGTGCGGCTGGATGCCCAGCCCGCGCAGCTCGCGCACGCTGTGCTGCGTCGGCTTGGTCTTTAGCTCGCCCGTCGCGCCGATGTACGGCAGGAACGTCACGTGGATGTAGAGCGTGTTATCGCGCCCGACGTCGGTCCGCATCTGGCGGATGGCCTCGATGAACGGCTGGCTCTCGATGTCGCCGACCGTGCCGCCCACCTCGGCAATCACGACATCCGCGCCGCTCTCCTCGCCGAGCTTGATGATGCGCTGCTTGATCTCGTTGGTGATGTGCGGGATGGTCTGGATGGTCGCGCCGAGGTAGTCCCCGCGCCGCTCTTTGGCGATGACGGCGTTGTAGACCTGCCCGGTCGTGAAGTTGCTGGCCCGTGTGAGGTCAATCCCCACGAAACGCTCGTAGTGGCCCAGGTCGAGGTCGGTTTCCGCCCCATCCGCCGTGACGAACACCTCGCCGTGCTGATAGGGTGACATCGTGCCGGGGTCCACGTTGATGTACGGGTCGAGCTTCTGCAGCGTGACGCTGATGCCGCGGGCCTTGAGGATGCGCCCAATAGCCGCCGCCATCACGCCCTTGCCCACTGAGCTTACCACGCCGCCCGTCGTAAAGATGTATTTGGTCATTCCGGTTGTTCCCCTGCTGGATACACTACATCACTAACTATATCAAAAAGAGAGACGGGGAGGTTGCAGCCTCAGGCTGTCCTCCCCGCCTGTTATCGTCATCGGTGCTCGGAGAAGTGTCGTGTTCGTCGATTCTCATTGTCTCGTCTTATACCTCGCCGTAACGGATGGATAATACCATACCCCGCCGCTCGATGCCATGTTACCGAGGGCACCTCTCACCGATGTTCCCCGGCAGCGCCTCGCCGGTTGTGACGCCCTCGCCGTACACGGTATAATGGCCTGCGATGCACACAGCCCGGCACGGCGCCGTGTGCCCACGCTACGATTCCGGGTGCTCTTTTTGAGCAGTGTTCCAGCGCAGGAGGCGCAGTAGATGGAGTTCTATTCCGGCGAGCAGTTCAGAGCCGCGGCAGACGCCGTGCGCAGCCGCACCGGGCATTCGCCCCGGGTCGGCATTGTGCTTGGTTCCGGCCTGGGGGATTTTGCCGCCACGGTCGAGAATGCCGACGTCATCCCCTATGAGGAGATCCCGTATTGGCCCGTCTCTACGGTCCAGGGGCACAGCGGGCAGCTCTACGTAGGCCAGCTTGAAGGCCAGTCCGTGATGGTCATGCGCGGGCGCTCGCATTTCTACGAGGGCTACCCGATCTCCCAGGTGACGCTGCCGATACGCGTGATGCAGCTCATGGGCGTCAAGATTCTGATCGTGACGAACGCGGCAGGTGGCCTGGAACCGACCTACTCCGCCGGTGACCTGATGCTGATCGCCGACCACATCAACCTGGTGGGGATGGCGGGCTACAACCCGCTGCGTGGCCCGAACGACGACTCGCTCGGCCCGCGCTTCCCCGATATGGCTGGCGCTTACGACCCGGAACTGCGGCAGCTCGCCAGGGAGGTCGCACGCGAGGCGGACATCCCCATGCATGAGGGCGTATACGCCGGCGTCGCCGGTCCGTCCTTCGAGACGCCCGCCGAGATCCGCTTCCTGCGGCTGGCCGGTGCGACCGCTGTGGGCATGTCCACCGTCCACGAAACCATCGTGGCGCGTCACGGCGGCATCCGCGTGCTGGGCATTTCTGGCATCACCAACATTGCCGTCGATCAGCCGGCTGCGGCCCCTGCCGACGGCAACTCTCTGCACGACGAGGTATTGGAAGCAGGCAAAACGATTGTGCCGCGCCTGGAGGCGGTTCTCCGGGGCGTGCTCAAGAAGCTGCCGCCGACCGCCACTTAGCCCGGGCCATCGCTCGAGGCCACGCTCATGAACACCTTACTCCTGTTTATCTCCCGCATCTCAATCATCCTCTACGCGTTGGCAGCCACCGGCATCTTTTTTGCGTTCCGGGGTATCGTCCTCGCCCAGCACCAGCGGCGGGTGGCGCTCTTCGGGCT
>DGDY01000251.1:0-968 GCA_002385675.1 Anaerolineales bacterium UBA3940 | reverse complement strand
GAGCCGGAGGAGGAGCAGCCGGTCGCGTTCGTCGAGCCGCAGCCCACGCCCACAGAGCGTCCGCTGCTCTTCCCGACCATCACGCCGACGGCGGGTGTTCCCCCTGCCGAGGGGGACGAGGAAGAGGCCTCATCGGACACAGCCGCCCAGGACGTCGTCGGCTGTGAGATCGTCGGCTCGACAATCACCAGCCCTGTACCCGGTCAGCGGGTGTCCGGGCAGGTGTCCGTCGAGGGTGAGGCCAATGTACTGAACTTCTCGCAGTACAAGTTCGAGGTTCGCGGGCCTTCCACCGATAACCAGTGGGTGGTTGTGGGCACGTACTTCCAGACGGTCCCGCAGGGCTTGCTGGGTGTGTGGGACAGCACATCGCTGCTGCCCGGCGACTACACCCTGCGTCTTATCATTCACCGGCAGGATGGCTCGACCATCCCGCCGTGCGAAGTGCCGATCATCATCGAGCGTCCGGGCACGATCATCGTGCCGCAAGAAGAAAGCCCGACCTCGTAGGGGGAGCGAAAAACAGCCCGCTCCCCCTCGCCCCTTTATGGCGCTTCAACCAGAATATCGCCGAGGTAGATGGCGTTGTTGAGCACCGGCTCGCCACTGCCGCGCGTTACCGGCTCGCGGATCACGTCGGGCAGCGTATACAGCCCGGTATACACCCCGTAGACGCCCGGCTCAAGGTCAGGCGGGAGCGGAATCTCCCAGCGAGCCATCTCCTCCATGCCTTTGGGCCAGTACACCGTCGGGAAGTTCTCCCCGCCGAAGGGTGCTTGGTCAAACGTAAAGGGGTCCTCGCTGCCCGGCACGAGCACGTGCACAAACTGGTTTAGGTCAACCGGAACGGGCGCATCGGTCCGCCACCAGAAGCGCACCACCATCGGCTCGCCCGCCGTCACCCGCTCGGGCAGATCGTAGCCCGTAAGGATCGGCCCGGCGGCGAAGCGGTAGTCGGCGGGGATGGG
>DGDY01000163.1:7425-7708 GCA_002385675.1 Anaerolineales bacterium UBA3940 | reverse complement strand
GGCCTCCGCCGAGGCGGACGGCGCGATCGCCGGATCGACCGCTACGCTCGACCGCTCGCACCTGATCGGCGGGGACGAGCAGGGGGCGCACCTATTCGCGCATATGGCGCACCAGTTCACCGTGCAGATCCACCGGGCGCAGGCGGAGCAGGCCGGGCTGCTCGACCGGGTGCACGCCGTAATCGAGCGCGAGAAGCCTGCGCACACCCGCTATCACCTGTGCATTATCGAGCCGAAGATGCGCATCGGCTTTCAGGCACGGCTCGGCATCGACACAGTCGTC
>DGDY01000163.1:0-7136 GCA_002385675.1 Anaerolineales bacterium UBA3940 | reverse complement strand
CGGGGGGGATGAGCCGGGCCGCCTCGGCGACGACATTCGCATTGGCGGGGGAACGCGGCTGGGCTAGCCGCTGCCCACCGGCAGAACGGGGCGGCGCAGCTACAGGGGCCACTTACAGGAGGACAGAGGACTTATGAACCACAATGGCAGCACGACCACACAACGAACGGACCTGCTTGAGCCCGTCCGCAACCGCTACTTCTACGGCAAGCTGATGGACGTGCACAGCTTCGAGTTGGAGACGGGCTACTTCCTCGCGATGCAGCGCCTGCTGAACCGGTACGTCACCGGGTATGGCGTCGTGTGCGGGCTGGACGTGCTCGAAGGCGAGGAGGAAAACTCCGTCGTCGTGACGCGCGGCATGGCGATCGACAAGTGGGGGCGCGTGATCCTCGTGCCGACAGAGTCCCGCGCGATCACCGTCCCCGAGCACCTGCTCCCGACGACACCCCGCCCCACCGAGCCGCCGGAGGAAGCGGCACCCAGGCGCAGATCACGGCGGCAGCAGCAACAGCAGCAGTGGCAGGAGCCGCCGCACGGCGAGGAGGAGGACTGCGTCCACCTCGTGATCTGCTACTACGAGTGCGAGAGCGACCCGACGCCGGTGCTCACCAGCGACTGCGAGAGCTGGGGCACGTGCGAGGCGGGCGCGATCCGCGAGCGCTACTACCTGGAGTTCCGCAAGGGTGAGGTGAAGCCGCCCAACATCAGCATCGAGAATCGCTTCCCGGACGTGATCCGCGATGGGCGGCTTGACTATGAGGAACTGGTGCGCTGGGTGACGGACTCCTGCCCCGACTACCCCAAAGACCCGTGCATCCCGCTCGCCAATATCCACCTCGTCGTGCACGACGACAAGTGCCGTTTTGAGGAAGAAGGCATCGACATCGCGGTGCGCCCCATCGTCTACACGAACGACCTGCTGTTTGACCTGCTGATGGCCCTGCTCACCGAGAACGTGAGCTACCGGCGCGGAAAGTGAGGTGAACCGTGAGAACCAAAGGCTGCAATCACGACATGGCCTGCATGGAGGGCGTGCTTGAGCGCCCCCGCTACTTCCCCCGGCAGTTGATGACGCCGGAGGAGATGACGCTGGAGCAGACCTACTTCCGCGACCGGATGCGCCGCCACAACCGCCTGCTGCACGGCTGGGGCGTGGTGTGCGGGGTGGAGGTCCGGCAGGCGCTCGATGAGAACGGCGAGCCCCAGCCCTGGACGGTTCAAATATCGCCCGGCTATGTGCTGGACTGCGATGGCAACGAGATCCTCATCCCCGAGACCGTGACCTACGACCTGCGCCGCGAGGCGCTCAACGGCAAGAACGTGCGCGGCGGGTACGAGGACGATCCCTGGTGCAGCGACGTGCCGGTCGACCGCCCCATCGGCGAGACAGTGTACCTCGCTGTATGCTACGATGAGTGCGAGACACGCCCGGTGCGCATCCACCCGGCGGGGTGCGGTTGCGATGACGCGGGCTGCGAGAACAGCCGCATCCGCGAGACGTTCGTCGTGAAGGTGCTCACCCGGCTGCCCGAAGCCTACCGGGACATGGACCCCAGGCCGCTGGGACGGTTCGAGCCATGCGAGATGGTGAGCGAGTGCCCCTGCTGCACCGGCGACCCCTGTGTGATCATCGCCGACATCATACCCGACGACTCGGGCCGGCTCGTCATTGACTGCTACGCGCACCGGCGCTACGTGCTCTCTTTGGCGCACTTCTTCTACACCTGCCAGCAGCGCGGTGGCGATCAGCAGGCGACCCTCGACAGCGCGGCGGATTTTGCCGAGCGGCTGATGCTGCACGTCGATGAGAGCGCACGGGAGATCCTTGAGGCGGACTACGCGGGCGCGTTCGGGGCGGCGGTAGAGCTGCCGTTCACGACGGTGCGCGGGCTGGGCGCAGGCTCCGAGGTGGGCCAGGCGCTGTCGGAGATGACTATCGGAGAGGTCGCGACGATGGAATATGAGGTATTCGAGAAGGTGACGGATGCCCTCATCGCGGATATTGAGCCAAACAAGCGGCGCTGGTTTGAGAATCAGCGACGGCTTCTGTGGAACCGCGCCCGCGAGGTCGCCCGCATGACGGAGCCGTACCGCGTGCCATAACATGATGGGGTAAATAACCCATAAACACCTGGCCATCTAACCAGTCTCCTGACTGTCCTAGTGACCAGTCAGAAATCCCCCACAAGGATGGTTGCGCATTTTTTCACAATCTTGTATATTATGGGCGCAACACCAAGGAAAACGAAAAGAAGATGGACTTCTCCCTTCTTCCGTTCCTCCCTTCTTTCCGTTCCTCTCTCTTCCTGGTGGTATGTGTCCGAGGCAACAATGAGACCACGTCCCCCCGTGGTCTCATTGGTTTTATCAACTTTTATTCCAATTATTGAAAGCAGACCGGCGGGCCGATTGGCCCGCCGGTTTGTGATTACCGTGCTGTGCTGCCTACTTGAAGTAGTTGCCTGCGTTGACCCGACCCATGCCGTAGGCGTCGTCGTTGCCCGGCTTGCCAAGGTCATCCGCCGAGTGGCGCAGGTCGCGCTCGACATGCTGCGGCTTCATGTCGCCGCCATTCGCACTGATGATCAGCGCCGCCACACCGGAGGCATGCGGAGCAGCCATGCTGGTCCCGGCGCTCCAGTAGTAGCTGCCAGCCGACCCCGTGCTGAAGACCAGGTCAAAGACCCAGCAGGGGCGCAGCAGGCCGGCAACAACGCACTCTTCCTCACCCGGGTAGATGAAGTCACCACCGGGCGCGGCGAAGTCGATCACCGACTGGCCGTAGTTGCTGTAGCTGGCCAGGTTGTCGAGCGACGTGGTCGGATCGACCGCCCAGCCCACCGGGCCGGTCGCCGAGATGGAGATCACGTGCGGCAGGTCGGACGGCAGGTGCAGCAGGTCGGCATCGTGATCGCCGTCGTTGGCTTCGTTACCCGCTGAAGCGATGATCACCGTACCGTTCTGGTAGGCGTAACGCGTGGCACGGCCCAGCATGTTGACCAGCTCAGCCACCTCGCGGGCGGTGACGAACTCACCAGTGTCCTCATCAAAGAAGCCGCTGCGCCACACTGTCGCGCCGAGGCTCATGTTGATGATGTCGGCATCGATGTCGGCGGCGTAAACGATACCCGCTGCGACGCCCTCAAACGAGCCGCTGCCGGTGAAGGAGTCCAGCACCTTGATCATCACGATCTCGGCCTCCGGCGCAACGCCGATCGTGCCGAAGCCGTTGTCCGCAGCCGCGATGGTACCGGCGACGTGCGTGCCGTGGCTGAACACATCACCCGGAACCGCGTACTCGTACGTCTGGCCGGGGATGAACGACGTGCTCAGGGCTGCGTTGAAGTTCGGGGCGAGGTCGGGATGATCCGAGTCAATCCCGTCGTCGAGGACGGCCACGCGGACACCAGCACCGCGAGCGCCGGCAGCCCAGGCCTCAGGCGCGTCGACGGCGTCATGGCCCCACTGAAGGTCAAAGAAGAAGTCATCATCACCGCTGGCGGGCGGGTTGCCGAACTGATCCGGCGTGACAGCCTCCCTGTGACCGGGATCAATCCACTGGAGCGAGACGTTGGGCAGCGCCGACTGGATGCCCTTGATCCCGGCGGCCTGCGCCTTGAAGTTGGGGTTGCTCGAGCTGACCACGACCACGCCGATCTGCGGGATGACGCGCTCGACGGTACCGCCGATAGCGGCTACTTGCTGCTCGATGTTATTCGGAATCTTGTTCTGTGCGACAAGCAGATAGGAACGACTAGGTGCCTGTGCCGCCACAGGTGCAGCGGTCGTTGCGACCAGTACGACGGCGAGGAGAACTGCCAGCAGGGCAAGTATACGCTTCATCTGAAGGTGTTCCACCACTGGTTTGATATATATGTATATGTGTTAAGCAGTTGCTATATGAAAAGTTGCCAGGCTAATGCCATTTGCGGGGCCTGCACTCCATCCCTCACGCGCATTTCGCAATGCGCACCTGGAGTGCCGCGAAGCGGCCAGCCGGTAGAACCGGCGCCCCCCCACATACTGTTTAAGAGCCGATCCGAGCAGGCTGGCTCAGTGGTTAAAGACGACTTCTATGGCCCTCGATGGTCCCCCCTTTCTCATCGGCAGTGCAGGGCGCGATGCAGGCAACACATCGGAACGCAGTCGCCAGGGAATGTGGTGTGAGGAGGCTGAGATAAGGTAGTGGCGATGCGATGAAGTTGTAAACGATTGCTTTGTTAGGATCGTACAGATGGCTTCCGTCGTGTTACTGACCTGCGCCCCCTTGCCCGATGCAACCCGAAAGCAGTATCCCAGAATGCATCTGGTATAGTTCTCATGTTACAGTTATATAACAATTTTGGCAATTAGAGAATGGTTTGTCTGGCTTATATCGGTCGGCTCGGCGAACAACAAACCCCCTCCGCAGAGTATGGAGGGGGTTTGAACGCGTAAACTTGCGAACTCGCTTAGCCAGCTCGATCGCGCTCGCGAACGGCGACGAGCGAGATGAACTCATAGGCAATATTCGCCGCCAGCAGCGACGTAACGCCCGCCGGGTCATAGGGCGGCATCACCTCGACGATGTCAAAGCCGAGGAAGTTGATGCCCGCCAGGCCGCGAATCAACTGCTGGCTCTGCGCGCTGGTGAAGCCGCCAACCTCCGGCGTCCCGGTGCCGGGCGCGAAGGCCGGGTCTACAAAGTCGATGTCAAAGGAAAGGTAGGCCGGGCCATCGCCCACCCGCTCGCGGATCTGCCGTACCACGTCCTCGACGCCGCGTGCGTGAAGCTCATCGGCCATCACCACGTCGAAGCCCATCTCACGCGAGAGCACCATGTCGCTCGAGTCGTAGACCGGCCCGCGCAGCCCCACCTGGATCGACCGGGAGAGGTCAAGCAGGTTCTCCTCCACCGCGCGGCGGAAGGGCGTGCCGTGCGTGTCCAGCCCGCCGTAGTACGCCGCCCACAGGTCGCTGTGCGAGTCGAGGTGGACGAGCGCAACCGGGCCGTGAACGGCGTGGACCGCGCGCAGCAGCGGCAGCGAGACGGAGTGGTCGCCGCCGAGGAAGATCGGCACCACCCCCTTCTCGAAGATACGGATGGCCTCCTCCTTGATGCGCTGGTGCGACTGCGGCAGGTAGCCGGGAATGACGGGCAGGTCGCCGTAGTCCACACCGGCGCAGTAATCGAAAATGCCGATGCGGTGGCCGGGGTTGTACGGTCGCAGCAACACCGAGGCGCTGCGGATGCCCTCCGGCCCGAAGCGCGCGCCGACCCGGAACGTGCTGCCAGTATCGAACGGCACACCGACGACGGCAAAATCCACACCTTCGAGGTCCGTCACGTGAGGGAGCCGCATAAACGTGCGCACACCCGCAAAACGCGGCAGGACCATACTATCGATTGGCCGGTAGTTGTTGTTCTTCACTGCCACAGCTCTCTCTCCCTTGGTTGGTGTAAAATATTCATCCCTGGGTAGCGGCACGACAAGCACGATAAGTGCAAGGCAAGCGGAGTTCCCCCTCTACTTGCCTCCGGCGAACAGCAGCACTGACAACAGTGCGCCGGTACGCCAGTGGGCAGTGCTCAGGCCTAGAATTTACGCGCCAACAGGGATAACTAAGGAAGATAACAGAGCAGCCGGTTAAGCGCAATCTCGCGCCGGGCGCGACGCGCGGGCACGTGCAACTCTTAACCGGGGCATACGTATAGTTGAGTGAGACAGCACCCTATTTCTATGCGGTGCATCCGCGCGCTGCGCGGAGCGAGGAGGAATCTTTTATGGCGCATGGCACTCCGCAAGGGCGAATGAGCGTGCTGATCGGCATTTTGCTGGTCGGACTTGGCGCGATGTTCCTGCTGGGGCAGCTTTTTAACATCAACCTGATAAGCTACCTGTGGCCGTTCTTCGTGATCGTGCCGGGCCTGCTGTTCTTCGTCGGGATGCTGCTCGGCGGCAAGCAGGCTGGCCCGCTGGCCATCCCCGGCAGCATCGTCACAATGACCGGGCTGCTGCTGCTGTACCAGTCCATCACCGGGCACTGGGAAAGCTGGGCCTACGCCTGGACGCTGATCTTCCCAACATCGGTCGGGATCGGGCTGGTCATCAACGGGGCCTGGAGCGAGATCGAGCGGCTGCGGCAGACTGGCATGAAGTGGATCACCGGCGGGCTGGTGCTCTTCCTGCTGTCAGGGATGTTCTTCGAGTTGATCCTCGGCATCAGTGGCGGGCTGGTCAGCAGCGTGATCTGGCCGGTGATGCTCATCCTGCTCGGCGTTTTCCTGCTGGTGCGGCGGTCAAGTCGCAGCGGCGGTGGGCCAGCAGGCGGCAGCCGTGAAGGCGAGGAATCCGCACCCGCCGAGCCTGTGATCGAGGGGCACAGCGGCGAGCGGTTCGATAGATAGGAAGCTGAGAACCCCCGGTCAACCGGGCAAAGTCCGGTTGGGTGGGGGTTCTACAGTTGGGCCTCACACACGAGCTTTCGCCAGGAATCAATCAGGGGCCGGCAAGAAGCGGCCCCTGTGTTTGACTCGCTAGGCTCACCTCACTCACAATCCGCGGGCAGCCACACGCAGAACGACGCCCCCTCGCCCGCCCTGCCGCTGCTTGACACCTCGATCCGCCCGCCGTGCCGTTCGACGATCTCGCGGGCAATCGCCAGCCCCAGCCCCGTCCCGGCGGAACCCGTCTCCTTGGCAACCTGCCCCCGGAAGAAGCGATCAAACACGTAGGGCTGCTCTTCGAGCGGAATGCCGTAGCCGGTATCCGTCACGCTGAAGCCCACCCGGCGACAGCCCCCCTCCTCGGACAGCAGCGAGCGCACCTCAACACGCCCGCCGCGCGGCGTGTAGTTGAAGGCGTTGGTCAGCAGGATGCTCAACACCTGGCCAAGCAGGCCCCGGTCGGCCTGGACGAGCGGCAGGCCCTCCATCGGCTTGTGCACCAGCTCCAGCCCACGATCTTCCGCGATCAGTGCCCGGTCGGAAACGTACTGCCTCAGCAGCGTATCGATGTCAAGCGGCGCAAGCTCCAGGCTGATGCGGTCCTGATCCATGCGGGAGAGCATCAGCAGGTTCTCGATGATGTCGGCCAGCCGCTCGATCTCCCGCGCGAGGCTGTCCATATAGTCGCTGTCTCTTATACACATCT
>DGDY01000171.1 GCA_002385675.1 Anaerolineales bacterium UBA3940 | reverse complement strand
CGCACCGACTCAGGTAGATCGCTGTTGCTCTTGTACTTCGGCATGGCTGTCTCCTCTCACGCCATCTGTACTTCCAAGCCTCAATCTACCAGACGTGGGCTAAAAAAGTCCTATAACGCGGGTAAATATCGTTTTACGCGGCTTCCTCTGTATCGCGAAAAACGAAGCCGCGACGTTTAGTCGCGGCAGGTTTTTTTACACTTCGGTTGTCAAACCCCTCCGTGCTGCGGTCGCGGTGGGGGTTCCAGCCATCAGCCCGGCTGGTTCATCTCCCAGATGATGCGCAGCCCATCGAGCGTGAGCGAAGGCGCGGTCGCCTGGATGACCGGCGTATGCTGCGCGAAGTGCCCGGCTCGCCCGCCGGTTGCGATCACATGTACGTTTGGCTCGCCCAGTTCGGCAGCCAGCCGCTGCACCATCCCCTCGATCAGCGCGACATAGCCCAGGAACAGCCCGCTCTGCATGGCCTGCACGGTGTTCCGCCCGATGGCACGTGGTGGCGGTTCGATGTCCACCTTGACGAGCCGGGCTGCATGCGAGACGAGCGCCTCCTGAGCCAGCCCGATGCCGATGGTGATCGCTCCGCCGACATAGTCGCCGTCCCGGTTGACCACGTCGAAAGTTGTCGCCGTGCCGAAGTCGATCACGATGGCGGGCGTGCCGTACAACGCCTTAACTGCCGCGGCGTTCACCAGGCGGTCAGCGCCCAGCTCATCGGGGTTGTCGAGCAGCACCCGCACCCCGCTCTTCACGCTCGGCGTGACAACGAGCGGCGTCTGCTTCAGGTAGCGCTCGGACATCTCGACGAAGCGGGGCGTGAGCGGCGGTACGACGCTCGCCAGCACCACCGCCGACACATCTGCGAAGCTCAGGTCCTGCTCGGTGAAGAAGTTGCGTAGCAGGACGGCGTACTCATCGCCCATGCGCTGGTGGACAGTCTGCGCGCGCCAGCTACAGCACAACTCGCTGCTACCGCGCGGGTACAGTCCAAACTGGATATTGGTATTGCCGATGTCGATTGCCAGCAGCATGGTGACTACTCCTCACCGACCAGCATGTTATCGATCAAACGTACATCCCCGATGTACACGGCCATACTGAGCAGCGCCCGCTCCACATCGCCCTCCAGTTCGGCGAGCGTCACGGGGTCGGCCACGCTGACGTACTCCAGCCGCGCCAGCCGCTCGGCCTCGATGATGTCGGCCATTATCTCGCGCAGGTGTTGGGCTTCGCGCCAGCCATCCTGCCACTCCTCGACGGCGGCGCTCAGCGCGCGGAACAGCACCGTCGCCGCCTCGCGCTCGGCAGGGTTGAGCAGGGCGTTGCGGCTGGATAGCGCCAGCCCGTCCGGTTCGCGGACGGTGGGGCAGACGCGCACCTCCAGGTTAAAGCCGAGGTCGCGCACCATCTGGCGGATAACGACCACCTGCTGCGCATCCTTCTGGCCGAAGTAGGCGCGCGTTGGCTCAACGACGTTGAACAGCTTGGCGACGACGGTCGCCACACCCTGGAAGTGGCCGGGCCGATACGCGCCTTCGAGCGGCTTGGCTACCTCAGCGACGGTTACCGTCGTCTGGAAGTCGGGCGGGTACATGATCGCCTCGGTCGGGGCCCACACGAGGTCGACCCCCTCCCGCTCCAGCAGGGCGATGTCGCGCTCCAGATCGCGCGGGTAGCGGGCGAGGTCGTCGGGGTTGTTGAACTGCTTGGGGTTGACAAACACGCTCACCGCCACGCGGTCGTTCTCCTGCCGGGCCTGCCGCACGAGCGATAGATGCCCCTCATGCAGCGCGCCCATCGTCGGCACGAGGCCCCAGCTTGCAAGCGGGTCGGCGCGGCGGATGGCGCGAACTTCGTCAATGGTCTGGACGACTTGCATGTGCGTTCCTCTGATGTGTGGTAGAGAATAAGCCCTTACCGGACATCCCCTCCCCGCTGGCAGGAAGGGGCGTGCAGAAGCGGCTGAGCCGTTTCTGTACAGGAGCGGGCTGTTCATTTCGGGTTGATTAGCTTGCGCCCACCACAGCCTCTCACCCTCTCCCGATGACGGCAAGTTCCTCCATCGTCTTGACCAGCCGGTAGAGCACGGCGTTCACCGGCGTAGGGACGCCTTTGGCCTCCCCGGCGCGCACCACCGCGCCGGAGATCACCTCGATCTCGGTGGGCACGCCGCGCTCGATATCCTGAAGCATCGAGGAGCGGTTGGTGGCTGTCAGCCCGGCGACATCTTCGGCGCGGGCGGCGGCGTCGTCAAAGGGCAGGGTGATGCCGTGTGCGGCGGCAACGGCGGCGACCTCGCGGGCGGCAGCGGCCATCAGGCTACGCGCCGCCTCCGACTCGAGCAGCATGCCGTTCGTCACGCCGAGCACGGCGGTCAGCGGGTTGATGGCCGCGTTGACAGCGAGCTTGCCCCACACCAGCCCGCTCACGTCGTCGAGCACGCGGGCGGCCATCCCACCCTTCTGCAGCAGCTCGGCGAACGCCTGGACATGCCCGTTGATCTCCGGGCGGGTGGAGAGGTGCGTCGCGCCGCGCCCCCCGTAGCGCAGCACGCCGGGCCGGTCGATGCTCGCGCCCTCGGTCGTCACGCCCAGCGTCGCGCGGTCCGCACCAACGTGCTCGGCGAGGATCTCCAGGTTGCCAAGGCCGTTCTGCAGCGTGATGGCGATGCCGTCGGGCGCAAGCACCTTCGCTGCGCTGCGGGCCGCCGCCTCGGTGCCGGAGGATTTCGTCAGGATGAGGGCAATGTCCACCGGCTCAAGCGAGTCGATGGAATTGGTCGCCTGCAGGTCGGCAAACTCATCGCGCCGGTCGGGGTGAATGATGCGGAGGCGCTGCCGCTGGAGCGCGGCGATCTGCTCGGGCCAGTGGCCGACGAGTGTGACCTCGGC
>DGDY01000034.1:7726-16861 GCA_002385675.1 Anaerolineales bacterium UBA3940 | reverse complement strand
AGATGTGTATAAGAGACCGTCTTCGGGCAGGCTGCGGTTGAGCTGCACGCACTTCTCGAACAGCGTGAGCACGGTCCGCATGCGGGCCTTGATCTCGGTTGAGTGCTCGGTGCGCTCAGGGATGGGCTGGGCGGTGGCCCGCAGGTACGGGCCGCTCGTGTCCAGATCGGTCACGATGACGCGGCGGCGGCCCTGCACCAGCACGCTGGTCGTGCCGTCGGGCATGCGCAGCGCACGCCCCAGCACGACTTCCACACCGACCCGGTAAATGTCGTCCGGGCCGGGGTTCTCAGCGTCCGGGTCCTTCTGCGTCGCGCAGATCAGCACGCGGTTGCCCTGCTGGGCGGCTTCGATGGCCTCCAGTGAGCGTAGACGCCCGACGAACAGAGGCGTTACCATGTGCGGGAACAGCACCAGGTCACGCAGGGGGATGAACGGCGCTTCAATTGGCTCGTTCTCGTCGAGGCGCATGTCCTCGACGTCATCAAAATCGGCGAAAGCTCCAAACAATGAGAAATCCTCGTCAAATTGGTTCATAACATCACCCCCCGGATCGCTGCCTGCTTCGCGGTCGCACTACTCCGGCTTTCCAACAAGCTCGTCGCGCGCCTCACCCGCCACTGCCAGCGAACCGGTGATGCACAGTACATCGTGCGGCTCCAGCCCGTCAAGTCCCAGCCGAACCGCCTCGTCGATGGTCGACGCGGCCAGCAGTTCGACACCGGCCCGATCCTCGTCGCTGCTCGCCCGCATCTGCTCGTGAAGGGCCTCGGCACGGGCGAGCAGGTCTTCTGCGCTGGCGGCGCGGGGGGTGTCCGCGCTGGTCAGGACGATGCGCTGGCCGTGACGCAGCAGGATTTCCAGCATGCCGTCCACATCCTTATCCGCCATGCAGCCGAATACAAAGACCCTGCGCCCGCCGGCCTGCTCCCCGGTGGATAGCTCCTCCAGAGCATGCACAACCTGCTCGACCGAGTGCGGGTTGTGCGCGCTGTCGATGATGACGTGCGGGTTTTGCTGCACAAGCTCCAGCCGCCCCGGCCAGCGAGTGTTCGCCATTGCGCTGATACGTGCCTGCCGGGAGATGGGCAGGCCCTCCTGCGCGGCGACGTTCAGCACCTCCAGCGCGACGGCGGCGTTCTCAATCTGGAATCCACCCGGCATGCCAATCTCGACCGGCACCTTGTAGTCGCCGCTGCCCATGAAGGCCATGCTGCCGTCCCAGTCCATCTCGACCGGCTGGAACCACCAGTCTTTGCCGACCATGTGCAGAGCACTCTTCTTGTTCGCGGCCACCTTGCGCAGCACCCGCTCGACCGGCTCCGCCTGCGGCGCACTGACGACAGGCCTCCCGGCCTTGATGATCTCCGCCTTCTCATAGGCGATGTCGATCAGCGTGTTGCCGAGAAGCTGGGTGTGGTCCAGGCTGATGTTCGTAATCGCGGACACGACCGGCTTGACGACGTTCGTCGCGTCCAACCGCCCGCCCAGCCCGACCTCGATCACGGCGACGTCGCACTCCTCGCGGGCGAAGTGCCAGAAGGCGAGGGCGGTCGTGACCTCGAACGACGTAAGGCCCGTGCCCTCGACGTAGGGCAGGATGTCCTCGACAATCGCCGCGAGCGCCTCGCGGGGGATCATCTCGCGGTTGATCTGAATCCGCTCGCGCCAGTCCTGCAGGTGCGGGGAGATGTACAGCCCGGTTTTGAGGCCCGCCTCCATCAGCCCCTGCGCGACAAATGCGGCGGTCGAGCCTTTGCCCTTCGTCCCGGCGATGTGGATCGTCGGGTAGCTCAGGTGCGGGTTGCCGAGCTTCTCCAGAAGCTGCAGGATGCCGCTGAGCCCCCACGTCTGCTTGCCGTGATCGCGCAGCGCACGCTGGTAAGGGTCGTCAAAATTGAGAATCGTGGTGAGTGCCTGTTCGTACGTCAGTGTCATATTTGGCGCGCTTCCTTTGCTCTGGCGTGAGTATACCCGCGTTTGTGGGCTTGGCAATCTGTGTTGGGTGAGCCGCCGCATCCGCAGGCGGGCCGACCAGCAACCTCTGACCGGGGATCATTGCCCACAGGCGGCACACGGGTTAAACTCGCCGCCGATAAAGGTTGTCCGGCGCGATTCTGCGCCTGCAAAAAACAGGAAAACAGGACGGATCAACCGTGCGAATCCCACGCGCCCAGACATTCATTTTCGGACTCGCGGCACTGGCCGTGCTGCTGGCTGTTGGCTACGTCGTCAGCCGCCCGCGCGGACCGGTTCTCGTCGAGGCGGATGTCAGCCTCGACCGCATCACCCCCAACGCGGACGGGCAGGAGGACGTGACGCGCATCAGCTACCGCCTGCGGCGGCAGGCCAATGTCTCCATCTACTTTGAGGGAGAGGATGGCACGCGCTACTACTATCGCCAGAACGAGCCTCGTGTTCGCGGTGAGTACGAGGTGCTGTTCAGCGGGGTGGTGGACGGCTTCACCCTGGAAGGCGAGGAGGTCAGCGGCGAGGTGCTGCGGCGTCTGCTGCCCGACGGCGAGTATCGCTGGGTGGTTGAGGCTACCGATGTCCTGACCGGGCGGGTGGACAGGATCGAGGGGACGCTCGTCATCACAGATAGCGACTCCATTCTGCCCGATCTGTGGGACTTCACCGTTTCGCCGGAAGTGTTCACCCCCAACCAGGACGGCATCGACGACCAAATCTGGATTAACGTCTACGTGCCGAAAGAGGCGGACCTCACCGTGTACCTCATCGACGACGCAGGCACGCGCTACTACGTGCCCGAGTCGCAGCAGGATCGCGCGCCCGGCAAGGGCGGTCGGCATATCTTCCAGTGGGATGGCGGCGTGGACATGGGCAAGGACCCGCCGCCGGACGGCACGTACACGGTGCTGGTCGAGGCGAAGGACGCTGAAGGCCAGATGGTGCGGCATAAGAGCGAGGTGACTATCCGCTTTGGCGGTGTGCCGCTCGCCGAGATCGTTGGCCAGCCGGTCGGCGACACGGTGCGCTTCTCCAGCGAGACGGTGCTTCAGGGCGACGTGCTGACTTTCGAACTGACGGTTGAGAACTACGGCGACTCGCCGATCCGCACGACCGGCCCGGAGCCGGGCTTCATCTACGAGCAGGACGAGACGTATGCCACCAGCGGCTACCAGGTGGAGTCCGGCGCGTGGCGTGTCGGCATTCACTGCGACACGTGCACGGTCGACTTCCCCTGGCGTTGGGCGCTCGGTTCGCAGGAGAACCTGACGCCCATCGAGTCGGGCGGGCAGACGCACTACTACCTGATGCCCGGCGAGCGGGCTGTGGTAACCGGCGGCATCCGCCTGACGAACATCGTGGAGGCGCGCAACCCGCAGGAGTTCTGGGCAGGGCTGATCCACGAGGATGTCGGCGTGGCGACGGTCAACCAGCGGGTCGACCCGCACTGGATCCGCATCGAACCGGTGGAAAGTGAAGCGGCGGAGAGCACCCCATAAGCAGTGGGCGCAGCCGCCGGGTGAACTTGCCCGCGCATCCGGCCTCGAGTATTATGGGGGCGGCGTTGCAGGATCGCTCCTGAGAGCCCTGCCGCTGCCCGGACTTTCGCTTCGGGGTTGAAGGCGTCCACTTGACTCGGTGTCTCTTCTGACCAGCAGACATTCGGTGCCTGTACGTCCGCGACGATGAGTACAACTGCAGCAGACTCCGGCCCGGATGCTGCCGGGTAAATGGGAGGAACGGACGGCTGCCCCGGCGTGCGCCGAAACGGGTTGCTGAATGCTGGATGGCGACGGGAATGAGAGAGATGTACCGCACGAGCGCACATGCTCCACTCCTCTGCCGCCAGCGCCCGCTGACCGGGCGGCTTCCTGAGCCAAGTGAGATGAAAGCAACTCTCCGCAGCCGGTGCTGGCATCAGCGCCGGCGTATACCCCGTACAGTAGGTGCACTGAAAGGGGGTGAGGCCGCCAGGTAAAGACGTGACACGCCGCAAGATTGACTGCTTGCAGTCTAGCTGACTAACCATACCTGATGCTTACCAAAAAGGAGATCAAGGAAGAGATGCCGAACAAAAAGCGTTTGTTCCTCATTCTGTTGGCGCTGACGGCTGCCATCTTCGTGCTCGCCGCCTGCGCACCCCAGGAGCCCGCTGAGGAACCTGCTGCCGAGGAGCCTGCCGCTGAGGAGCCGGCTGAAGGGTCCGACCTCGGTACGCCGGACAACCCGATCGTGATGTCGTTCGTGCCCTCGCAGGACAGCCAGGAAGTGCTGTCGGGCGCTGAGGAGATCGCCAACCGCATCTCCGAGATCACGGGCTACGCGATCGAGTCGAACATCGCCACCGAGTACGCGGGTGTGATCACCGCGATGTGCAACCAGGAAGCGCACGTCGGCGCGCTGAACACCTTCGGCTACGTGCTGGCGAACGAGCAGGGCTGCGCGGATGTGGTGCTGACCTCGGTTCGCTTCGGCGCCAGCACCTATGCGGGCCAGATCATTGTCCGGGCGGACAGCGGTATCGAGAGCATCGCTGACCTGGCGGGCAAGACGATGTGCCGTCCCGACCCGCTCAGCACCAGCGGCTGGATCATCCCCGCGCTGACGCTGCGCGCCGAGGGCATCGACCCCGACACGGACCTGGGCGAGGTTGTCGATGCCGGTGGTCATGACGCAGTCGTGCTGGCCGTGTACGATGGGCAGTGCGATGCGGGCGCGACCTTCGTGGACGCTCGCTCGAACGTGTCGGACGAAGTGCCTGACGTGATGGAGCAGGTCGTGGTCATCCAGGAGTCGGCCCCGATTCCGAACGACACGATCAGCGTGATCCCGCAGATGCCCGACGAGGTTCGCGAGAACCTGGTTGCCGCCTTCCTGCAGATCTCGGAGGAGGAGCCCGAACTGCTGAACGAGGTCTACAGCTGGGAGGCCCTGGCTGAGGTCGATGACAGCTTCTACGATGGCTTCCGCCAGCAGCTTGACGCTTCCGGTCTGGATATCACCGATCTGACCGGCAACTAAAAGGAACCGTGTTCACAATGGGGTCGTGCCGTATAGGGCACGACCCCTGACCTTGCCTAGAGAGACTTTCCTATGCTACGAGTTGAGAACCTCACCAAAGTCTACGAGGATGGGACCGTTGCCCTGCAAGATGTCAGCTTCACCGTCCCCGATGGCGACTTCCTGGTGGTGATCGGCCTGAGCGGGTCCGGCAAATCCACGCTCCTGCGCTGCATCAACCGCCTGATCGAGCCAACTGAAGGCAAAATTTACTGGAATGACATCGAGATCACCGCGCTGAGCGGTGAAGAACTGCGCCATATGCGGCGGCGCATTGGCATGATCTTCCAGCATTTCAACCTCGTCAAACGGGCCTCGGTGATGAACAACGTACTGGCCGGGCGGCTGGGCTATGTCAACCAGTGGCGCAGCCTGCTCGGGCTGTGGAACGCAGGTGACAAGCAGCGGGCGCGGCAGGCGCTAGAGCGCGTGGGCATCGCTGAGAAGGCAAACAATCGCGCCAGCCAGCTCAGCGGCGGCCAGCAGCAGCGTGTTGGCATCGCGCGGGCGCTGATGCAGGAGCCCGAAATGCTGTTGGCGGACGAGCCAGTTGCCAGCCTCGACCCCGTTCTCGCCAGCTCGATTCTCAATTATCTGGAGCAGTTGAACCAGGAGGACGGCATTACGGTCATTTGCAGCCTGCACTACCTGGACCTTGTCCAGCGCTATGCCAAGCACGTGATCGGGTTGCGTGAGGGGCGGCTCGTTTATCAGGGAGACCGCGAGGACGTCCGCAGGATGGACGACGCTCGCTTCAAAGAGATCTACGGTGAGGAAGCGGTTCGCGTTTCCGCCGGCTTCGGAGAATAGTCATGAATCGCAATCCAGTTATTGCCACCGTACTCTCTCTCATCATACCCGGGCTGGGGCAGGCTTATGCGCGCCAGCGCGGTAGAGGACTTCTCATCTTTTCGATTGCGCTGGTGCTCGTCGGCCTGTTTGTCTGGGCCGTGCTTGGCAGCCTGGTGCGGCTCCGGGAGTGGATGCAGATCTTCCTCGGCGTAAATGTCATTGTCTACTGGCTGTGGAATGTTTACGACGCCTGGCGCACGGCGCACGGCAACCCGCTCCCGCTCGCGCAGATGATCGTGATCGCCTCGGTGTTTTCCTACGTGCTGGGCTGGCGCGTCACGCAGATCGACACGAACAAGTTCCTGACTGAGTTCCCGCGCACCTTCCGTATTCTGACGCGCGTCGTCTGGCCGTGGGAAGCGGCTTTCGAGCGCGAAGAGGAGGTTGTGCAGGCCAGCGCCCAGTTTGCCATCCCGTGCGGGGAAGACAGTGAAATCCCGGCATTGGCTGAGCCGAGCGGCGACGACGAGCCCTGGTTGATCGTTGACCCGACGTGCGGCGTAGCATCGAACTTCACGACGCAGGGCTTCCAGCCCGGTACTGAGATCGTGCTGCGGGGCGGCGGTTTCGCACCGAACGAGTTCACCGAGATCTGGTGGGAAGACCCGCTCGGCCACCAGTTCCGCCCGACGTTCAGCGGCAACCGCATCTCGGCGACGACGGATGAGAACGGCGAGTTCGAACTCACCTTCTACGTGCCGCAGATGACCATCCCCAGCACGGCGGTTGGCATCCAGATGACGAAGGTTCACGCGCGGCAGATCGCGGAAGTCGGGCGACTCCAGCCGACCGCGAACCTGCGCATGGCCTTCTCGCGCATGATCGAAACGATCTTCCTGGCGCTGATGGCGACGACGTTCGGCATTGTGCTGGCCATCCCGATTAGCTTCCTGGCGGCGCGCAACCTGATGTCGGCCTCACCCATCACGCTGAGCATCTATTACGTGGTGCGCGCGATCCTCAACGTGTTCCGCTCGATTGAGCCGCTCATCTGGGCGATGATCGGTGTTGCGTGGGTGGGGCTCGGTCCGTTCGCGGGCGTCATTGCGCTGACGGTGCACTCGATTGCCGCGCTCGGCAAGCTGTACTCCGAGGCCATCGAGAGCATCGACACCGGGCCGATTGAGGCTATCCAGGCGACCGGCGCGACGTGGATGCAGACCATCATCTATGCCGTGATCCCGCAGATCATCCCGCCGTTCCTGTCGTTCACGATCTACCGGTGGGACATCAACGTGCGCATGTCCACCATCATCGGCGCGGTCGGCGGCGGTGGTATCGGCTTCCTGCTGTTCCAGTGGATCCGCCTGACGGACTGGTCGAACGCCGGTATTGCGGTCTGGATGATCGCCATCACGGTCATGATCATGGACTACGCGAGCGCCGAGCTGCGCGAGCGGCTCATCTAGCCAATGGAGTCCCGGCCACCCCGCTCTGTTTCCGCTGCAGGGCGGGGTGCGCCCAACCCGTCGACATCCTCCTATGAACTATCCCCGACTGGCTGTCGTCATCGTCACGTGGAACGTGCGTGACTACATCGTCAACTGCCTGCGTTCGCTCTACGACGACCTGGCCCGCACCCCGGTGCAGGGCGAGGTGTGGGTCGTGGACAACGCCTCGACGGATGGCACCGTACAGGCGATCCGCGAGAGCTTCCCGCCGGAGGTCGCGCCGTCGCTGCGTGTGCTGGAGCCCGGCGAGAACCTCGGCTTTGCCGCCGGGAACAACCTGGCGCTCCGCGCGCTGGGCTTCCCCGATGGCGACGACCTGCCCGACTTCGTCTTCCTGCTGAACCCGGATACCATCGTGCAGCCGGGGGCGCTGGCGGCGCTGCTCGATGGCATGGCGCAGACTGGCGCGGGACTGGCGGGGGCGCGCCTCGTGTACGGCGACGGCTCCTTCCAGCACAGCGCCTTCGAGTTCCCCGGCCTGGTGCAGCTTGCCATCGACCTGTTCCCGGTGCCGGGGCGCCTCTACGAGAGCTGGCTGAACGGGCGCTACCCGCGCGAGTGGTACGCCGGGTCGGAACCGTTCGAGGTGGGGCACCCGCTCGGCGCGACGTTCCTGCTGCGGCGGGAGGTCATCAAGCAGACCGGGCTGTTTGACGAGCAGTTCGAACTGTACTGCGAGGAGATCGACTGGGCCATGCGCATCCGCGCGGCGGGCTGGCGGGCGATCTGCGTGCCGACTGCCGAGGTGATCCACTTCGGTGGGGTGAGCACGGGACAGGTGCGCCCGCAGTCAGCTATCCGGCTGTGGACCGCGCGGCTGCAACTCTACGCCAAGCACTACCCCGCGTGGAAAGTGCTCCTCGCCAAGTGGCTCATCCGCGCCGGGATGAACCGGCGCATCAAGCAGGTCGCGCGGGACTCGTCGATGGACGACGACAGTCGCAAGGCGCTCGTCGACGCGTACCGCGAGATCATCCGCCGCACCCGGAGGCTCTAATGCCGGACATCCCGCAGCTTGCAGGCGTAATCCTGACACACAACGAAGCGCACAACATCGCCGACTGCATCGACGCACTGCGCTGGGCGGACGAGGTCGTTGTGTTCGACTCGTTCAGTACGGATGACACGGTCGAGCGGGCGCGGGCGGCGGGTGCGCGCGTGATCCAGCACCCGTTTGAGGACTACGGCAGGCAACGGCAGGCGGCGCTTGACGCGGTCGAGGCGGAGTGGATCTTCTTCGTGGATGCCGACGAGCGGGTCACGCCGGAACTCGCGGAAGAGGTCCGTGAGAAGATCGGGCGGCCTGAGCGTGGCTGGTGGGTCCCCCGCTACAACTACATCTTCGGCAAGCTGACGCGCGGCGCGGGTTGGTATCCGGACTACCAGCTACGGCTGTTGCACCGGGCCAGTGCCCGCTACGATCTTTCCCGCCCGGTGCATGAGATCGTCATCCTTGATGGGGAGGCCGGGCACCTCAGTAACCACCTTGTCCACTTCAACTACACGCGCGTCGAGCAGTTCCATGAGAAGCAGCGCAGGTACATCCGATTGGAGGCCCAGCGCCGCGTGAACGAGGGGATGCTGCCAAAGCTGTGGACGCCGTTCAGCGGGGCGGTGCGGGAGTTCTGGCGGCGCTTCGTGACGCTCGGCGGCTACCGGGATGGTCTGCACGGCCTGCGCCTGAGCCTGTTCATGGCGTATTACGAGTACCTGACATGGCGGCTCGCGGCGCGGATGGCGGCGGAGAGGTAGGCAAATTCCTGTGTGGATCATTGTATAGGGGCAGGTCTAATGATGCGGT
>DGDY01000034.1:0-7493 GCA_002385675.1 Anaerolineales bacterium UBA3940 | reverse complement strand
TGATGCGGTCGATGCGGAGCATCATTAGACCTGCCCCTACCGTGTTCTTCATCGAGCGAAGCTGGGTTTAGAGGAATACGCCGCTTCTAGCGTTTTGCCTGGGAGGTTTCGCAATGTGAAACCTCCACGAACTTACGCGGCGCCGTATGTTTTACTCGTATTCCCGGTATTTGCCGAGAATGAAATCGGCGTAAAATTCGGGCCAGGGTTCGTCCCGAGCCTGCTGCTTGTAGGCATGATCGGCGGCGACGAGGGTGCTGGTTAGCGAGAGCGCGTCAGGCAGCGGCTTGACCAGGCCCGACAGGCCATTCTCCAGCAGCCACCCGGCGTACCACTCCGGCCAGCGCGGGTCCGCCTCGCCAAGCTCTACCTCGTACGCGTGGTGCGCCTCGGCGGCGCCCTCCAGCAGGCCGACGAGCCGAGCCCGCCTGTCCTCTGCCATCAATCTTCTAACCCTTAGCCTCTGCCGTGAACACGCTGCTGACCGCGCTGACGGCACGCTGTCCCTCAGCGGTCGTGGCGACGCCGGTGCAGCTAATCGAGTAGGTACCAGCCAGCGTCGGGGTGAACGTGTACACGTTGGAGGTCGTGTTCGCGTCGATGGCGGTCTGGGTTGGCGTGCCCAGCGGGAAGCTGCGGTTCGTTTCCTGGTGAACGGCGGTGCAGCTCAGGTTGGAAACCAGCGTGCCCGCTGTGACGCGCACCGTCACCGGCTGCTCAACGCGCTGGTCGGCTGCTGTCTGGACCGTGATCGGGCCGAGCTGCTCCGCTGGCTGGAGTTGGGCCTGCGCCTCTGGGCCGGGCGGTGTATTGGTGGCCGGCACCTCGACCAGCGGCGGCTGTGTCTCCGCCGGCTGCTGGGGGATGTCCTGTGGGAACAGGTCGCCATCCGCCGGCGGGGTGAACAGCGGTTCAGGGGGCGCTTGCTGGCCCAGGTTGCAGGACGAGAGCAGGGCGCTGGCGGCCAGCAGTGTCACTACCAGCCAGGGGATGCGGGATCGTCGTGCCGTCACCGTTGCCATAGCATTCTTTCCTCTCAGCATAATGATAGGCTTGAGATGAAACCTATGCTCTTATTCTAGTCGAAATCGGGCGGGGATGAAACACGAGCACACAGCCCTGCCCATCGCGCGAGCAGTCTCAGCCTTTCGCAATGTCTGCTATCCGCCCGTCCGTGATCTGCACAAGCGTCTGGAACGGTATGGGGAACGTCGCGTTGCTGGCTCCGGCGGCGGCATGGACTATCTCGTAGCGCCTCAGCGTTTCATCGACCAGCACGGGCAGGGTCGTAGCCAGCCCGATGGGCGGCACTCCGCCCGGCTCGTAGCCGGTCACGGCGATTGTCGTGTCGCGGTCGGCCATGCGAACCTTCTTGCGGCTCACGCCGTACAACTCGCCGATCTTCCGCTCATCGACGCGCTGGTCGCCAGCGGTGAGGATCAGCACCGGCTCGCCGTTGACGGTGAAGCACAGGCTCTTTACGATAGCGCCAAGCTCGCAGCCTGCGGCGGCAGCGGCTTCCTCGGCGGTGGCGGTCGGTGCATCATGCTCGCGGACGCGGATACCCAGACCGAGATCGTCAAGTGCGCGCTGGACGTGCGCAGGTGTGCGGATTTCCATGATGTCTCCTTACCTCGTTCCTGGTGATGTCACCTAAAGTTTAGGCAGTTGGCAGGGGGAGGTCAACCGGGGTGGGGAGGTTGGGCGGCTCTTTCTAACGGAAGGGCGCTTCGTAAAACACCCCCTCCGGACCTCGCTTTGTTTGGCTTCTCCCTCAGCGTGAGGGGAGGTTAACCGGGTGCGACGCCGTTATGGCGAGGTCGGGAGGGGGATGTGAACAGACTGCTGGCCTGTGGAAGCGCGCCTTATTCCACCTCGGCGTAGCCAACTACGCCGACTGTCCCCGGCCCGGCGTGTGCGCCGATGACCGGCGATGTGCTGGTAATGATCAACTCGTCCACGTGGTACTGATCCTGCAGCCGCTTGGCGAGCTGCTCCGCCTCTTCCTGCGCGCAGACGTGCAGCACAGTGATGTGCAGATTGCGGTGGCCGTTCAACTTCTCCACAAAGGCCGTGAAGACGCTCTCGAGCGCCTTCTTGCGGGTGCGGACCTTCGCGCCAGCCTCGATGACGCCGCTCTCGGCGCTCATGATGAGCTGCGGCTTGAGCTGGAGCGCCGTACCGATCAGCTTGGCTGCGCCGCCGATACGCCCGCCCCGGTGCAGGTATTCGAGCGTATCGACAGTGAAGATGATGTTGATGTGCTGGCGGACCTTCTCGGCGGCGGCCAGCATGGCCTGCGCATCGCCACCTGCATCACGCGCGCGGGCGGCGGCCAGCACCTGAAAGCCAAGCCCCATCGACACCGAGCGTGAGTCGAACACGTGCACCGGGATGTCCACCATCTCGGCGGCCTGGAGGGCCGAGTCGTACGTTCCGCTGAGCTTGTCGCTGATCGTAATGATCACAGCCTCTTCAGCGCCGTCACGCTTGGCCTGCTCCAGCAGGTTCATAAAGTCGCCCGGGGTGGGCTGTGAGGTCGTTGGGTGGATGGTAGAACGGGGCAGACGCTCGTAGAACTCCTCGGCGGTAATATCGACACCGTCACGGTACTGCTCGTTGCCCCACAGCAGATACAGCGGCGCGACGTAGATGCAGTACTCGTCGCGCAGGTTTTGCGGCAGGTCACTCGTGCTGTCCGTAATCAGTGCGATGCGATAAGGCTGTTTGCTCATATCAATCCCCCTCATAAAGTAGAATAAGGCTCGTGGCTAGTCCGGTTCGTTGTAACCACACAGGCCGAGCGCGCCCGGCCCGGTGTGCACGCCGATGACCGGTGACGTGCTTGTGACGATCAGTTCAATGAGGTTGTAGTCATTGCGGACCCGCTCGGCGAGTGCCTCTGCATCCTCCAGCGCGTTGCCGTGCATCACGGCGATACGGGCGGGTCGGGCGGGGTCCACCCGCTCGCAGAAGACTTCGTACAGCCGCTGGATCGCCCTCCGGCGCGTCCGCGTGCGCTCGACCGGCTCCACGCGCCCCAGCCGCGCGTTGACTTCCAGCATGGGCTTGAGCTGCAGCGCCGTGCCGATCAGCTTGGCCGCGCCGCCGATGCGCCCGCCCCGGTGCAGGTACTCCAGCGTCTCGACCGACAGCAGCAGGTGGATGCGCTCGCGGACGGCCTCCGCCGCCGCGATCATGTCCGCCACCGTGCCGCCCTCGGCGCGTGCGCGGGCAGCGGCCAGCACCTGAAAGCCAAGCCCCATTGACGCGGTCATTGAGTTGACGATGTGGACAGTCACGCCCTTGACGAGGTCGCTGGCCTGCCGCGCAGAGGTGATTGTGCCGCTGAACTGGTCGCTCAGCAGGATGAGCAGGATTTCCCGAGTGCCTGCATCCCGCAGTTCCTCAAACAATTGACGGAAGGTGCGAATGTCCGTCTGGGAAGAGGAAGGATGGGCCGGGTCGCGGGCGAGCCGCTCGTAGAATTCTTTGGGTGAGATGTCGATGTGGTCGCGAAGCTCCTCGGTGCCCCAGATCAGCATTTGAGGCACGATGATGATGTCATGGCTGCGCGCGATGTCTCTGGGGATGTCGCAGGTGCTATCGGTCACGAGCGCGACACGGTGGTCTGTAGTTGTCATCGTGTTTCCTTTTTGCTGGCGGCATCATGGTGCTATACGGGCCTGCCTAAGGCGTTGCCTCAGGTTATAACACAGCCGCTCCGCGTTAGTTGCACGCGGAGCGACCGGGGAAGTGCTGCTGCTAAAGAGTGCTGAGGCTAGCCGAGCGGATCGGCTGTCGTTACCAATTGGAGGCCGTACTCGTCGACGAAGTGGGCGTATGCCTCGTTGGCCATCGCCTCGAAGTCTACCTCGGGGTGGGCGACGGACGAGGTGCAGTCGGTCAGCACGCGCCAGCGCCGGATCAGTTCGGGGCGCTCCTCGCTGAAGTGGTTGATGAGCGAGCGAGTCGTCTCCAGCACGCAGTGGCTCTTGGCCTGCCCGGCGATGTACACGAGGTCGTACTGCGCGATGAAGTTAATGAAGTCGAGGTTGAGCGTGCCGCCCGGCTCCTCCGGAACCTTGACCTCCGGCTCCAGCATCGAATAGTGCTCGGTTTTGGGGATCCGGCCCTTGATCAGGAATTCAGGCGCGGTGCTGCGGGCGGCGGCATGGTAAGCGACGGCCTCATAGAGCGCGGGCGTCATGGCGTGGCCCGGCGTACCGAGCATGGTGTGGTAGGGCCAGATGGTCAGCACCTTGCGGCTCTGCTCGGCGAGCCGGTGCACGTACTCAACCGACCACTCCTCCTCGACGGTCGGGCACCAGCGCCCGGAGTCCACATCCTCCGGCGTGATGAGTGTGTAGGGCTGCGGGTGCTTGCCCTCCGGGCTGACCCACCAGCCGGGGTAGAAGATCTGCATGGGGGTGTGCGTGTCGAACGAGGCAGCGATGGTCGTGATCTCACCCACATGCTCGAACAGCCACTCGATCGTGCGGCGGGTGTCGTCCACCGCGCCGGGCACGCTCAGCGCACCATCCACGTGAATGAAGTCAACCTGCGGGTCGACAAGCAGCAACAGCACGCGGCGCTCATCCTCCGAAGCGGGGGACAGGCCCGCCTCGCGTCCGGCCCGCGTCACGGCTTCCACGTCCGGGCGGAACATCTCGCCGACGCGCTGCGGATTGTAAAAGTCGGGGTATGCCATTTGCTCCTCTCCTTTCCTCCCCGGCGATTTGCGGTCAGAGGGGGTCCTGTCCATATTGTACCGGATGCGCATAGGCAGAGGAGTGATTTATTGGTAATAAAGAGGTAATGGTGGAAAGAGCCGCCGCGACTGAACGTCGCGGCTGTGGTGGGGAAAATGCGCCGCTAGGAGGAGCCGCCGCGACTAAACGTCGCGGCTCCCGTCCAGACTCGAATCGTGGGGACGGTATCCGTGTTTTCCGGTCTTTCCAGCCTTCCGCGATTCAGACGGAAGGGCCGCTTACGGCAGACTTCTGCGCCTGTGGTATGATAGGGCTGTTCGCCGCCGGCTGCAGCCGGGCTTCGACCTGTAACGAGATGATTTCATGTCTGATCACCGTTCGCGACGCGCCATCCTGACCCTGCTGTTTGTACTCGCCGCTGCTGCTGTGGTGCTCGGTGCGTGCAGGGCGCTGCCGGGTGGCGCGCCCACGCCGACCCCGCGCATCATCCGCGTCTCGCCGACGCCGGGCGGTGAGGTCGCCGGGGCGGCGGGAACCCCCACGCCGACGCCGTATATTATCTACGTGACGGCCACGCCGGAGGGCGCCGGGCCTCCACCCGAGCCCACGCCGACGCCTTACATCATCTACGTGACCGCGACGCCCGAAGGTTACGTCCCGCCGGGTGTCGAGCCGACCATTACGCCCTACATCGTGTATGTGACGGCAACACCGCTCCGCGTCGGCCCGTTCGGAGCGACGCCGGGGCTGGGGGGCGATGCGCTGCCGGAGCCGACGCTCGACATCAGCGGCATCACGCAGGTGCCGACGCTCGCGCCGACCGAGCCGGGCGTGCTGCCCAGCCCGACGCCCACTCTCGCTGTTACGCCAACACCGGCTGCTAGCCCCACGCCGACCGCCACGCCGGTCATCCCCCGCCCGCGCGAGGGCGCGCTGTACTCCGAGCGGCTGGGCATCAACTTCATCAGCAGCGCACAGCACGAGACGGACGACGAGCGCTTCCACCGGGGCATCGACGCGGGCGCCGGGTGGGATCGCTTCCCGATCTACTGGAGCGAGATCGAGCAGCAGCCGAACAACTACAACTGGGCGCTGTATGACAACACCGTCCGCAACGACGTGATCTATGGCCTGCACACCGAGGCGATCCTGCTCGGCTTCCCGGATATCTACCGGGGGGAGGGCGCGGTTCCGGGGCACATCCACCAGCCGATCTTCGCCGATGGCAGTGATACACCCGCCCCCGGCAAGCAGCTTAACCCCGACAATGCCTGGGCGGAGTTCGTGTTCCATGCGGTCGAGCGCTACAAGCCGGGCGGCGTGCTGGCCCAGCGCGAGGGCTGGCCGGAAGGCGCGGGCGTGCGCGTGTGGGAGGTGTGGAACGAGCCCGACTTCACGCTGTTCTGGCAGGGGAGCGTCGAAGACTACGCCCGCCTGCTGAAGGTGGCCTACATCGCCGCGCGCCAGGCCGATCCGGAGGCGCAGATCATGATCGGCGGGCTGGTGCTGTTTGAGCAGCCCGACTTCATCTACCGCCTGCTTGACATCTACAAGAACGACGAGCAGCCTGTCGAGGGGCGCTACCCGTTCGATATGGTGGCGCTGCACGCCTACAGCCACCCGTCTGACTCGTTCTACGCGATCCAGCGGCTCGAGACGCTGCTGGCGACGCACGGGCTGGGCGATATCCCTATCTGGCTGAACGAGTCCGGCGTGGCCGTGTGGGACGATTACCCCGGCCCGCAGTGGGCCACACGCCCGGATCAGATCGTGTGGCGTGCCTCGATGCAGGAGCAGGCGTCATACATCATCCAGAACGCGACGTTCGCCATTCTCGGCGGGGCGGACAAGCTGTTCCACTTCCAGCTATACGACGACTGCGGCAACCAGCCGGCGGGTACGACCTTCCCGCCGCACGACGGCAGCCTGTGCGAGGACGGAGCGGCCTGCTGGGGCGATGCGCTGGGGCTTGTGCGCAACCGCGCCGATAACCTGTGTTTCAACCAGCACCCCGAGCCGGGCACCGAGCGCCCTGCGTATCGCGCCTACCGCGTCGTGGCAGAGGTCTTCGGTGATAGCCCGGTGATCCCGCTAACCGGGTATACGCAGAACGGGCGGCAGCGGATGATCTTCTCGAAGCCGGACACGCAGCAGATCATCACGGTTGTATGGGACGAGAGCGGGCAGGCGGGTGAGGTCGCCATACCGGCCCGCGGCGAACAGGCGGAGATGATCCTGCCGAGCGGCGAGCGCCAGATCATAACGCCCGCCCCGGATGGCGCGTATCACTTCCCGCTCCAGCCAGCGACGAACCGGGCTCACAATGGCGACCCGGCGGCGGGCTACATGATCGGCGGCTCGCCGGTCATTCTCATCGAGCCGATGGGCGACCCGATCGTTACGGTGCTGCCGCTGCTGGATGTGACGCGCACGGCGGCGCTCGTCAAGTGGCGGGCCAGCGACCCATCGCAGATTGTGCGCTACGAGATCTACTACCGCGACGACACGTCGGGGCGGAATGAGTGGGTGCGCTGGATCGAGGCGGATCAGCCCGGCGAGTCGCTCTTCACGCCGAACGCCCAGCGCTCGTACAGCTTCTTTGCGCGCGGGCTGAGGGTCGACGGCCAGTGGACGGCGGACGCCCCCTACGCGCAGTCATGGACGGCGATTGAATGAGGAATGCCCCCTCCCCGGGGGCAAGGTGTGCCTGGGAGAGGGGCGCTGAGTGACATATCTTCCCCTCTCCCAGCGACCGCGGGTCGCGACCGGGAGAGGGGGCTA
>DGDY01000087.1:5332-16414 GCA_002385675.1 Anaerolineales bacterium UBA3940 | reverse complement strand
CAGCGGCTGCGCCGCACCCCCTCTCCCAGCGACCGAGAGAGGGGGAGGGCGTTTGCAGTCAGGGTATTCTTGATTGCTTCAAGGACTTGATCAAGCTCCGTCTGCACTTCCTCGTTCCGAAAGCGAAGTACTCGATAACCGTGCGCCTCCAGCCAGATCTGGCGTTCCTGATCGCGGGCTGCTATGTCGGGCTGATCATGTACGGTGCCGTCAAGTTCAATGATGAGGCGCTGCTCGTGACAGTAGAAGTCTACCACGAACCGGCCCAGCACGACCTGCCGGCGGAACTTCGCCCCCGTTTAATCTGCGAGATCGCAGGTGCTCCCCCAAGATGGCTTCAGCCGGTGTCGCTTCCCGACGAAGCTGCCTGCTGGCGGCTGTGAGATGCTTTGGCTGCGCCTTCCTGCCCCATCCACGTCAATCTTCCTTTGTAACCTTTTCGCGTCCCCTCTCCCAGGCCACGATAGTGGCCGTCCGGGAGAGGGGTTAGGGGTGAGGGTTACAACCGGCTAACCAGCTTGCGGAAGGCGTCGCCGCGCTCGGCGAAGTCCTTGTAGGCGTCGTAGCTCGTGCCGCCCGGCGAGAGCAGCACAACGTCGCCCTCGTTCGCCAGCCGCGCCGCCTGCCAGACGGCTTCCTCCAGCGTCGAGGTCTGCTCGATGCGTGTCGTTGCCTCCTGCCGGGCGCGCTCCGCCGCTGCCTTCTCGACGATCATCCGGCCAATCTCTCCAAACCCAATGATAGCATGGCATTGCCGGACGGCCAGTTCGATCAACTCGTCCCAGGGGAGGTTCTTGTCACGTCCGCCGAGCAGCAGCACGATCGACTCGCCCTGAAACGCTTCCAGCGCCGCGATGACACGCTCCGGCGCGGTGGCGATGGAATCGTTGACGAACCTGATCCCCATCCAATCGCGCACGACTTCGAGGCGGTGCGGCACGGCCTTGAAGTTGATGATGGCCTGCCGCATGGCGTCAATCGGCACGCCCGCTGACCCCGCAATCGCGCAGGCGGCGAGCACGTTCAGGACGTTGTGGGAGCCCCGCAGCGGAATCTCGCTGACCTCGCAGACCGTCTCCATCGGCTCGGTGAAGATGCGGCGGCACACGACCTTCTCGCCAACCAGCCACGCGCCGACCTCAACAGGGACCGTCGCGCTGAAGAACGACAGCTCGTGCTCGGCGCGGCTGCGTAGGTTGTACGCGTTCGGCTCGTCGCGGTTGAGCACCGCCACGTCCCCGGCGATCTGGTTGTCGAGGATGCGCGCCTTGGCCTCGATATAGGCCTCCATTGTCTTGTGACGGTCGAGGTGGTTAGGTGTTATGTTTAATATAGCAGCGATGTGCGGGCTTGCCGTCATGATCTCAAGCTGGAAGGACGACAGTTCCATCACTGCGATGTCGTTGGGTTTGATGTAGGCGAGGTCGGAGATGAGCGGGTTGCCGATGTTGCCGCCGACCCAGGGCAGCATCCCCGCTTCCTCGCACATCTTGCCAACGAGCGCGGTGGTTGTCGTCTTCCCCGCCGAGCCGGTGATGCCGATCACGTGGCAGGGGCAGCGCTCCATGAACAACTGGGCATCGTTGCTAAGCGGGATGCCCCGCTTGCGGGCCTCCTTCACGATAGGGATGTCCAGCGGGACGCCGCCGGACAGGCAGACGAGGTCGGTGCGGGTCAGGAGGTGCATTGGGTGGTCGCCAAGCACGTACTGAATCGGCAGGCCGTCGAGGTCCGCCAGCGCGTCGGCGAGTTCGTCCTCGGTGCGCAAGTCGCTGATCGTCACGTGCGCGCCGATGTCGACCAGCCATTTCGCCAGCGCGGTGCCCTGCCGTGCCAGCCCCAGCACGAGGACGCGTTTGCCAGCTAGAGGATCGGTCATGGGGACTCCTGCTCTGGTTCAAGGGAATGAAAGGCGCTACGGGAAGTCTACCGCTACGGGTCGATTCTTGTCTAGTTTGTGCGAAGTTGGTCAGCACGTCAAATTGGGGCATCTGGTGCGGATAACGTTCGGAAACGAAAGGGGGTGCGGGATGTGCCCGGGCCGCCGTTCCTGGGGCTTTCTACCCATGCGGCGGCCTGTTCGATGCGTCAGGTAGCCTATAGTCGCGCACAGGATTGTGACAAGTATCCCGAACGTTTGTGAGGACTGACACTCCAACCTGTGCGCACTTTGCCCCATATTTGAAAGTGCTACCTGTGCACCGGGACGCCGGTTCACAGGTGCTGCCTGATTGTCTCTCCGGTGTCGCGCGGACCGGCGGCCCGGGGCACATCACCCCTGTTGGGAGAGGAGCAAGAACTTGATCAAGCGTTTATGTTTCCTGATAGGCGCGCTGCTGCTCGTGCTCGCCCTGGCAGCGTGCGCCCGGCAACCCGGTACGCCTGAGGCGGCCCAGACAGGAGCGGGTCAGACGGATGCGGCGCAGGTCTGCCCAACCGCTGCCCCGTGCCCTGACTGCCCGGAGTGCCCGGCGGCTGAAGCTGCTGTATCCGAGGCTCCCTTCTACGACGAGTGGGCGAGTTCCGCGCATGCAGCGGCAGATTCCGAGGCGTTCGTCCACTGGGACGAGGAGGGCGAGATCGAGCCCGCCTGCGCCCGCTGCCACAGCACCCCCGGCTATCTGGACTACCTCGGTGCGGATGGCAGCGAGGTGGGTGTTGTGGATCAGCCCGCACCAACGGGCACTGTCGTCTCCTGTGAGGCGTGCCACAACGACACAACCGCCTCGCTGAACGCCGTCAGCTTCCCATCGGGCGTCGAGATCTCCGGCTTTGAGGAGTCGTCGCGCTGCATGGTCTGCCATCAGGGCCGCGCTTCAACCGTGCAGGTCGTTGACGCCATCGCCAGGGCCGGGCTGGAGGGCAGCGAGGACGAGGCAAGCCCCGACCTGGGCTTTGTCAACATCCACTATCACGCTGCTGCGGCGACGCTGCTCGGCTCGGATGCGCAGGGCGGCTTCGAGTACGAGGGGCTCCGCTACCAGCCGCGCTTCGAGCATGTCGAGGAATTCAACACCTGCTCGGAGTGCCACAGCCCGCACTCGCTTGAGGTCCGCGTCGAGTCCTGTGCGACCTGCCATACCGGCGTCACCAGCGCAGAGAGCCTGCGTGACATCCGCATGGAAGGCTCGCTGGCGGACTACGACGGCGACGGCAACATCGAGGAGGGTATCTACTACGAGGTCGAGGGCCTGCGCGAGCAGCTTTATACCGCCATCCAGCGCTACGCTGCCGAGGTCACCGGCACGCCTATCGCCTACAACGAGGCCAGCCACCCGTACTGGTTCGTTGACACCAACGGGAACGGTGTCGCCGACGAGGACGAGTCGGTGCGTGACAACAGCTACACGGCCTTCACGCCCCGGCTGCTGAAGGCGGCCTTCAACTTCCAGGCGTCGCTGAAGGATCATGGCGCGTACGCGCACAACGCCAAGTACGTGATCCAGCTTCTGTACGACTCGACGGCCTCGCTCAACGAGGAACTCTCCGAGCCGGTTGACCTCAGCACCGCGCACCGGGATGACCCCGGCCACTTCGCGACGGTGGGTGAGGCCTTCCGCCACTGGGATGAGGACGGCTTCGTGCCGAGCACCTGCGCCCGCTGCCACACGGCTGAGGGGCTTCCGCAGACGATCGCTACCGGCGAGACCGGGCCGCATTCGCCTTCGGCCTCGCTGGCCTGCTCCACCTGCCACAGCGACCTCCAGACGTTCGCGGTGTATCAGGTTGAGCAGGTGACCTTCCCCAGCGGTGCGACAATCGGCTTTGAGGACGACCCGCAGAGCAATCTGTGCCTGAACTGCCACCAGGGCCGCGAGTCGACCGCGAGCATCAACGCGGCGATCGCGTCGGCGGGCGTCGGCAGTGACACCGTCTCCCCGGTGCTGCGCTTCCGCAACCCGCACTACTTCGCGGCAGGCGCGACGCTCTTCGGTTCCGAGGCAGCCGGTATGGCCCAGTATGACGGGCAGAGCTACGTCGGTCGCTTCCGTCATATCGGCGGGTTTGACTCCTGCCAGGAGTGCCACAGCCCGCACGGGCTTAACGTCCAGGACCAGATGTGCGAGATGTGCCACGGCACGAGCGACATCAGGACGATCCGCCAGCCGGCTGGCCCGGCGGCGATAGACTACGATGGCGACGGCGACGCTGAGGAAGGCCTCGCGATGGAGATCGAGACCATGTACGAGGCGCTGTATGCGGCCATCCGGGCGTACGCGGCGGACACGATCGGCACGCCCATCGTGTACGACGGCGCGCGCTATCCGTACTGGATGACGGAGGATGGCTCAGCCTACCCGAGCTGGACGCCGACGCTGCTCCGTGCTGCCTACAACTACCAGTTTGTCTCCAAGGACCCCGGCGCGTTCGCTCACAACGGCGAGTATGTGCTTCAGGTGCTGTATGACAGCCTGCTCGACGTTGGCGGTCCGCAGGCCGTGGAGGGCATGACGCGGCCATAGTGATGGCCTGCGCTCAAGCCTGTCGATAAGCAAAAGGCCGGGTGGCTCACGCTGCCCGGCCTTTTCTATGTACCCCGACGACGGGGTTGCCGCTGTATGAATCAGAAACCCCCTCCGGGTAGTGAGTGTGGTGCCGGACACTGCACACCCGGAGGGGGAGAGGTATAGCTTTGAGATAACATCTGCCCCGCGGGCAGTGAGATGCCTCACGGGGCAGATGGGCTAACGAGCTAAGTTAGAACAGCGCGGGCAGCAGCGCCATGAAGCCGCCACTGGTGAATGGCCACATGGTAAAGTTGCCGCCGTCGGTGAAGGCGTCCAGGATGAACAGCATCGTCAGGATAGCGACGATGGCAACGAGTATGGCGGTCAGCCCGCCCACACCTGTTTCACTTTGACCCATTACGATCCCTCACTTCCAGTCTGACGAAACGATCCCACGATCTAGCCGGTCGTCGGGCGTTAGCCCCCGCCGAGAACGCCAAAGACGAACATCATTGCGATGAACAGCAGCACGATGGCGACGAGCGCCACGGCTGCAGCGCCTATTGAACCTGTACCCTCACCCATGAGCCTTCCTCGTCACTGCGCCTGCACACGAAAAGGGATTGAGATAAAGGCAGACGCGCCCCAGCGTACGATGCTTAAAGAATAGCGTTTTTGGCCTAAAAAAGTCCTAACCACACAGTAAATGTTAAATAAATACCTGTTTGGTTTATTTTTAGCCCAACAAGAGGCCGGGCATATGCCCGGCCTCTGTGTGACTTGTCGTGCTTTTCGACGCGCTGGCGCACGCGCTCCTTACGTCCGGTTACTGCTCCAGGGTCGAAATGTCGCCGACCTCCTCGCCGAGTGCGCGGGCGCGCAGCACGCGCCGCATGATCTTGCCGGAGCGCGTCTTGGGCAGGCTCTCGACGATCTCGATGTGCGCAGGCACCGCGATCGGCCCCATCTCGTGGCGGACGTGCTGCTTGAGCCGCGCGATCAGGTCGCCCTGCGGGTCCTCCGGGTTGAGGTCCAGGTCAAGTCCCTCACGGAGGATGACGTAGGCGTAGATCACGTTGCCCTTCACCTCATCGGGGATGCCGATCACGGCTGCCTCGGCGACGGCGTGATGGCTGACCAGCGCGCTCTCAATCTCGGCAGTGCCAAGCCGGTAGCCCGCCACCTTGATCACATCGTCGATGCGGCCAATGATCCAGAAGTTGCCGTCCTCGTCGCGCCGGGCGGAGTCGCCTGCCAGATAGTAGCCCTTGTCGGCGTAGCGGCTCCAGTACTGCTCGACGTAGCGGTCGGGGTCCCCGTAGATGGTGCGCAACATGGCGGGCCAGGGCCGCTTGATGACCAGGTAGCCATCCTCGTTCGGCCCGCACGGATTGCCGTTCTCGTCGACCACATCTGCGATGATGCCGGGGAAGGGGTTGGTCGCCGAACCCGGCTTAAGGTCGGTGACCGGCAGCGGCGTGATCATGAAGGCGCCCGTCTCCGTCTGCCACCAGGTATCGATGATGGGGCAGCGGCCCTGCCCGATGACCCGGTGATACCAGCGCCAGGCCTCCGGGTTGATGGGCTCGCCCACCGAGCCGAGGATGCGCAGGCTGGACAGGTCATGCCGCTGCGCCCAGGCATCGCCGAAGCGCATCAGCCCGCGGATCGCCGTCGGCGCGGTGTACAGGATGGTGATGCCGTAGTGCTCGACCATGCGCCACCAGCGGTCGGGGTAGGGGTAGTCCGGCGCGCCCTCGTACATGAAGCTCGTCGCGCCGAGGATCAGCGGCCCGTACACAATGTACGAGTGCCCGGTCACCCAGCCGGGGTCGGCGGCGCACCACCATCGATCCTCATCGTCGATGTCGAAGGCCCATTTGAGGGTGGCGGCGATCCCGACCTGGTAGCCGCCGTGCGTGTGGAGCACGCCCTTCGGCTTGCCCGTCGTGCCCGACGTGTACAGGATGTAGAGCGGGTCTTCGGCGTCCATCACCTCGGTCGGGCTGCCGCCGTTGGCGATGGGCAGCTTCGCCAGTTCGTGATACCAGAAGTCGCGCCCGACCTCCATGTTGACTTCGTGCCCGGTGCGCTGCACGACGATCACCGTTTCGACGACCGGCGAGCGTGCTACTGCCTCGTCTACCGTGTTCTTGAGCGGCACGATCTTGCCGCGCATGTAGCCGCCATCGGCGGTGATGAGCACCTTGCTCTGCGCGTCCTCGATGCGCTCGGCGAGCGCCTCAACGCTGAAGCCGCCGTACACAACGGAGTGCACCGCGCCGATCTTGGCGCAGGCCAGCATCGCGATCGGCAACTCCGGGATGCGCCCCATGTAGATCGTGACGCGGTCGCCCTTGCGCACGCCCATCCCCCTCAAGACGTTCGCGAAGCGGTCGACCTCCTGCTTGAGCCGGAAGTAGGAGAAGGTGCGGACCTCGCCCGTCTCGCCTTCCCAGATCAGCGCGATCTTGTTTTTACGCCAGGTGAGCACATGGCGGTCGAGGGCGTTGTGGACGATGTTCGTCTTAGCTCCGACAAACCACTTGTAGAACGGGGCCTCGCTCTCATCGAGCACCTGCTCCCATGGCTCGTACCACTCGACGAGCTCGCGGGCGCGCTCCTCCCAGAACGCCACCGGGTCCTGCTCCCCCTGCTGCCGGTAGCGCTCGTAGTCCTCACGTGAGATATGCGCTCGCCGCAGTATCTCTTCGGGTGGGGCGTAGACCTCATGCTCTACCTGGATGATCTCCTCAGCACGCTTGCGGTCTACATCGGTTGCCATCACTGTTCCTCCTGTCGCTTATCTCCCACCGGGTTGGCATAAGGGCGTCGGGGCAATTCGTGGGGAATTAATTAGATAACTGCGACCATTATAGGGCACTTTTTTTGATGTGTGAAGAGTGGGGAGGGGTGATAGAAGGGCAGCCAGTGGCCGGGGAATCAATTCCCCGGCTATAAGGGATAGCGAAGCTATCCCGCAAAGTCCCTGCGGGACTCCGTCCCCGGAGGGGGCGGGGTCCGCCGCAGGCGGACGTGCGTCCGGAGGGCGCCTGGCGGCAAATGCCGTCTTTGAGCCCGGCAATTGATTGCCGGGTGGGGGCGGCAGGCGAAGCCGCTACAGCAGCGCCAGCGCCACGCCGACGATGCTCGCCAGCAGGCCGATCAGCCAGAAGCGCTGCACGATCTGCGTCTCGCTCCAGCCGCCCAGCTCGAAGTGATGGTGCAGTGGCGTGCGCCGGAACAGTCGTCGGTCCTCGCCGAGCAGGCGGCGGCTCAGCTTGGCCGAGAGCACCTGCAGCATCACCGAGGTCGTCTCTGCGACCGGGATGATCGCGATGATGGGCAGGATGAGCCACTGGCCGGTCATCAGCGCGACCGTGCCCAGCGTCGCGCCGAGCGCCAGCGAGCCGGTATCGCCCATGAAAAGCTGTGCCGGGTGCGCGTTGAACCACAGGAACGCGAAGCACGCCCCCACCATCGTAAAGGCGAACTGCACGAGGAACACCTGCCCCTGCAGCAGCGCGATGATGCCATAGGCGGCGAAGGCGCTTGCTGTGATGATACCTGCCAGCCCGTCAAGCCCGTCCGTCAGGTTGACGGCGTTGGACATGCCGACGATGACGAACACCGCAATCGGGATGTACAGGTACGGCGGCAGCGGGATCGCAAACTGGATGCCGGGGATGGCGAGCGAGCGGGTTTCGAGGACGTAGTACAGCACAAATGCCACGCCGATCGCGCCGACAAGCTGCGCGGTGAACTTCAGCCGGGCGGAGATGCCCTCGCCGACCACGCGCCGCCCCCGGATGCCCTCCCAGTCGTCAACCGCGCCGAGCACGCCATAGTAGACGAGCACGAGCAGCGGCAAGAGGATCGAGCGCCCGGTGAGGTTGACCTCCGGGCCGATGAGGTTGACGACGTTCAGGCCGACCGTCACCACGAGTACCGGCAGCAGGATGAGCAGCCCGCCCATCGTCGGCGTGCCGATCTTCTCGCTGTGTACGTCCGCGATCTCCACGCGGACCTTCTTGCCGATCTTCAGGCGGCGCAGGATCTCGATGAACGGGTCGCCCCAGATGACGGTGACGAGGAAGGTCAGCCCGCCGATGGCAAGAGCGAAGGCGGTCGCGGTGTTTCTCATGCCTGCCACCCCCGCCGTAGCCGGTCAACGATCCGCACGGCTACCCGCACCCAAAAGCGGTGCAGCCGTATCTGCCGCGCCATGTTATGCACCCAGTGAGTCAGCATGACCTACTGCTTCCCCGGCTGCACGGCCTGCTGAAGAATCTCGACGATGCGTTCCATCCCCACCGCGCGCGAGCCTTTGACAAGGATGGTATCGCCGCTGCGGACCTCGCGGAGCAGGAAGTCCGCCGCCTCCTCTGCGCTGTCGAACACGCTGATCTGCGGGCGGCGGCGCCGACGGTGCCGCCGGGCGGCCTCGGCGATGAGCTTGCCACGTTCCCCGACCGTCACCAGCAGGTCGGCGACCTGCGCGGCGCGGATGCCCACGTCGTGGTGGCCCTGCCGTTCGTAGCTGCCCAGCTCCAGCATGTCGCCGAGCACGGCGATGCGCCGCCCGTCCACGAGGTCGTTGAGCAGGTTCAGCGCGGCGATGGTCGAGGGTGGGCTGGCGTTGTAGGTGTCGTCGAGGATCACCGAGCCGTTTGGCCCGGCGACGGCGATCAGGCGGAGTTGCCGCGCGTTGTCCTGCAGGCCGCGGATGACCTCCTCCCAGTGCAGGCCCTCCACCAGCCCGACGGCAGCGGCGCGCAGCGCGGTCTGCACGCTGTGGCGGCCCAGCATCGGCAGCTTGACGGCGTAGCGCTGGTTGCCGAAGCGATCGCCGCCGCACAGCCAGAAGCGGATACCGTCCAGCCCCAGACCCTGGATGTCCTCCGCCCACAGGTCGGCACGGGAGGTCAGCCCGTAGGTGACGATCTCGGCGTCGGTGCGGGACGCCATCGACATCACCCGCTCGTCGTCGTAGTTCAGGATGGCGATCCCCTCCGGTGCGGGGGGCAGCGCCTCGACAAGCTCGGACTTGGCCTCGACGATGGCCTCGATGCTGCCCGCGCGCTCGGCGTGGACCGGCGCAATGAGCGTCACGACGCCGACCTGCGGCGGCGCGATCTCCGTCAGCAGACGGATCTCGCCGGGGACGTACATGCTCATCTCCAGCACGGCCCGCTCGTGCCGGTCGCGCAGCTTCAGCACGCTGAGCGGGATGCCAATCTCGTTGTTGTAGCTCTTCTCGCTGCGGAGCGTGCTGTAGCGCGTGGAAAGCACCTGCGCGGTCAGTTCTTTGGTCGTCGTCTTGCCGACGCTGCCCGTAATGCCAATGATGCGGCGGCCCGGCAGGTCGAGCCACTGGTGCGTCCAGTTGCGGCCGACGCGCTGCAGGGCGAGGAGCACGTTGTTTGTGTGGAGGATGAGCGGCGGCCTGGGCAGCGGCATCGCGCGCCAGGTGGCCTCGTCGCGCACGTCGATCAGCGGGTAGGGCAGGTCCAGCTCGCGGTCGACGATAGCGGCAATCGCGCCGCGCTGTAGCGCATCGGCAACGTAGTCGTGCCCGTCGGCGTGCTCGCCGCGCAGCGCGGCGAAGACCACGCCCGGTCGCGCCTCTCGCGAGTCGATAACCACGCTCTCGACCTGGCGGCTGCCCTCAAGCGGCTGGCTCGTCAGCGAGCGGATGATGAATTCAAGTGTCAGTCCTGACATACCGTTCCACAGGTAGCTGAGTGGTCTGCTCGGCAGCCATTATAGCGCAGGTCAGAATGCAACCCTAACCGGGCGGCGCGGGTGAGGCTTACCCGCCCCCGATCCCCGCCGTCCGCACATCATCCGGCGGGATTTCCATCAGCACGACCAGCCGCGAGACGAACCGCCCGAAGACCGGTGCCGCCGTCTCCGAGCCCCAGCGCGAGGTCGTCGGCTTGTCCAGCTTGATCAGCACGACGAACTGCGGGTCGTCCACCGGCCCGAAGCCGACGAAGCTCGCAATGGTCCTTTCCGGGTCGTAGCCCCCGGCTATCGGAATCTCGGAGGTGCTGGTCTTGCCGGCGACGCGGTAGCCGGGCACGAGCGCCGGGGAGGCCTCCTGCTGCAGGGCGTTTGTGAGCATCTCCTTGAGCGTCGCGGCAGTCTCGGCGGAGATGGCGCGCCCGATGACGGTCGGCTCAAACTCCGTCACGGTGCCATTGGCATCCACCCGGCTCGCAGCGAGGCGCGGCTGCATGATCAGGCCGTCGTTGGCAATCGCCGACATCCCGACGATGACCTGGAGCGGCGTCGCAGCCATCCCCTGCCCGAAGGAGTTGGTGCCGAGGTCGGACTCGTACCAGTTGGCGTTGCCGGGGCGGCGCACCATGCCGGCGATCTCCCCTTCCAGGTCAATGCCGGTTCTCTGCCCGAAGCCAAAGTTATCAAGCCCGTTGTAGTAGCGGGTCGGGCCCATGTTGAGCGACAGCCACGCCGCGCCGACGTTCAGCGACTTGGCGAGCAGCGTCGTCATGTCCGTCACGCCATGCCCGGCGCGATCCCAGTTGTAGATGGTCGCGCCGCCCACGTCGATGGACACGTCGTCGTAGTAGGTGGTTTCCGGCGTGACAATGCCCTCTTCGAGCGCGAT
>DGDY01000087.1:0-5078 GCA_002385675.1 Anaerolineales bacterium UBA3940 | reverse complement strand
GCCCCGGTGGACGCCAGCGCCTCGGCGAGCGTTGACTCCGCGAGGTACTGCACGTCGCTGTCAAGCGTCAGGTGGATGTCGGAGCCGGACTGCCAGCCCTGGCCGCCGGTCGCCTCAAACGGGATGCGGCTCTGGCGGTCAACCTCCAGTTTGCCCCGAAGCTCCTCGTCGTAAAACCCCTCGATGCCGTAGTAGCCGACATCGTCGAGCGCGACGAAGCCGAGCACGTGCGCCGCCATGCTGCCGTGCGGGTAGTAGCGGCGCGGGATGGGGCTGACGACCACGCCGCTCAGGTCGAGTTCCAGCACCCGCTGACCCATCGCGGCAGGGGCAGGGCGCACAAGCTGCACGTAAGATGCATCGCTGGCAATGCTCTCACGCAGCCTCTCGACCGGGATGCCCATCGCCTCTGAGAGCTTCGTCGCAGTGTCTTCCCGGTCGGAGATCAGCGAGGGTGAAAGCCCGATCTCGTACTCCATCGCGTTCGTGGCGAGCAGCACGCCGTTGCGGTCGTAGATCTCGCCACGCGGCGGGCGGCGCGTCACCTGGTAGTTGTACTCGGTGAGCGCCGTCTCTGTGAAGTAGGCGGTGTCCGTGCTGAACTGGAGCGAGATGAGCCGGTACACGATCAGCCCGGTTAAGGCGAGCAGGATCAGGCTGATGAAGCCAAGACGGCGGTTCAGGGAATCACGCATCGGGGGCAGCCTCCTCCGTCGGTGGCTCCTCGGCGGGTGGTTCGGGCGTGTTCGTCGGGCTGAGCGTTGGGGCCAGCTCCGGGAAGGTCTCAAATAGATGCTCGGGGATGGGTGTGAGCGTCGTCAATACCTCCTGCTCGATAGGCCGGGACTCGCCGCCGAACGTCCGCTGCCAGAACTCCGCAAAGCCGATGCGGAAGGTGACAAGCTGATCGGCCAGCCAGCTTTCGAGCGACTCGTCATACAGCGGCACGACCTCCTCGACGCGAGGGAGAGCGGTGGGCGTCGGCGGGGCGAGCGGCGGCACGTTCTCAACAAACAGGTATTCGACCTCGGCGCTGCCGGCGGGGTGATAGCCAAGCGCCTGTGCCTCGGCAATGAGGCGCGGCACCGAGCGCTGCGCGGCGATCTCGGCACGAAGCTGGGCGTTCTGCTGCTCCAGCCGCTGCCGCTCGGCCTCAAGGGCCTGCAGGCGGCGACCCACGCCCGCCGTGCGGCTGGCCTGCGCGAGATACAGCGCGCCGATCACCACCACCAGCAGCACGATCACCAGCATCAGCGAGGTCGTCTGGGTTTGTGTGCGCCACGGTGCCTGCTGCAGCGCATGTTGGAACCACCGTTCGTTCGAGTCGTTGTCCGTCATATGAGTACGCGACTATGTCCGTTCGTACGGCTGTATGGTAAATTCTCAACCCCCTCCTGACCGCAGCTTGCGGCTGGTGGGGCTCCTCGTACGTCGCCCTATACCCGCTCGGCGATGCGCAGCTTGGCGCTCCGCGCGCGGGGGTTGCGCTCGACCTCCTCGCCGGTCGCGGTGATCGGCTTGCGCGTGATGACCTTGAGCCTCGGCTCGTGATCGCACACGCAGCGCGGTACCTCCGGCGGGCAGATGCAGTCGCGCGCCTCGTCCCGCATGAAGTTCTTGACAATGCGGTCCTCCAGCGAGTGGAAGCTGATGACCGCCAGCCTGCCGCCCGGCTTGAGCAGGCTCACTGCCTGCGGCAGCGTGCGCTCCAGCGCGCCGAGTTCGTCATTGACCGCGATGCGCAGCGCCTGAAATGTGCGGGTCGCCGGGTGGATGCGCTCCCGCGAGCGCGGCACGGCTCTCTCGACAATCTGCGCCAGCTCGCCCGTCTGCCGGATGGGCCGTGCCTGCACGATCGCACGCGCCACCCGCCGCGAGTAGCGCTCCTCGCCGTACTCATAGATCAGGTCGGCCAGTTCGGACTCCGACAGCCCGTTGACAAGCGAGGCGGCGGTCAGCGGCTGCGTCGGGTCGAAGCGCATGTCGAGCGGCGCATCGAAGCGGAAAGCGAACCCCCGCTCCGGGTCGTCGATCTGCATCGAGGAGAAACCCAGGTCGAGCAGGACGCCGTCCACCGCGCCGAAGCCTCGCTCCGGCGCGACCTCGCCCATGCGCTCGTAGGAGCCGTGGACGATTTCGACGCGATCGCCGTAGCCTGCCAGCCGCTCCCGCGCGATCCCGATAGCGACGGGGTCGAGGTCAAAGGCCAGCACGCGGCCATCCGGCGCGGTCGCGTCGAGCCAGGCGGCGCTGTGCCCGCCTGCGCCCAGTGTGCCGTCGATCAGCAGACTGCCGGGGCGCGGTTGCAGGCCCTCGATAACCTCGTCCCGCAGAACCGCGATGTGCTCGGCATGATCGTCCGGTCTGTCTGTCATATGCTCATATTACATCATGCGGTCAGGGGCGGCAATCTCTCCGGGGGCGGGGTGGTTTCCCGCGTGGACCTTAAAATATTCCGGCGGCAGCGCCAAACGGTTATCACTCCTGCCGGTTATCAGTTAAGATGAAGGGCAAACCTCAAGCGGGGAGGACGAGCAACAGGTGCTTGATCAGTATCAGTGCAGCGCCCCGGCGCGCGTGGTCGCCGCGCCGTTTCTCAAATGGGCCGGCGGGAAGAGCAGCCTCTTAAAGCAGTACGCCAGGTTCTTCCCCACGGAGCCGGTGAACACGTATTTTGAGCCGTTTGTCGGGAGTGGGGCGGTTTTCTTTTACCTGCAGGGCGAGCAGATCGCGCGGTCGGTCCGTCTGTCGGACATCAACGCCGAGCTGATCAACGTCTACCGCGTCGTGCGGGACGACGTCGAGGCGTTGATAGACTGCCTGCTGCACCACAAACTGCATCACAGCCTGTGGTACTACTACCACATTCGCGGACTGGACCGCGAACCGGGGTGGCGCGAGCGTGCCAGCCGCGTCGAGCGTGCGGCCCGCATGATCTACCTGAACAAGACGTGCTACAACGGGCTGTGGCGCGTCAACAGCCGGGGCGAGTTCAACGTGCCGATGGGCCGCTACAACAACCCCCGCATCTGCGATGAGCCCCGGCTGCGGGCAGCGTCGCGGGCGTTGCGCGGGGTGGAACTGGCGCACATGTCATTTGAAGAGGCGGTTGCAGACGCCGGCCCCGGCGATTTCGTGTACTTCGACCCGCCGTACATGCCGCTCAGCGATACGGCGAACTTCACGAGCTACACACAGGACGGCTTCGGGGAGAGCGAGCAGGCGCGGCTGGCGGACGTGTTCCGCGAGCTTGACCGGCGCGGCGTGCGGGTGATGCTCAGCAACTCCGAGCATCCGCTTGTCCGCAAGCTGTATGCAGGCTTCCGCATTGAGCAGGTCTACGCCCGGCGTCACATCAACTCCCACGCGAACGGGCGCGGGCCGATCCATGAGGTCGTTGTGTTGAACTACTGATCGCGCTGATCGTAGGGTTGTCGTAGGGAAAACGTCAGATTCGGGCGGGACAGGACGCCCTGATTATGCTATAGTGAACTCACAAACGTTACTCACATTTGTGAGAGCGTCAAGAGAGTAGTTCGGGTGTCGGGTGGGACGTGCCCAACGACTGCGAAGCGCCTCGTCAAGCGGGCGCTTCGCTCGTTTATCCCCAGATTGTCATAGTTGAGATGGGCTAAAGCCCCCGGAACACCCACCGGTTGCCGACCAGCGGCATGATCCCGGCGATGATGACGAGCACCGACACGAGGATAGCAAGGGCCGTGTTACGGTAGCGGTTGGTGTCGGGCGAGTTTTTCCACAGCCGGGCAGGCAGGTGTGCAATGATGGCGGCGATGAGCATCGCGCCCAGATGCTCGACCTGCGGCATCGGGAACCCACCGGCGGCTGCCGAGTAGCTGCGCCAGAATGCGATAAGCTGGATCACCCCGATGAGCACGTTCAGGTCGATCAGCCCGCTGAAGGCACTAAGCAGCCCGCGCGCAGCGCCATCGTAATTGTCGCGACGAAGCCAGCCGAGAACGTGCCGCACCAGCGCAACCACGGCGACCAGCAGCACCAACCAGCGAACCCATGAGTGGATAAACAAGAGGATCTGTTGCAGAGACATCACGCTCTCCTGTTGGCGGATACCGGATAAGTCGATAGTCAGAACTGACTAATCAATCTGGATTGTATTGGTCCGAATCATCCGTGTCAAGCGATTTTCGGTGCGTGCCGGGGAGAGAAGTACGGACGCAACGGATCCGGGCGGCGAGGCGCAGCGCCCCGCTAGCGGACAAAGCTGGGCAGCCGCACCCGGCGCATTCTCTCGCGAACGTTGCTCTCACGCAGCGGCTCGATGGCACGTGCGGTGACCAGGAAAGCGCCCAGAGCGGCAATGATCACTGCGCGCAGCACGAGCGTCGCGCTCTTCTGCGCCACGCGCCCGGCTACACCATACTTGTTCTCGACAAGAGGATATGTCTCATGCATGCTCCGCCTCCTTTTGACTAACCCGGATTCTATCCTATCACTACGGCAAACGCAGGATAGAGTTGCAATAATTAATCTTGATAGAGGCAGTTGCCGGGCTTGTGATCCATTGTCACTTGTTATATGATGTTTGACACTCGAGAGTGTTGCGAACGGATCCTATACTGAATCATAGCTGTGGTATTCCCGCTGCCGCTTGACTGCGTATTGTTATAAAAACATGCGCCGCCACCCGGGCCGGTCTGCTCCTCCCTTCGGCGCTAGAAGCGTACACTGAATTAAGCAGCACAATTGCGTATGGATCAGCTTCGCAAGCTCTACGTCGAGATCACGACGGCATGCAATTTGAACTGCCGCATGTGCGTCCGCCATGCCTGGCGCGAGGTGCACGGCTCGATGCGAGCCGACACATTCCGTTTATTGATTGACCAGCTTAAAGACCTGCCCAGCATGCCGGTGATCCACTTCGGCGGCTATGGCGAGCCGATGAGCCACCCCGACTTCATGGAGTTTGCGGCGCTGGCAAAAGAGGCCGGGGCGCAGGTCGAAGTGACGACGAACGGCACGCTACTTAACCGCATCATCTCCTCCGCCTTGATTGACATCGACCTGGACCGGCTGTACGTGTCGATTGATAGCGTCTCGCC
>DGDY01000231.1 GCA_002385675.1 Anaerolineales bacterium UBA3940 | reverse complement strand
ATGGCGGCAGATTTCAAATCGCACGTGCTGCGTCGCGACGAGAAAGGGTTCGCCGGGATTCCATTCAAGCGCCTGCTGCTGGGGGGAATCAGCGGCGGCACGACGTTCATCGTTGCTCGCTTTGCGGTGGGCAACCTGGCGTTCCTGCTGGCCGCGCTCACCTGCATCCTGGCTCTGATGCTGACCGGCTCGCGCGGTGGCCTGCCGCTCTGGCAGCGCCTGCTGTACCGCCTGCGGGGCAGCCTGATGCTCGCCGCCGAGCGCAAGCCCAACACTTTCAGCGGTCGCCTGGGAACCGCGCTTGAGATGCCCACCGGTCTGGTCACGCTGGACGCAGAAATGGTCTTCGCGGTGCCGGAAGGCGAAGTTGAAGCCGATATGACCGAGTGGATCACGTTCGCCCGCGCCGAGGAAGCAGATCACGACAGCGGCCTGGTCTTCGTCGAACAGGCACTGGAGGGAGGCAGTCATGGCTGATAAATCCGTGCCGGTGCGCACGTTCCTCATCGAACCCTTCGACATCATGCTGCACGCGACCGAAGAGGGCGTGCAAGCGCTGCAGGCGCGCTTCGCTACCTGGCTGCGCACCCTGCCGGGTCCGGCGCGCTTCTTCTGCTGGCAGACTCCGGCCAGCCTGGACGAGAAGATCGCCCAGGTCAGCCGCGCCGCCCGTGAAACCGATGACGAGCGCCGTGCCGCCCTGCTGATGGAATACCGCCGCCACTACGAGCTGCTGCAAGCCGAAGCCGACTACCAGCGTACCCTGTGCGGCATGGCGCTGTGGACAGATGAGACGCCGCGCGCGCTGGCCAATGGTATGCTCTCTGCCTTCGACACGCCCGTTGTCGAAGCGCCGCTGCCGCCGCTCTTTGAGGGGCGCTACGAGCTGCGCGAATCCCCATTTTGGCACCTGGCTCCGGTCGGGCGTCCGGGCGGGCGTCCGCTGCTGGCGGTGCTGACCGGCTACGAATTCCTGCCCGCGTCGTGGAACTTCTTCCGCCCGCTGGCTAACGTGCTGCGGCTCAACATCCCGCTGGCGCTGGTGGTGGATATTTCGAAAACCTTTGAGCGTAACGCGGCGGTCGATGCGGTGGAGAACATCATCGCCGCGTATCAGGTCCACCTCTCCGGCGTGCGCGGCGAGGACAGCCGCTCGGTCACGCGCATCAACGACTGCCGCCGCACGCTGCAAGAGATTAACGCCGGGGATGCCCTGCACCAGGTGCAGATCAGTATCGCTGTCTTCGCGCCGGACCCCAAGACCCTCAAGCGCCGCGTGCATGAGGTCATCAACGAGACGCGCCCCTGGTTCCTGCTGCGCCAGGAAGTCGGCGAACTGCTGTCGCGGTCGGTGCAGTTCTTCTCGCACACGCCCACCCGGCACATCACTATCCCGGCGACTACCTGGCCGGTGACTTCACGAGAACTGGCGCTGATGCTGGCTCCGGTCGGCTACCGCAAGCTGTCCACCACCGATGGGGTCTTGCGTGGTGAGGCTGTGGGTGCGGCGTACCCCGTGTTCCACAACTCCTGGCGCGACAAACGCGCCACCCATGAGGTCTGGGTCGGCACCACCGGCTTCGGCAAGACGTTTTTGCTCAACGGCTACCTCTCGCGTGAATACGCCGAAGCCGGTATCCCCTTTGACCTGCTGGAGCCAATGGGGCATGGCCGCCACATCGTCGAAGCTTTCAACCTGCCCTGGTACGTGCTCAGCGCCCAACACACCTGTCTGAACCCGCAGGACGTGATGTTCCCGACGCTCATCGAGCAAAAATCGCACACCATCCGCATCTACGAAACCGTGCTCGGTCGCCAGCTGTCGAGCGGGCAGCGCGAGAACCTGGAGCGTGGGCTGCTCGGTGAAGCCCTCGAAATCCTGTATACGGGGTTTGGGGACTTGCAGGCGGTCACGCCGGACATCGCCCCGCTGTGTGAGACGGTGTGTGACGTGCTGGCCGGGCTGGGCGACAAGCCGCACATCCAACAGGTGGCGCGTGACCTGGCCGACGAAATCGCCGGGCTGTGTACCGGCTCCGGTCCCTGGGCGAAGTTCCTCAACGGCCATACAACCGTCGATTTTGGGCGCAGTGGTCGCCAGCAGATTGGGCCGCGTGTCTTCTCGTTCCACGAACTGGAAGGCGACCCGGTCATGACCGCGCTGGCCTACGCGCAGGTGCTCTCGGCCATCCGCCGCGACAGCCTGCACGACGAGCAGCCGCGCATCATCGCCGTGGATGAGGTCTACCGCCTGATGCGCCATCCGTCGCTGCTGGACTTCCTGATTGAAGCCGCCAAGACCTTCCGCACCCGCCGCAAGAAGCTCATTGTGATTGACCAGCAGATGAGCGTCTTCTTGGATGGCAAGGTGCGGTTGGTCTTCGAGAACTGCCCCATCCGCGTCATCTTCTCGCAGCGGCAGGGCATGAACGTCTTCCGTGAGGATGCGGCGTTCCAGCATCTGAATAAGCATCACCTGGACATAATCGCCGGCCTGCCGCGCTTCCAGTACGTGCTGGACATCCAGGACGAGGGGATTTTCTGGCTCATCAATCGCGCGCCCCTCTCGGAAATCGCCCGTTTTGGGACTACGTAAGGGAGCAATCATGGCCAAACAGCCCAGCACCAGCCCATTCAAGGTCATGGAGGAAGAGGCGTATCACGCTTTTCTGGAGTGGCCCGTCTGGCTGGTCCTTCGCGAAAAAGAACTCGCGGCGTACCTGGCCGCGCATCGACCGCCAGCGGACCCGCGAGCAACTCAAAACGCTCGTGCGGCTGCTCAATCTGACAAGGAAAACTGACCGATGACCTACCGGTTACTTTTGGTCGAAAGCCCGGCCAAACAGAAACGGATCGCCGCCATCCTCGGTCAAGGCTGGCGGGTAGAAGCCACACGCGGGCACGTGCG
>DGDY01000183.1:12558-17973 GCA_002385675.1 Anaerolineales bacterium UBA3940 | reverse complement strand
AGATGTGTATAAGAGACAGCCTTCGAGCAGGCCGTGAGCGCGGTCCCCGAGGCGCGCATCCCCCACCACCCGCTGATCTCGCTTGACCCGGCGGAGCGCCTGCGCCACGCGCGGGGCCAATCGCTGCCCGACTGGGTCGAGATGCGGTCCGGGCGCGTGCGCACCTTCCCGGCAGGCGTCGCCACGCCGCAGAGCGAGGATGATATCCGCGCGCTGTTTGATTACGCCCGCGAGCACGGCGTCGTGCTGATCCCCTACGGCGGCGGGACGAGCGTCGTGGGGCACATCAACCCCGAGCCGGACGCCCCGCCCGCCGTGACGGTGGACCTCTCACAACTGTCCGAGCTTGAGTACCTAGACGAGACGAGCCGCCTCGCCACCTTCGGCGCGGGCGTGCGCGGCCCGCTACTTGAGGCGGCGCTGCGGGCGCGGGGCTACACGCTGGGGCACTTCCCCCAGTCCTTCGAGTACTCGACGCTCGGCGGCTGGATCGCCACCCGCTCCAGCGGGCAGCAGTCGCTGTACTACGGGCGCATCGAAGACCTGTTCGCGGGCGGGCGGATGGTCACACCTGCCGGCACGCTCGACATGCCGCCCTACCCGGCCAGCGCCGCCGGGCCGGACCTGCGCCATGCTGTGCTCGGCTCCGAGGGGCGGATGGGCATTATCACACGGGCGATCGTGCGCGTCTCGCCGCTGCCGGAGGCGGAGTCGTTTCACGGCGTGTTCTTCCCGGCGTGGGAAGCGGGTGTGGAGGCCGTGCGCGAGATGGTGCAGGCCCGCCTGCCGCTCTCAATGCTGCGCCTGAGCAACGCCGCGGAGACTGAGGCCAACCTGACTCTCGCCGGGCGCGAGACGTTCGTTAACTTCGCGCACCGGGGGCTGGGCCTGCTGGGGCACGAGCGCGGCGAGAAGTGCATGCTGGTCATCGGGGCGACAGGCAGCAGCCGCAGCGTGCGGCAGGCCCGGCGCGAGGCCAACTACATCGCGCGGCGGCACGGCGGCCTGCCCGTCGGCCCGATGATGGGCACGATATGGCTCAAGAGCCGCTTCCGCACGCCCTACCTGCGCAACACGCTCTGGGAGACGGGCTACGCCGTCGACACGCTGGAAACCATCGTCCCCTGGGCGGACATTCCGCGCACGGCAGAGGCCGTTATCAACAGCCTGCACCGCGCCTCGGAGGCGCTCGGCGAGCGCGTGTACGTCTTCGCGCACCTGTCGCACGTCTACCCCACCGGCGCGAGCATCTATGTGACGGTGATCTTCCGCGTGCAACCCGACCCCGACCACACGCTGGAGCACTGGCGGCGCATGAAGTGCGCGGCGAGCGAAACCATCGTCGCGCACGGTGGCACGATCAGCCACCAGCACGGCGTCGGTACGGATCACGCTCCGTACCTCGCGGCGGAGAAAGGCCCGCTCGGCATCGGCCTGCTGCAGGCCGCTATCCGCCACTGTGACCCTACCGGCATCCTGAACCCCGGCAAGCTGGTCGCCGGGGTTGATGCGCGGACTGTGGAAGGAGACGCGCCATGCTGACAGGCGCACCCAACCGCGAGAATGCATGGGCACAGCTATCAAAGCCCTGGGATGTAATCGTCGTCGGCGGGGGGATCACCGGCGCGGGCATCCTGCGCGAGGGGTCGCGGCTCGGCCTGCGCGTGCTGATGGTCGAGCAGAACGACTTTGCCTCCGGCACATCCAGCCGCTCGTCGAAGCTGGTGCACGGCGGGCTGCGCTACCTCAACAACTTCCAGTTCCGCATGACGTACCGCTCCGTCTGTGAACGCGATACGCTGCTGGCGCAGGGCGCGGGCCTGATCGAGCCGCTGCCGTTCCTCTACCCGACGTACGAGGACGACACCTACCCGAGCTGGATGATGGAGATCGGGCTGCGCATGTACGGCTGGATGGGCCGCAAATGGCGCGCCCACGAGACGCTCAACACGCGCGAGATCGAGATGATGGCGCCGGGGCTGGCGCTGCGCGATCTGACCGGCGGCTTCCGCTTCTTCGATGCGCAGACGGACGACGCCCGGCTGGTGCTGCGCGTCATCCGTGAGGGCACAGCAACCGGGCGCGCGCTGGCGCTCAACTATGCCCGCGTCGAAGGGCTGCTGCGGGACGCACGCGGGCAGGTTAACGGCGTGATCGTGCGGGATCGCCTCACCCGCCGCACCTACGAGGCACAGGCGCGGGCGGTTGTCAACGCAACCGGCGCGTGGGCCGACCGCCTGCGCGAGCAGGTCGGCGCGTCGAGGCGCATCCGCCCGCTGCGCGGGAGCCACCTGCTGTTTGACCACAGCCGGTTCCCCGTCTATCAGGCGATCTCGTTCCCGCACCCCGACGACGGGCGGCCCGTGTTCGTCTTCCCCTGGGAGGGTATCTCGCTGCTCGGCACGACCGACCTCGACCACCGCGACGACCTCGACCGCGAGCCGCGCATCTCCCCGGAGGAGGTCGACTACCTGCTGCGGGCTGTGCAGGCGCACTTCCCCCGCTTCGGTCTGACAGAGCAGGACATCATCACGACGTTCGCCGGGGTGCGCCCGGTCATCAGCAAGGGCGAGGATGTCGCCCCATCGAAAGAGAGCCGCGAGCACGCCCTGTGGGACGAGCACGGCCTGCTGACCGTCACCGGCGGCAAGCTCACCACCTTCCGCTGCATCGCGCTCGATGCGCTGCGTGCGCTGCGCGGACGCCTGCCCGATATGCCGCCCATCCGCGATGAGATGGAGGCGCTCGACCCGCTGACCGTTGTGGACGAGCCGCCGCCGGGCCTCACCCCCGTCGATGCCCTGCGCCTCGCCGCGCGCTACGGAGAGGGCATCCTGCCGTTTGCCGCGAGCTGCCCGCCCGCCGAGCGGGAGCGCATCGGCGACCTGCCGGTGCACTGGCTGGAACTGCGCTGGGCGGCGCGCCATGAGGCCGTAGTGCACCTCGACGACCTGCTGCTGCGCCGGGTGCGGCTGGGCCTGTTGCTGCCCGACGGCGGGGTGAGCCTGCTACCGCGCATCCGCGCGCTGGTACAGCCCGAACTCGGCTGGGACGAGCCGCGCTGGGCACGCGAGGTCGAGGATTACATGCAGCGCTGGCGCTATGCCTACAGCCTCCCCGACGAGGCGCGCCAGCAGGTGAGGGACAGGATCGTCCACGAATGACACGAATACGTGATGTGGTGTGCCGCCGGCAATGGGCGGCCCCTGCCGTTTCCGATTTCGACGGGAGCCGCGACTAAACGTCGCGGCGGTTTTATTTCCGCACACGTCTGGCCTGATCGTTCCCCTCTCTTATGCTCCTCTAAGGCCCTTCAGTTTACACCCCGCCGCGAAAGCGTTAGGATCAGTCTGTTCACCTTTTAATTGCTCGCCAAGTTGAACCGGGATTGCCATGTATAGAGCTGGATGGCACGCGTTTTTCCGTGCCGGAGACGAATCACCGCAGGTCACGTGGCCGCTGATCAAGCGCGTCCTGAGGTATGGCAGGCCGTACCGCCTCAACATCGCGCTGATGCTGCTGGCCATCCTGCTCACGACCGGGCTGGGGCTGCTCACGCCGCTCATCCTGCGAGACCTCATCGACAACACGCTGCCCAATCGCGACGTGCAGCGCCTCAACCTGCTGGCGATTGGCCTCGTGCTGATCCCGCTGGTGAGCGGGGGGATCCGCGTGCTGCAGCGCCGGTTGAGCGCCGCCGTCGGCGAGGGCGTGATCTACGATCTGCGCGTTGACCTGTACACGCACCTGCAGCGCATGTCGCTGCGCTTCTTCACGCATACCAAGACCGGCGAGTTGATGAGCCGTCTCAACAACGACGTCGTCGGCGCGCAACGTGCCATCAGCAGCACGATTGTGGACATCATCACGCAGGTCGTGCAGGCGGTATCGGTCCTCGCGGTGATGCTGGCGCTTGAGTGGCGGCTGACGCTGCTTGCACTCGCCCTGCTGCCGCTCTTCATCCTCGCGGCGCGACGGCTCGGCAACACATTGCGCGACATCCAGCGCGAGCGCATGGACGACAACGCCCGGATGAACGCGATGATGAACGAGACGCTCAACGTCAGCGGCGCGCTGCTCGTCAAGCTGTTCGGGCGGACGAACACCGAGATCGAGCGGTTCCGGTCGCGGGCCGCCCGTGTGCGTGACAGTGGCGTGACGCAGGCGGTGCTCGGCGCGCAGTTCTTCATGCTGATCGGTTTGATCGGGGCGATCGGGACGGCGCTGGTGTACTGGCTCGGCGGGCATCTGGTGCTGCGCGGCGCGATCCAGATCGGTACCATCGTCGCCCTGACTGCGTACCTGTCGCAGCTTTACGCGTCGCTGTCGTCGCTGACCAACGCTCCGGTGGATTTCGCCACGTCGATGGTGAGTTTCGAGCGCGTCTTCGAGGTCGTGGACCTGCCGCTCGACATTGCCGAGCGCCCCGGCGCGATCTCTCTGGGGACGGTCGAGGGGCGGCTGACCTTTGACAACGTGACCTTCAAGTACGAGGTCGATGAAGCGGCGCTGCTCAGCGACGTGCAGCGGCACAGCATGGACAGCGTGACGGCAGTGCTGTCCGACGATGTAGACGCCAACGGCGGCGGGCCGGCACACCCGATCCCCGTGCCACGCAGCCAGGCGCGCGAGCACGCGCTGGAAAACATATCGTTCACCATTGAGCCGGGGCAGCTTGTGGCGCTCGTCGGGCCGAGCGGCGCGGGTAAGACGACGCTCACGTACCTCATCCCGCGCCTGTACGACCCGACCGAGGGCCGCATCCTGATCGACGGGCATGACCTGCGCGACGTGACGCTCGAGTCGCTGGCGGCGAACATCGGCATGGTCACGCAGGAGACGTACCTGTTCCACGACACGATCCTGACGAACCTGCTGTATGCCAAGCTCGACGCCACGCAGGAGGAGGTCGAGGAGGCCTGCCGGGCAGCGAACATCCATGACTTCATCATGGGGCTGCCGAACGGCTACCACACCATTGTCGGGGAGCGCGGCTATCGCCTGAGCGGCGGCGAGAAGCAGCGTCTGGCCATCGCCCGTGTGATCCTGAAGAACCCGCGCATCCTCGTGCTCGATGAGGCCACCAGCCATCTGGACAGCCAGTCCGAGGCGCTCATTCAGGAGGCGCTGCAGAAGGTGCTGGCGGGGCGCACCAGTGTGGTGATCGCCCACCGGTTGAGCACGATCCTCGCCGCCGACCAGATCCTCGTGATGGACCGGGGCCGCATCGTCGAGCGCGGCACGCATGACGATCTGCTCGCGCAGCGCGGGCTGTACGCCCAGCTTTACCACACCCAGTTCGCCCACGAGGCCGAGGCGGCGGATTAGGCAGCCTGGGGCGAGGGTTCCGGCGCCAATCACGAACAAACACCCTCGATCGTAACCATTGTATGGTAGGGGCGGGTCTAATGATGC
>DGDY01000183.1:0-12419 GCA_002385675.1 Anaerolineales bacterium UBA3940 | reverse complement strand
ATGCGAAGCATCGCGCATCACACCCGCCCCTGCTAATTCACGAAATTGAATCCGCGATCCCCCACTTGCCGCTTCTTACCGGGCGGCTACAATAGGCGGCAACGCATTGATCCCGCGCATAGCCAAGGAGAAGATCGCGTTGGAAGAGCTGAAGCGGCGCATCCTGGCAGAAGGCCGCAACCTCGGCGGCGGCATCCTCAAGATCGACAGCATCCTCAACCACCAGATGGACCCCGTACTCATGGCCGAAATGGGGCGCGAGTTCGCCCGGCGATTCGAGCACAGCGGCGCGACGCGCATCCTCACCGCCGAGGTCTCCGGCATCGGCCCGGCCCTCGCAACCGGCATAGCCATGAAGCTGCCCGTCGTGTATGCCCGCAAGCGCAAGCCAATCACGATGAAGGAGCCGGTCTACGTCGAGACCGCGCCCTCGCCGACGAAGGGTGGCGACGTGCTGCTGATGGTCTCGCCGGAGTTCCTGCACGCCGACGACCGGGTGCTCATCATCGATGACTTCCTCGCCAGCGGCAAGACACTTGAGGCGCTGGTACACATCGTCAAGCAGGCCGGGGCGGAGGTCGTCGGCATCGGCACCGTCGTGGAGAAGGCCTTTGAGAGCGGGCGTGAGATCCTCTCCGACCATTGCCCGCATATCGAATCGCTCGTCATTGTCAAGGCGATGGTCAACGGCGAGATCATCCTGGAGGATTAGCATATGGCAGATGGCTTGTGGCCATAGAGCGAGCTATACGCCATCTGCCATCCGCCATAAGGCGAGCCATACCCCCGCAGGAAGGATACCTCATGCTCCACGATACGATCGTCGTACTCGATTACGGCTCGCAGACCAGCCAGCTCATCGCGCGGCGGCTGCGTGAGATCGGTGTCTACGCCGAACTGCACCCCTGGGACGCCCCGCCTGAGCGGGTGCTGCGCCCGGAACTGCGCGGCTTCGTGCTCTCCGGCGGCCCAAACAGCGTCTACGAGCCGGGCGCACCCACCCTGCCCGGTTATGTACTCGACTCCGGCCTGCCGGTGCTCGGCATCTGCTACGGGATGCAGCTTCTGACGCACACGCTCGGCGGGCGCGTCGGCGCGGCGCGCGAGCGCGAGTACGGCCCGGCAGTGCTGTACACAAGCGGCGATACGCCGCTCTGGGCGGGCCTCCCCGCCAGGTTGAACGTGTGGATGAGCCACGGCGACCGCATCGAAGAGCCGCCGCGCGGTTTCGAGCCGCTCAGCTATACTGCGAATACCCCTGTCGCGGCAATGGCCGACTCCGACCGCGCGCTGTACGGCATCCAGTTCCACCCGGAGGTATCGCACACGCCGCACGGAACGGGGATACTCGCCAACTTCGCGCTGCGTATCTGCGGCTGCAACTCCGATTGGACTTCCGACGTATTGATCGGTGAGACTATCGACCGGATTCGTGAGCAGGTGGGGGACGGGCGTGTGCTGCTCGGCCTCTCCGGCGGGGTGGACTCGTCCGTCGTCGCCGCGCTGCTCCACCGGGCCATCGGCGACCGGCTGATCTGCGTCTTTATCAACCACGGTCTGCTGCGTCAGGGCGAGGCCGAGCAGGTCGTCGAGACGTTCCAGCGGTCGATGGGTCTCAACCTGGTGACGGTCGACGCCAGCAACGCGTTCCTCGATGCGCTGGCGGGGGTCACCAACCCGGAGGACAAGCGCACGATCATCGGCGAGCTGTTTGTCCGCACCTTTGAAGCTCAGGCCCGCCGCATCGCCGCCGAGTTCGGGGAGATCCGGTTTCTGGCGCAGGGCACGATCTACCCGGACGTGATCGAGTCGGCAGCGCCCGACCGCCCCGGCGCGCACCGCATCAAGTCTCACCACAACGTGGCAGGGCTGCCGGAGGACATGACGTTCGAACTGGTCGAGCCGCTGCGGAATCTGTTCAAGGACGAGGTGCGCAGGATCGGCGAGGCGCTCGGGCTGCCAGAGGAGATCGTGTGGCGGCAACCCTTCCCCGGCCCGGGGCTGGCAGTTCGCTGCCTGGGCGAGGTGACCCGGGAGCGGCTGGAGCGGCTCCGCGCGGCAGATGCGATCTTCACGGACGCGCTGCGGCGGGCGGGGATGCTCCGGGGGGACACCGCGCAGGCCTTCGCGGTGCTGCTGCCGGTCACAAGTGTGGGTGTGATGGGCGACGCCCGCACCTACGCCGAGACCGTCGCGCTCCGGGCAGTGGTGACCGACGACTTTATGACCGCCGATTGGGCGCGGCTGCCCTACGACCTGCTGGCGGAGGTCAGCACGCAGATCGTCAACCAGGTGCCGGGTGTTAACCGGGTTGTTTATGACGTAACGAGCAAACCACCGGCGACTATTGAATGGGAATAACGCGGTGAGCCGGCGACCGCAAATCACTGGTGACAGGGGTAAACAATGGACTACGGCTATCTGTTACGCCGGGCGTGGGATATCGTCTGGAACAACAAGTGGCTCATCCTGCTCGGCATCATCGTCGCGCTGACGAGTGGCAGCTCGTTCGGCGGCGGTGGTGGCGGCAGCAGCTACCAGTTTGATGATGGCGACTTCGAGCGCGACTTTGAGCGTGAGTTTGGCGAGGACTTCGACTTCGAGTTCGACCTTGAGGATGAAGCACTGCCTATCCTTGGCGGGCTGACGCTGGCTATCCTCATCCCGATCCTCTGCGTGGCCTTCGTCATCGGGGTGGTACTGTGGGCGCTGGGCCTCGTGGCCCGCGGCGCGCTGGTCCACGGAGCTTCGGTGCTCGACGCAGGCGGGGCAACTACGTTTGGCGACTCGTGGCGGGCAGCCTGGGCGCGCGGCTGGCGGCTGATCGGCATCGGCATCCTGCCTGCTATCCCCATGCTGATCCTGCTCATTGTAGGCGCGGGCCTCGGCATGGCGGCCTTCAGCATGCGCAGCTTCAGCGGCGATATGTTCGCCGGTCCCGGTTTCGGCGGGCTGGGTGTCACCTTCGTGGCGGTGGCCTGCCTTGCGGCTATCGCGGCGTTCGTGCTCGGTCTGCTCCAGACGTTCGCCGAGCGGGCAGCCATGCTGGAGAACACGTCAGTCTTCGAGTCGTACGGGCGCGGCTGGCAGGTTCTGCGGGATAACCTCGGCCCGGCGCTCGTTCTCTTCCTGATCCAGGTCGGCATCGGCCTCGGCATCGGCGTCCTGACGCTCATCCTCGCGCCGCTGCTCATCTGCCTGTGCCTGATCATCATCCCGGTGATGCTGCTCGTCAACGGCACGGTCACGGCCTACTTCTCGACGCTGTGGACGCTCGCGTGGCGTCGCTGGACGGGCCTCGCAGGTGGGCCGGAGTTCGTCGAGATGCCGCCGGCGGTCTAAGGTTGGCAAAGGTTCGCAAACAGAAGCCCCTTGCCCGGGATGGCAAGGGGCTTTTTGCTGGCGGCTCCAGTGCAGTTGAATTATCGGCGCCGCACGGAGGGTTGGGTTAGGCCATAACCGCCGCGACTAAACGTCGCGGCTACGGTCTGATCGAGCGAGCCTCCCCTCCCCGCGATGCGGAATGAGGGCGTGCAGTTGGCGAAGCAACTGCACGGGGGTGGGGTTCAGGCCAAAATCTTACTCGTTCTATTGACTTACCGCGCAACTCAGCATACACTTTTACCATCTTCTCCTATCGAAGTACTAGACATTCTGGCGTACCGGTATGAAGCTATCCAAACGTGGCGAATACGGCCTGCGGGCAATGATTGCCCTGGCGGGCAGCAGCCCGGACAACGTGGTTCGCATCAAGGACATCGCAGACGAGCAGCAGATCCCGGTCAAGTACCTGGAGCAAATCCTGCTCACGCTGAAAAACGCCGGGCTGCTGAACAGCAAGATGGGCCTGAACGGCGGCTACTACCTCAGTGCCCCGCCCGAATCCATCACGCTGGGCCACATCATCCGTGTGCTCGATGGCCCGCTCGCACCGATCCGCTGCGTCAGCCAGATGGCCTACGAGCCGTGCGGCTGCCCTGACGAGGAGACGTGCGGGCTGCGGCTCATCATGCTGGATGTGCGCAACGCCATCGCCGAAATTCTCGACCACACAACCTTAGCCGACGTAACGGCCCGCATCGAGCAGGCTCGCACCCTTAGCCACTAACCCGTAACACGCGACAACCGCGACCGGGGCGGTTTTCGGTGGGTCTAATAGTCTAGTATTTCTATAGACTTTTGGTACTTATAAGCACCGATTACCCTTGCCAACGAAGGAGGCCGACATCACATGATCGGGCAGATTCTGTTGTTTGCTCTGGTTGGGTTCCTCGCCCAGATCGTCGATGGTGCGATGGGCATGGCCTATGGCGTAACCGCGACCACCTTCCTGCTGAGCACGGGCGTGTCGCCCGCCGCTGCCAGTGCCAGCATCCACGTTGCAGAGATCTTTACCACTGGCACGTCGGGCTTCTCCCACTTCAAGCTGGGCAACGTCAACCGGCGGCTGGTCATCGCGCTGCTTGTTCCGGGTGTGCTTGGCGGTGTGATCGGCGCGTATATCCTCACCAGCATCCCGACGGACATTATCAAGCCGGTGGTGTCGGTGTATCTCCTGGTGATGGGCCTCCTGATCTTCCTCCGGGCATTTCGCAAGTTCAACCCGCCGGAAAACCGCGAACCCAGGCCGATTCTGCTGGCGCTCGCCGGCGGCTTCTTCGACGCGATCGGCGGCGGGGGCTGGGGGCCAATCGTCACCTCGACGCTCGTTGCCAACGGGCACGAGCCGCGCTTCACCATTGGCTCAGTCAACGCAACGGAGTTCTTTGTTACCACCGCGCAGGCTATCACCTTCATCGTGACGATCGGCACGGTCGTCGCGCAGCACTGGCCTGTGATCCTCGGGCTGCTGGTTGGCGGCGTGATCGCCGCACCGCTTGCCGCCGTCGTGTGCAAGCGGCTGCCACCCAAAGCGCTGATGATCATGGTCGGCACGCTGATCATCCTGCTCAGCATCCGCACCATCGTGCAGACGTTTGCGGGGTAATCGTGGAGGGCTGTGCCGCCATCTTGCACCCATCCGGCGCATCACTGATAATGCAGACATGACCCCGTCACAACACAAGGAGGCATTATGAGCGAGCTGCCGGTACGCGAGATGACGCTTTACAAGCACGGCATCGGCTTCTTCCGACGGGAAGGCGAGGTAGAGGGCGACGAGGTGACGCTGACCTTTCGCCACGACGCTATCAACGACGTGCTGAAAAGCCTCGTCGTGGTGGACCAGGGCGAGGGGCACGTACGCGGCATCCGCTACCAGACGCCTCTCGACGCCGACGCCGCCCAGGCGGACAGCTCCATCCGGCTGTCGGACCATGCCAGCCTGCGCGACCTGCTCCGCGACCTGCGCGGGCGGCACGTCGAACTGCGGGTGGACGGTGAAACCGTGACCGGGCGCATGGCGGGCATCGACCTGTTTGACGTGGAGCAGGCACCGCTCGACAGCACGCTCGTCTCCATCGTGCGGGAGCCGGGGAACGAGGTCGCCACCTACCGGCTCAGCGACGTGCGCAGCCTGCGCCTGCTCGACGCCCGTGCCGAACACGACCTGCATTTCTTCCTCGACACCAGCCTCAGCGAAGACCTCAGCCGGACCGTCGCCGTGCGCCTGAGCGAAGGCTCGCATCGGCTGGTCGTGTACTACGTCGCGCCCAGCCCCACCTGGCGGGTGAGCTACCGTCTCGTTGCGGAAACCGACGAGCAGAGCGACACCGGAACCGCGCTGCTGCAGGGCTGGGGGCTGTTCGACAACCGCTTCGATGAAGACCTTGAGGACGTGCGCGTGACGCTCGTCGCCGGGCAGCCGATCTCCTTCATCTACGACCTGTACTCGTCCCGCATCCCGGAGCGCCCGGTCATCGAGGAGCAGGCTCGCGTCGCACCCGGCCCGGTCGAGTTCCGCGCTGAACGGCGGCTGGCGAAACGCCCGCCGATACAGGCTATGTACGCCGGGGACGCGGCTGCGTCCGCACGGGAGATGCCCGCGCCGATGCCGGCTGCCGGCCTGGACCGCGAGGAAGCGGCAGTTCAGCCCGTCGCCGAGGGACAGGAGGCAGGGGCCTTCTTCGAGTACCGGGTGACGACGCCCGTCAGCGTCAAGCGCGGCGAGTCGGCACTGGTGCCCATCATCAGCGCGGACATCGCCTACACGCGCGAACTTCTGTACAACGGCGCGAAGCTGCCCAGCCATCCGGTCGTCGCGCTGCGCTTCGCCAACACGACCGGCCTGACGCTGGAGCGCGGGCCCGTGACTATCGTCGAGGATGGCGAGTACCGGGGCGAGGCGGTGATCCCCTTCACCAAGAGCGGCAGCGAGGTGTACCTGGCCTACGCCGTCGAACTGGGCGTGCGTGTCGTCGAACGCAGTGCGCGCCACACCGAGATGGCTGGGCTGGTGATCCGTGAGGGCTACCTGCTGATCAACGAGTACCAGGTGCAGACCACCACCTACATGCTGGAGAACGACACCGACCAGGACCACGTCATCACCATCGAAGCGCCGGTCACAAGCCAGTACGAGCTGTTCGACACGCCACCGCCTGACGCCGAGACGGCCACTGAGCGCCGCTGGCGGGTCGAGGTCGGCGCGCGGGGGGAGGCGATCTTCACCCGCCGCGAGCGGCGGCTCACCTCGCGGCACGAGCAGATCTCGGACCTCGACTACCGCCGCCTGGAGCGCTATCTGCGCGACCGCTGGCTGGATCAGGCGACGTTCGATGCACTGAGCACGCTGCTCGACAACCTGGCCTTCATCGAGCAGGCGAAGCAGGAGCAGGACAAGCTCAAAGCCGAGCGCGGCGAGGTATACGAGCGCGAGGCACAGCTCCGCGAGAACCTGCACGCCCTCAAGCCAACCGGGCAGGAGGGCCACCTGCGGGCGCGGGTCTTGCAGCAGCTTACCGCCAGCGAGGACCGGCTCGACGCGATCGACACACGGGTTGACGAGCTAACCCGCCAGATCGAACAGGCCGAGGCCCGCATCAAGGAGATCCTCACGGAGTTGGAACAGAAGGCGGGTGGATAGAGGTGCGTTGCAGGGGCGGGTCTAATGATGCGGTCGATGCAAAACATCGCGCATCACACCCGCCCCTATCAGGGCATATTCGCGGCAACGGTTGTTCCCCCGCCAGAGGATCAAAAAAAAACGCCCCGTGTGATGACCACACAGGGCGTCGATTATGCAATCAGTGCAGTAGTTCAGCTAATCTGCCGACGTTCTGCTACTTCGCTGCCGCCTCATCGGCGACGCGCTCGTACTTCGGTGCGAACGAGCCGTTCTCCTTCGCGACGTAGATGAGACGCATTACGGACTTCGGCCCCATGTCCTTGCGAGCCTTGCCGACCGTCTTCTTAGCGCCCTTCTTACCTGCCATTCCCTTTACTCCTTATATGATGTTGGCACAGCGGGCATAATCATACCCAAATCCACGTTCTGAGGCAAGATTTTGCCTAGCTACCAACGCCCGTTTCCTGTGGTGGCGGCGGGGCCACGTAGATGTCTTCCTCAACCAGTTCTTGCAGCTTGTCGAGGCGCGGATCGAGCGCGATGGGCAGCTTCTCCGGCGGCGTCACGTTGCGCGAGTTGATGATGTAGGACAGCGTGACTGGGTCGGTCGTGATACCCTGCACGTCGTCGTCGGCGGCGCTGCGCAGCGCCAGGTCGATGCTCGCGCCCTGCTCAATCGCGTACTTCATGATGAGCGCATCCTGCCGCGGCATGATCAGCGTCACGACGTCCGGCACAGGCAGCGACGGGACCGGCGTGGGCGCGGTCTGAGCGCTCGCCGTCTGCCCGTCCGCCGGGGCCTCGCCTTCGGGGACCGGGGTCGGCGTCGGCTCAGGCGTGACGACGATCGGCTGGTTCAGGTCGCTCAAGGGCCAGTTGCCCACGTGCAGAACCACCGCGTTGTCGATGACAAGCTGCGTCGTCTGCTGTATGGCCTTCTCGCCGTCGCCCGGCACCATCATGATGGTGTCACCAAAGATGCCGCGCTCCTCACGCCCGACGGGGTACTCCCTCACCACCAGTTCGCCCGTTTCCTCGTCCACATCCAGAAGGACGGCGTTGTTAGGCAGCTCGGTCTGGAACTCCTCGTCCACGTCCATGAAGCGGAACGACATCAGCACGTCCACGTGGTCGCCCTCACGTAGCGCGTAGGCCACGGACGACAGGCGGGTCACCGGCACGGCAATGGCGATATACCCGGACGGGATACGCAGCGCGGCGTCGGAGCCGACGTCAGCCAGATCGGTGACCTGCCCGGCAGCGGTGAGCACCGTCTCCAGCACCGGGGAACCGGCGAGGATGTCAGCGCGGGCCATGCGGCCTACGGCCTGCTCCAGTCCGGCGCCCGTGCTCCCGTCCACCACCAGCACACCCAGCGGAGGCGGGGCCTGCTCAATCGCGGGCCATGACATGATCGTCAGGTCATCGGCGGTGATGAGCTTCCCTCGCGGGATGTCCCGCGCGGCGACCAGGATGTCGATGGTCGGCGGGGCGGTCGGCTGGGCCGCCTGCTGCGGCGACTGTCCGCCCTCGTCGGATGCCACTTCTTGCCCGCCGAAAAGCGTGCCCCGCAGCAGGAAGATCGCACCTACCGCGATGAGGAGCACAACGAGGATCAACACGATGAGAATCAGTCCGGTTTTCCGGGTACGGCCAGCACCCATGGTTGTTTCTCCTAGTTAGTCTTTAGTAGCGTGGTGTGGGTGCTCCACCCGTGCGGGAGCGCGTCGAAGACCTATCTGCCCACCCCTAGCGTTCACAGGAATTATAGGTATGTGAAGATAGCTGCGTAATGGGGGATTCTCCCCCCGTTAGGTCGGGGCGCTGCGCGCTCCCGTTGTTATTGAGCAGGGGGCCGGTCTAATGATGCGGTTGATGCGAAGCATCGCACATCACACCGGCCCCCTGGGCGGCTCTGAGAGCCGCCTCTACCGAGGCAAAGAGAAGGTCAGCACGAAGCAAGACCCAGGCGCGCCCCTACTTCACCAGGAAGGGCCGCGACTCGATGGTCATCTTCCAGCCGTAGGTGTCATGATTACCACCCACGTAGCTGGCGATCAGGCGCCCGCCGTAGAAGGGCATCCGCCCATCTGAGACATCCCCTTCGACCAGTTCGCCCGGGATGATAAACTCATACCGCGCCCACTGGCCGTTGCGGTTGAGGTTGTCTGGCCCGCGGTAATGTTCCCGCTTCCCCCCGGGGCCATCCGGCAGCGCCTTGCCGCAGTCGTTGTTGCTCGCCGTACCGTCGTCGAAGCACGCGGTCCAGTCGCTGCGCGACAGCGTGTCGAAGTAGAAGCTGATCGGCGGCTGGGTGCCAGAGTCTGCGTCGAACAGGTCAATATAGATGCGCTGCCCGCCGAACTCCGGGCCCAGGTACGCGAGCGGGATGTCCACACGGTTGGTCGTGTTCGAGTTCATCGGCAGGTGGCCAATGCCATAAATGCCGACGCCGTCAGAGGTGTGGATCTCCTCGTCTGCGTTTCTCTTGAGCTGGAGGTAGATCTGCCGCGCGTTGACGTAGGACGGCGCCGAGTACTTGTAAGGGTCGGACGAGCGCGGCGGGCCGGCCCACAGCTCAAAACCGTTCTCCGACGCGCCGGAGATCGCCTTCACATCTAGGAAGATGTCACGCGAGCCCGTGCTGGGGTCCACGAAGATGCCCGGTGTCTCGTTCAGCAGGTCGATGATGAAGTTGCCATCACCGGAGCAGGACGGGCAGGGTTGGGTCGTCGTGGCGGGCTCGGCGTACGACATGATCGTGCTTGCATCGGGCCGAGTCGGGTTACCAAACACGTCACCGACCGTGAACGCCGGCATCCGCTCCTCCGCCGGTGCACCGGGCGAAACCCAGTGCATGTCGGTGGCAAGCGCCTCGGCTGCGTTCGTCCCATCCGACTCACCGATGTAGTAGGCCAGGTCCACCTCCGACAGGCTGCCGTCAGGGTTCTGGCGCAGGTAGTACAGCCGGAACTCCGTACGAGTGTTGTAGTTCGGGGTGTAGCTACCCGGCGTGCCGCAGCCTGTATCGCCGCTGGTGCGGCTCGTGCGGTTCTCGTCGATGCGGACGAACCACCAGAAGGGGTTCGCTGCCGTGCCCTTGTTGAACAGGCATGGCTCCCTCTGGTCATTCCCCGAGCACGTTGTGCCATCGCTGGAGAGCGTCTGCCGCACCCCGTTCAGGTTGTAGGTGACATAGGAGGACTGCCGCCGATTCGCGGTGTCGGGGTCGAACAGCTCGACGCGCAGCTTGTCGTGCCGGGTCAGATAGTCGGCAGGGATGCGAATGCGATAGGTGTAAACGCCGTTCGTCTCCCCGTGCCAGGGCGAGGCAACCGGCGAGTAGGCATCGCCCATGCTGGAGCAGCTTTGCGGGCCGAAGATGGCCTGGTTGGACGACTGGAGGATGCTCGTCTCCATCGCACTGCTGGAGAAGATGTCCACCATCGGCATGTACTCGGCAGTCGCCTCTGCCACCAGCGGGAACGTGTCGAAGCCAACCAGCTTCATGAAGTAGGTTTCCGCCTGCCACCTCACCTCGACGTGGTAGCGGATCGAACCGGGCATATCGCCGGGTGTGCGCTTGCCGCAGTAGTCGTACAGGTTCCAGCGGTTAGCGTAGTTGGGGTGGCCCGGCTCCAGGCACTCGGCGGCAGTCGTCGTGATGATGCCGTTGGCGGCCAGTAGCTGCTGCCCGCGCGTGTTCGACGCGGCGAGCGCCAGCGCAACATCCGTCTCGGTGGGGAGCTGCGTCACGCCTGCCAGTGCGGCGGCGTCCACCGCGCGGTCAAGCTGTGACTTGCGCATGAACAGCACGCCGGCATCGGTGGCAAGCCCACCGGCAACCAGCAGGCCGACCATCGCCAGCGCCAGCAGAACGACGATCTGGCCGCGTTCGCGCTCGCCGTCCTCACCACGCGGCAGCAGACTCTCAATGAAGTGGAACATGTCGGTGTTACCTCTCGCTCCGCTGTTTACGCGCCGGTGTCATACCCGCACGAAGTATCGAAGCGCACAAATTCAAAGGTGATCGTGTCCTGGCTAGGGCTCCACGAGATGATGCGCACCAGCGCGAAGTCGTCCACACGGTACTGCCACAGCTCCGGGCCCCAGTTGGGCTGGTTCGGATGCCCGTACTGGTGGCGATAGTAACCGGGGTTCACACCCGGCTGGTAGTCATACACCATGATCCGGATGACCCGCCCGGCACTGATGTGGTCGTTCAGCGGCGTGCTGGCGTTCGAGGGCTTGGCCTCGTTCGCGAGCACCCAGTCACCCCGGTGCAGGTTGGTGTCGTCCTCCGGGTCATCGTCGTATTCAAGGAAGCCGATCCCCAGGTCATTACGGTTGATCGTTCCGGGGAAGTTCATCGAGCCTGGCCGACCACCCTGATTAATCACGTAGGACGGGTTAGTCTGCGGGTTACCGTTGTTGGCATCGAACCGCCAGCCAACGAAGCCAAACTGGTCGTAAGGCCCGCCCGCATGCACCTGATTCACCCGCAGCGTGAAGCGGTCGCCCTCCTTCCGGTTAAGCAGGTGCTGGCGCTCGATCAGCAGGGAGTAGGCGCTGCACCCGCTGGAGAGCATCGCGACGGCCTCCTGCTCGACCTCCTGCGCCATGATGCCGTAGGCCCAGATGGGGATGCGCCCGGCAGCCGTCGTGCCATCCGCCTGCCAGAAGGGCAGGTTGAGGATCGTCGGCGACTCGTAGTAGACGACCACCACCGCAAAGGTCGTACCGTCGATCTCGGCAGGGTCGGCCTGTGTGATCGCCTTGGGCAGGTTGTCGAGGACCGTCTGCGGTGTGATAGGGCTGGCCATCACACCACACATATCCCCGAAGATGCACTTTTCCTCCACGCCCCAGGCGGTGCGGCTGCCGCCCTTCCATGTCCAGGACCCAGACGGTAGCGGGGTGCCGTTGGAGTGCTTGGCAACGATCGTCGGGCGCACGACCCAGACCGTCATGAAGTCCTCGTTAAGCTCCAGCGACTCGCGGCTGGCCTGGTCGATGATGCTGTAGACGTCGGAGCCACCCGCCGCCGCAAAGCGAGCACCCTCGCGGGCGGTAAGCTGCACCCGGTTGTATATCGTCAGCACATTGCCCACCTCCAGCACGCCGGAGACGACGATCAGCAGGATGGGCAGCACCAGGGCAAATTCAACAAGACTCTGGCCGCGAGAGCCCTCGCGGCGCGGGCCTCTCCCTCTGTGCGAGAAAAGTTGTTCGATCATGGCTCCCTTACCTACAACGAAGATGAGTCCTGAACCACCACAGATAAAGATGATGTGTGTGGTTGATGTCCCCCCCACCCCCATCCCACTCCCCACCAGCGGGGAGGGGGCGCTGATCCGCGCCCGGGGGAGCGGGGGGGGGGGGGTCTTGGGTAATCAAAATGAACAGATTCCTT
>DGDY01000149.1 GCA_002385675.1 Anaerolineales bacterium UBA3940 | reverse complement strand
ACCGCTGTGCTTCACCGCGAACGACACCGCCGGGGTCGGCGCGTCGGACGCCGTCAGCAGCACCCGGATACCGTTCCCGGCAAGCACCCGGGCGACTTCATGGGCGTAGCGGTCGGAGAGGAAGCGGGTATCAAAGCCAACGACAGCGTGCAGGTCCTTCTTGCCGTTCTCCTCAAGGATCAGATCGGCAATCGCCTGTGCCAGCAGGCGAAGGTTCGCAAAGGTGAACGTTTCCGAGATGACGGCACGCCAGCCGTCGGTGCCAAAGCGGATGGTCATACAGCCTCCTGATGATTGGCCGAGGGATGCGACAGCCCTCCTGATAAGGCAAGACCGCAAAACTCACGTCAACAGCCCGAAAAAAGGCCCGGATAAGCTTACCAGCAAGCCCTGATTCAGGCTAGTCTGTCGGGCGTGCCCGCGCACTGATCTGGCAGCACTGTCGCTGGAGGCAGCCTCGCCCGGAGCCCCGTTCGGGTCAGGGCACTCCTCCGTTGAGTTTTTGTGGAAATCGACCGTGATATTGACCGTCAGCCACGGTGCCAGCCACACGAGCAGCATCCCACCGTACGCGAAGAATGGCAGCCCCTTTTTCAGGCGGATATGCCAGCGGGCATGCCGGAGAATACGCATCGCACAATAATTTCTCAACGGGCAGGTCAGCAGGGATGCCTGCCGGCTGGCTGTTCACCGGGGCGGCCCGGTACCCCGGTACCAGCCGGTGTAACTGCTATCAGTATGCCCTAAATCCTTCCTGATGCAAGTCACCTGACTAGAATATTGTACGCGCCGCGCCGCGAGGGGAAAGAGAAGAGGGCCGCTCAAAGGCGGCCCTTTCGTAGTTCGAGGGTATCAGGTGGGGGCGCTACCAGGTCACGACCTTGACCGGGCTGTTGCCTTCCCACTTGACAGCGTAGGGCTTGCCATCCCAGTAGTAGGTGTTGAGCTGGAACTCCCCGCTCGGCAGCCGGTACAGCGTGAAGGGCTGGTAGTTGTACGGGTTCTGTCCCTCCGCGATGGCCACCGGGCCATCGGTGGGGATGCCCACTGCCTCGATCTGCTCGGCAGAGATCTCGCTCGCCAGCGCACCCCAGCCGGTGTTGATATCGATGCCATAGATGGCGAAGCCGCCGTTCCGGGCGAAGATCGCGACTGGCCGCCCGCAGTGGTCGGCGTTCAGGCTACGGTCGCCCGTCGTGCAGGACATCGGCGCGGCGGGTGTGGGTTCTTCATCCGGGAGCACGCTTGTCTCCAGGTTGTCGATGGCAATGCCACTCTCGAAAGTCAGCAGCAGCGTGTCGATGCGCCCGTAGAGGGTGACGGAGCCCTCGTAGTCGACGAACTCTTCCTGCAGCACCGTGAGGACCGGTGGCGGACCGTATTCGACCGGTTCGCCCTCGATGAACTGCTCGTACACTGTCTGGCCGTTCAGGGTGCCGGTTGCCCAGATACCGTTCCGATCATAGGCGAAGGTGAAGCTGACCACGTCCTGTGGCTCGTCGAACGCGATCTCCAGGTAACCGCCGCCCTCCGTGAACGCATATTGGCCTGAGAGCGTGCTAAACCCAATCGGCCAGTCAGCGACATAGACTACATCGCTATGGAACGTTATCCCGTTGGTAGATTGCCCATCGATGGGACCAAGCGCCAGATCATCAAAATTAGTACTGTAGGCAAAGAGAAGGGAGGTCATGAAGAGCGCGGCCAAAATAACCACAGCCGCAACCGCCGCCAGGCGAGCCGTACGTTTGAGCATCTGTTAGCCTCTCCTTAGTGGGGCAGAAGGAAAAATGTTTGTGAATTATAGTACAGAAAGCCAAGCAAGGCATGGAATGCTGAAAAACCCTACCAGAGTACTATGTGGCAGGTACACGGCGCGAGGAATCAACACGGGGCCGGCATTCCGCCGACCCCTTCTGTCTGAATTCTATGTGCTTACGACTGACCTGTGCCTGTCAGCGCGATAGGCTGCACAGCGAGCAGGTCCCCGTTAGGGCATTTCCTCACCCGGGAGAGGCTCCATTCCCTCGTCGCCCGGAAACGGCTCCAACCCCTCATCGCCAGGCAGCGTTTCACCCGGCAACGGCTCCAGAGAGTCGTCATCGAAGGCGTCGTTCCCCGTATTGCCACCGTCCGTCGTGCAGGCTGTCACTGCCAGCACGACTACCAGAGCAAGCGCAAGAACTATCAGAACCTTCTTCAGCATCTCATCTCTACCTCATCAACTCGGTTGGCGTTTAGCCGCATCAGCGGCTGTTCCCCTACCTCCAGCCTAGCAACTCGGATCAGAAAAATCACGAGAATAACTCAAAAACACCTAAAAATACGCCCTACCCGCCGCCTGTCACACGGAAGGACTGCACGACCATGCCGCCCTGTACGTGCTCGGCGACCGGATCGGCGGCAGGGAACTCGAACACGCCCGCAGCGCCGGTGTCGACGTGCAGCATCGCATAGAGGGTGCCGGTTGCGCCCGCCGGGTCGATCTGCACGATCGCGTCGCGCGTGATGCCCTGCGCCACCCGCCTGACCCCGATCACCGGGCCGGGCACGCCGTGCTCGTCCGCGTGGATCGCCAGCCATCCGGGCAGTTCGGACAGCACAAACGGCACGCTGACCGTGCTCCCCGCCCCCAGCGGCTGATCCGCCACGACGATGACGCTCCCGGACAGGCCGAACCTGCTCAAGGCGACCTCACCCCACTGGTTCGTTCCGGGTTCACCCACGCCGGGCGCGTACGGCTCGCCGCCCGTTCGTCCGTGATACAGCACCGCGATCAGCGCCTCGGTGAGCCGCTCCGGGTCCACCTCTACACGGATGTTGCGGTTCTCGCCTGCATTGACCGGCGCATAGCCCAGCACGTCATTGAGCCCGGCGCCCGCCGCACCGAAGATTACAACCCAGCCGTCCTGAGTGGAGGCAACCCGGCTCACAACGAGGGCATTCTCCGGGCTAAGCGGCTGGTCGCTCACCTCGACGACGCTGTACTCAAGCGTGGCGGTCGGCGTGCCGGTCGCATCGGCTGGGCGACCTGCCGGTTCAGGCGTCATGAACGTGGGGTCGATGCGCACAACCGGCGACGGCGTGAGCGTCGGCGCGGCGGTAGCGGTGGCGCTGGGCGCGGCGGTGGGCGTCTCTGCGAGCGCAGGCGGGGTGAAGGGCGTCGCCTCCGGCACACGCGCCAGCCGCACGCCGCCCGGCGGCAGGGCAGGCCCGCACGCGGCGAGCAGCAGCATCGCCACAGCCAGCCCTGCCGCCCCTGCCTGCCGCCGCCTGATCACGCCGCTGCTCCGGGCATCCCGCCTAGGGGAGGTTCGTCAGCGTGAACGGCTGCACGATGAGGCTGCCGCCCGCGCCCTGAGCAGGCGGGTCGGCGTCGGGGAACTCGAACTCGCCCGGCGTGCCCGTCTCGACGTGCAGCATGGCATAGACGGTCGGCGTCGCCTGCGCCACGTCGATCTCCACCGGCACGTCGATGTTCAGCCCTTCCTCGACCGGCGCAAAGCCGATCACCGGGCCGGGCGCGCCATCCTCGTCCGCGTGGATCACGATCCAGCCCGCCTGCTCCGCCAGCACAAGCGGCACGTTGACGGTGTTCGCTGCGGCCTGTTCTTCCACGCCGATGGCGTTGCCAGTCAGGTTGAAGGGCTGCATCACGATCGCGCCCTGCGCATCGGTGACAGGCTCATCCGCACCGGGGAACTCGAACTCACCCTCCTCCCCCGCATCGACGTGCAGCATGGCGTGCAGGGTCTGCGTCAGCCGCGTGGGGTCCAACTCCACCCGGACGTTGGTTGTCTCGCCTGCCTCAACCGGCGCAAAGCCGAGGATCTCACCCGGCTCCCCGTCTACGTCGCGGTGGATCACGACGAAGCCCGGTTCCGGCGCGGCCACCCTTGCAATGGTCACCGTGGCGTCCGCGCCCAGCGGCTGATCCTGAGCTGTGATGCCTGCCTCAACATCAGCAGGCTCGTCGGTAGCCGTTGCCTCAGGGGTGTCGGTTGCGGCCTCGGTCGGTGTGGCCGCCTCGGTTGGCTCGTCAGTGGGCGGAGGTTCGGTCGGCTCGATGGTCGCCGTTGCCGGTGCGGTCGGCTCCTCGGTGGGCGGCTCGGTGGTGGGTTGAGCCTGCGAGGTGCAGCCCGCCAGCAACAGCAGCCCAGCCAGAAGGGCCGGGATCAACACACGATAACTAAAAATTCCGCTCATTTCTTCCCTCCTTTTGCCTCACGGCATCTCCCGGCCTACGTGGCCAGAGGAGTTGCATTGAGCGTATCACAGGAGGGGTGCGGAATCACATAGGGGGGCTGGTGGGGAACTGCCCGCCGGAACCTACCCCTCGATCTCGATGGGGATCCACAGGTATTCAGGCACTTCGACCGGCCACACGATCTCGCCCGTTTCGAGGTCGTACACGCCGACGTGCAGATAGTACGGGCCCGGCAGCAGGTCGGCAGGGATCTGGATGCTGTGCCGGTCCTCGATAATCTCGCCCGGTTGCCACGCCGTTGTCGGCGCGTAGAAGCCGCCCGGCTGCCCGTCGTGCTGCGCGATCTGAGCCCAGTCGCGCGTCCACACCTGCGTCGTGATGCTGTAGTTCCCCGGCAGGTCGGCGAGCGCCTTCCAGTGCAGCGTCAGGTTGATCCAGGCCGCGTCGGGCCGCCGCACCATCTCCCAGGCGTACTCGACAAGCTCGATATGCTCGCCGAAGTGGACGCCCGCCGGTTCGAAGGCGAGGGTTTCGGCCTGCGGGAAGGTGTACGTCAGCAGGCTGATCGACTCGTCGTCAAACAGCACCGTGCCGATGTGCGCCCGCTGCCCCAGCCACGCCTCGACGCCGTTCGACGGGTCGCCGCGCAGCGTCCCCCTGCTGACGAGCCACACACGGTCATACCACTCCGCAGCGCGGGCCAGCATCTCCGCCGACTCCGGCGGCAGCGGGGCTTCGAGGGCGAAGTTCATCTCCGGTATCTGGCTGCGGTACAGGTCGCTCCAGCGGATGTAATCGTCCTGCAGCAACAGGATAATGCCGTCACCGGGGGCGGCCTGCTCGGAGAGGATCGCCGTCACATCGCCGAGGCCAGGCAGGACGGCGGGATCGTACGAGTTGTAGCCATTAGGCGCCTGCGGGTAGCGGGCCAGCATCAGCGCGGCGGCACCGGCGGAGAGAGCACCCTGCACCAGCAGCCCCCCGCCAAGCAGCCGGTGCCGCCCGCCCCGACAGGCCAGCCACAGCCCGCCCGCCGCCAGCACCACGAGCGCCAGCAGCGCAGCCAGCAGCAGCGGGTCGAGTGTGCCGCGAGACATCCACAGCACGCTCCACTCCCCCTGTTCGAACAGCGCCACCAGGCGCGGGTACGGCAGTGCGGACGCATCGGTAAAGACAGCGACCCGCTCAGCGAGGCCGCCGCCGCGCGTGATGGCTCTGAGCCGGTCGAAGATATCCGTCTGCGAGGCCGTCGCATCGACCAGCGCGGCGGCGATCTGCACGCCGGTGGAGGCCAGCAGCACGAGACCCACCGCAGCCCGCGCCGCCTGCGGCCCGCCTGCCTCGCCGAGCCGCTCGAACAGCGGCACGACGAACAGCGCCAGTAGCGGCATCAGCGGCACGAGGAAGCGCGGCCCCCACGCCAGCCCGCCGCCCCAGTCGTACCAGCTTGAGTACAGCAGAAAGACAAGCGCCGCCTGCGCCCCGAGCAGCGCCGCCAGCCGCCGGTGTGAGCGCCACATTATCGCCGCGCCGAAGGGCACGAGCAGCACGAACGGCGCGTACCACACCACCCCGCGTGGCAGGCTGATCAGTTGCCCCACGCTGCCGACGAGGAACGTATCGAACTCAAAGGCCAGCCCGCTCGTCTCGCTGTGCCCGGTGTTGAACGGGGAGCCGAACCGGGCCGTGTTATAGGCCGCCTCACCCGCCACGAACAGCGCCGCGCCGAGGCCAAAGGGCACGAGCAGCGGCAGCGCCGCGTGCAGCGCCTCACGCCAGCGTTGCTGGCGGACCTGCTCCCAGGGAATGAGGGACAGCGCATAGGCGGGCAGCAGCACCCACAGCGCAATCGCCGCGGTAGATGCCGCGCCGAGCGCCAGCCCGCCGAGGAACGCCAGCCACGGGCGGCGGTCCGTGAAGCCGCGGTAGGTGGCCCACGTCGCCCCGGTCAGGCACAGCGCCGCGAGCGGCTGCGTGAACAGCGTCCGGGCATACGGCAGCGCCATCGAGCCCAGCCCGAAGGTCAGCGCGCCGAGCAGCGCCGCCCCGCGACGGAAGCCGATGTCCCGCGTGGCGAGGTACAGCAGCGCCCCGGTCAGCGCGGTGAGCAGCGGGGAGATGAGGAAGGCCGTGCGGACCGGGCTGGAGCCGACCCGGTAGGCGAGCGCCAGCAGCGGCGTGATCAGCACGGACAGGCCGGGGTCTTTAAGCGAGTACAGGTGGCCGTCCACGCCCGGCGCGGCAACCGTCCCCTCGCCGAGATACAGCGTCGTCCAGAACAGCCCGTCCACGTCGAGCGCGCCGCGCCCGGTGAGGCTCCGCGCGAGGCTGAACACGGCCAGCTCGTCAACGGACTGGAAGCGCAGGTCGGCGGTGAGCAGGTACGCGGCAAGGAGCAGCAGCGCCAGCGCAGTGGCGATGAGCGGATCGGTGGTTCTGGCGTCTCGCGGGGACGGCTGGGGGTGCGGCATGGGGCGGCTTAACCATCACGTTAACTATCAGGGTGTAGACTGCCCTATTATAGCGGGAAGGCAGGCGGGGGCAATGTGGGGCTCAGACCTCACCCCTGGACTCACGGCGAGTTCTCGCCGCCCGGTTAGGGGATGAGGTACCGGACACCCCTACACCTCGATCTCCTTGATCACCCGCGCGGGGTTGCCGCCGACCACCACGTTATCCGGCACGTCCTTCGTCACGACCGCGCCGGAGGCGATCACCACATTGTTGCCGATGGTCACGCCGGGGTTGATCACCGCCAGCCCGCCGATCCACACGTTATGTCCGATGCGCACTGGCTTGCCGAACTCCCGACCAGAGTTGCGCGCGGTCGGGTCGAGCGGGTGGGTCGCCGTGTAGATGTGCACCCCCGGCGCGATCATGCAGTTATCGCCGATGCGGATCTCGCACACGTCCAGAAACACGCAGTCAAAGTTGGCGTAGAAGTTCTCGCCGACGTGGATGTTGTAGCCGTAATCGCAGCGGAACGGCGGCTCGATGTAAATATCCTCCCCCATCGAGCCGAGAAGCTCGCGCAGGATGGCCTTTCTGCCCTCAAGGTCGGTTTCGAGCGTCTGGTTGTACAGGCGGGTCAGCCGCCGCGCGTTGAGCCGCTCCTGCACAAGCTGCGGGTCGTTCGCAACATACATCTCACCGGCCAGCATCTTCTCTTTTTCGGTCTTCACGCCTCAAATCTCCTTACCAGTATTACAATTGAAGCCGCGACGTTTAGTCGCGGCGTGTTTCCCCAAAAGTAGCCGCGAAGTTTATTCGCGGCCCATTGCCCCAAAAACAACATTCGCGGCGCATTACCAAAAAATCAGCTCTCCGACCGGTCTCCCCTAATACACCAGCGCCAGCGCCACATCGTTGACGTTCGTGCCCGTCGGGCCGAGGCGGATCAGCCCGCCGACCCGCTCGAAGAACGTGTAGCTGTCGTTCCGCTGCAGGAAGTTCCGCGCGTCGAGGCCCATCTCCCGCGCGCGGCGCACAGTCTCCCCGGTGACGATCGCGCCTGCCGCGTCCGTCGGGCCGTCCACGCCGTCCGTTGCGAAGGATGTCACCGCGATCCCCGCCGCACCGTCGAGGGCCAGCGCCGCCGCCAGCGCAAGCTCCTGGTTGCGACCGCCCCGCCCATCCCCCCGCACGGTGACGGTCGTCTCCCCGCCGAGGATCAGGATCGCCGGGCCGCCGCCCTGTGCGGCAAGCTGCCGTGCGCGCTCGGCAAGCCGCGCCCCGACCTGCCGCGCCTCCCCCTCGACGCCCGTCTCCACCGCCTCGACGCGCCAGCCAGCCGCCTCCGCCTGCTGGCGCACCGCCTCAATCGCCATGACGTTGCTGCCGATCAGCGTGTTCGTCACGCGGGCGAAGGCGTCCGCGCCCGGCTTGGCTGTTTCCGGGTGCTCGCCGCGCACCCCGGCTTCGAGGTGCCGGGTGACGGCTGGCGCGGCGTCGCGCACGCCGTAGCGGGCCAGCACGTCGAGCGCGTCCGCGTAGGTGGTGGGGTCGGGCGCGGTTGGGCCGGAGGCGATTACGTCGAGCGGGTCGCCAACCACGTCGGACAGGATGAAGGCCCACACCCGCGCCGGGGCTGCCAGCCGCGCCAGCCCGCCGCCTTTAAGCTGCTCGCAGTGCTTGCGCACCGCGTTCAGGGATTCGATGGGCGCGCCCGCAAGCTGGAGCGCCTCCGTCACCGCGCGCAGGTCGTCCAGCGTCAGGTCGCCGGCAGGGAGGGTCAGCATCGCCGAGCCGCCGCCGGAAAGCAGCACGATCAGGTCGTCCCCCTCCCCCGCCGCGCGGGCGACATCAGCGATGGCCTGTGCGGCGCGCACGCTGCGGGCATCGGGCAGCGGGTGCGAGGCTGGGTAGGCATCGAACGACGCGGGCTGCCCGGTGAGGCGTTCGAGTCGCTCCGGCACAACGGCGACCGCGCCACCCTGAAGCCGCCCCTCGCATAGCCGCTCAAGCTCCAGCGCCATCTCCAGCGCCGCCTTGCCCGCACCGATCACGGTCAGGCGCTGCGCCCCGGCGAGCGTACCGGGCCAGTGCTCGCGCAGCGCGCGGGCGGGGTCGGCTGCCTGCATTGCCGCGCGGATCAGCGCGTGGATGTGCTGCTCGTGGTCCTCAAAGCGCAGCGGGGCGGGCTCTGTCGGCATGGGCACACCTCCGGTCGGATGGAGCGGGGTTGTCGCGCTACTGCGGCGTGGTCACGGGCGTGTTCACGCGGCGGGCGGCTTCGGCGGCGGCCTGCCCGGCGGGCACACCGTCGAGCAGCACCGCTTTGAGCGCATCCTGCACCGCCGTGCCGATGAGGGCCTGCAGGCCCGGTTCGGGCACAGCCGCAGCGTTGCGCAGGACACGGTCGGCAAAGGCCGCGTAGTCCTCCGCCTCGGCCCACACCTCAAGCGCGGCGGGCTTCGAGGGCAGCCAGCCCACCGCCTCGGTGTACGCACCGAGGTTGGCAGGCTCCAGCAGTTCGTCCAGCAGCGCCAGCGCCGCTTCCTGCCGGATCGGGTCCTCGGTTGTCACGACCCACACCCAGCCATCCACCAGCGCGAACGGGTCGCCGTCGGCAGTGGGCACCCAGGTGAACTGGGTATTGATGAGGTCGGCACGGATACTCAGGTAGGCGGTCGAGGTCGTGGCGGCAAGCCCTGCCTGTCGCGCGTTGAACAGCTCCCACGTTTCGTTGGGGTCGGTTAGCTGCAACAGCGCCGGCTCGATGATGCCATCCTCGCGCGCCTGCTCGTAGAAAAGAAGCAGCCGCTCAAGTGCGTCCTCGTTGATGAAAGGCTGGCCCTGCTCGTTGAGCAGTTCGCCGCCGGCAGCCTCCATGTACTGCGCCAGCGTCGTCCGGTTGACGTTGCCGAGCGTCCCCGCCGGGAAGACATACGGCACCGGGCTTTCCAGCACGCGCTCGAACGAGTTGGGCGGCTGCAGGAACAATATCTCGCGGTAAACGACGTGCTGGAACTGCAGCACATACGGCACGCCGATCAGGATGCCGTCCACCGTGCCCATCTCCACCGCCGCCGGGTAGAACTCGGAGATCGCGTCCGGCTCAAGCATGGTGTTGACCGGCTCGACAAGCTCGTCGTTCGCGGCCAGCGCCAGCGCCTCAAGGTTCAGGAGGACGAGGTCGGGCAGGATGCCCGGCGCAACGCCGCGAGCGCTCCGCAGGTAGGCGATCGCGCTGCCCGGACCGGTCGTCAGCTTGACATGCACCTCCACATCGTAGTCGGGGTACTTCGTGTCAAAAGCCCGCAGTTGCTCGGCAAGCACCTGCGCTCCGGGCGTCTCGGCAGTGGGGGCGAGGCTCTCGGGCATCCATACGCGCAGCACAATGTCGCCGCCTGTGGTGGGCTCGGGCGTCGGGGTGGCATCCAACGTCTCGACCGGCCCGGTCGTCGGCTCGCCGCCTTCGGCTGTCCCGGCAGCAGTTGTCGGATCGTCCGTCGCCGGAGGGACGGGCTGCTCTGCCTCCACGCCACGCGCGCCGCAGCCCGTCAGCGCCACGCCGAGAAGGAGCGCGGCGACGAGCGTCACCGGGGAAGGCAGGTTCAGCATGCGGGACATGATGGGCATAACACTCTCTCCGGGCTTGCGATGGCTCTGGAGCGGTAGTACAGGCCGACCTCCATAATGAGGATATGTTAGCGGCTGGCTCGCCGCCTGCCAAACGACTGTCGCAGCAGGCTCAGCCGCACAGCGTCACGATTAACTCGCGGTCGCGCGGGCCGTCAAACTCGAAGAGCACCACCCGCTGCCACGTGCCGAGGATCAGCCGCCCGTCGGAGAAGGGCACCGACACCGACGGGCCGATCAGCGTCGCGAGGATATGGTCGGGCGCGTGAGTGGGGTCGTGTGGATGCCGGTAGTCAATGTCCGGCAGCATCAGCGTGTAGGCGTCCAACATATCGAGGTCGGTGCCGGGGTCGAGGACGGCGGTGCTGAGTGCCGCCGTCGAATGGGCGACAAAGACGTGACACACGCCCTCCGTTGCGCCCGCATCGGCAATGGCCCGGTTCAGCCGGTCGGTAATGTCGAGGACCTGTTTCTTGCTCTGCGTGTGAACGTGGATGCGCTGCACTGCCTGCTCCTTGCTCTCAGGGTTGCGCCTGCCGTGAGTGTACGCGAGAAGCCGGATCGCTTCAAGATGCCGCGGGGCCTACCCTCCGCAGCACTTCCCCCAACCACCTATCGATTCCGGATTGGCAGCCTGCTACAGACTTACTAAAATCTGACTAAAATAATCTGTGTACCAGTCTCAGCCTTCGGAGGTTCACATGCGGCGCTACCACTTCATTCAGGCAGACGTTTTCACCGAGGTTATTTTCGGCGGGAACCCCGTCGCCATCTTCCCCGACGCCGAAGGGCTGAGCGACATCGAGATGCAGAAGATCGCCCGCGAGATGAACCTCTCTGAGACGACGTTCGTGCTCCCTCCCACCGACCCGCGGGCGGATGTGCGCGTGCGGTTTTTCACGCCGACGGCGGAATTGCCCTTCGCCGGGCATCCAACTATTGGCACGCACGTTGTGCTCGCCCAGCTAGGCCGCTACCCGATCTCCGGCCCGGTGACCCGCATCTGGCAGCAGGTGGGCATCGGCACGCTGCCGGTCGACCTCATCACCGACGGCGACGGCAAGACCAACCGCGCCGTCATGACGCAGGGCGAGGCGCGGCACGGCGAGGTATTCGAGGACCGCGACACAATCGCCCGTGCGCTCGGCCTGACCCCGGCGGACCTGCACCCCGACCTGCCCGCGCAGGTCTTTTCGACCGGCCTGCCCGGCCTGATCATCCCCCTTGCCTCCCTCGACGCTATCCGGCGGATCAACCTGGACATCGGCACGTTTAACGAGATGTGCCGCCAGTCGGGCGTCACCGGCGCGGAGGTGTTCACGCTGGAGACGCTCGACAAGGCGCACCACGTCCACGTGCGCAACTTCGACCCGCCGCTCGGCGTGTTCGAGGACCCGGCGACGGGCAGTATGGCCGGGGCGCTCGGCGCGTACCTGCTGGCGCACGGCGTGTTCGAGTACGACGAGAAGCTCTCCACCACGCACATGGTCGTCGAGCAGGGGTTCGAGATAGGCCGCCCCAGCCTGATCGAGGTCGAGGTGGACGTGACAGACGGCGCGATCACCGAGGTGCGCGTGGGCGGGCAGGTCGTGATCGTCGCCGAAGGCGACCTGATGCTGGACTAGCCGCCACGTCCTGCCAGCTTCCTCCATACGAAAGCCACCGCTGAGAGGGGAGCCCTTCACGCCGCTGTGAAGAGGCCTTAATAATACTGAATTTTCCCCAAATTTCGCCAAGAATAATTTACTTACCGCCGTTCGTGCCCCTATAATGGAGAAAAACGAGTAATTTTCTCGGCCTATTTTCGGGTCAACGGAGCAAGAAAGGTGTCAGCCTATACGCAATTTTACTTCACAGAGCATGCCAAACTGCGCTGCTCGCAGCGCAACGTCAAACCCGAGGAGGTGCTGTACATCATCCAGCACGGGCAGAAGCAGCACCGCACCGGGATCCGCTACTACATCCTCCGTCGCCGCGATGTTCCCTACGAGGATCGGGCCGACCAGCGCATTGCCCAGCTTATCGGCAGTTCGGTCCTCACGGACAAGGACGGCAACGTGATCATCACTGTGCGCCGCAACGCCGACGCCTGGAAGAAGGACCGGCGCAAGACGAAATACGCCCGGTGCTCTGCCGCCGCGTAGCCACCTGCCCGCCGGTCCTCACGGCCATCAACGAATTGAGATATCGCCGTCAAAGGGGTTCAGCCGCTTGAGACGCTGCCGTACGGCTGTGCTGAGGAACAGACTGCGCAGGCGTGCCCATAACGCGCGCGCTTCCTCGGCAGCCCGCGCCTCGTTTCCGCCCATATGTGCCGGCGCATACTGCTCCTTAACGTACAGGTCGACAATCCGGCTGACCGGGCGGGCGCTCTCCGGGATGCGCCTGCGGAAGGCCTCGGCACGCTCGTAAGGCGTATCGCTGGGCAGGAGTTCCACACCCAGCCACGGCGCAAAGATGTTCAGCCGCGCATAGCTGCCCGCCACGCCGCTCAGACGGTGCAGCCCGTGCTTGCGGTGCCAGGCCCACACCCCCACCAGCATGACCGTCCCCAGCAGGGCAAAGGCGCCCAGCCAGCGCAGCAGCGCGCCCAGCCACGCCCAGCGCGGCCCGGAGGCCGTCGCGCCGGGGCCGTTGGCGGCCTGCGGCTCGATCTCCGGCGTGGGCGGAAGTTCCTCGAACGGGTCGGGCGGAAGCTCCGCCGCGGCGGGCGGCTCGGCCTCAAGCGGCGTGAACTCATCCAGCGTGAGCGACTCGCTGCGCACAATAGGCTCGCGGGCAGTCGTCGGCTCGAAGTCGATCCAGCCGTAGTCGGGGAAATACACCTGCACCCAGGTGTGCGCGTCGGACTCCAGCACAACGAAGCCGTTAATCTCCGGGTCGAACGTGCCCTGCGAAAAGCCCGCCGCTATCCGCGCGGGGATGCCCAGCGAGCGCAGCATCACGGTCATCGCCGAGGCGTAGTACACGCAGTAGCCTTCCCGGCTCTCAAACAGGAAGTAGTCGATGGGCTCCACACCTTCCGGCGGCGGCGGGACACTTTCATTGTAGGTAATGGTTTCGCGCAGGTAGGTTTCGATAGCGCGCACCTGGTCGTAGACCGTCGCCTGCCCGGCGGTGATGTTCGCGGCGAGGTCGCGCGTGCGCTGCGTGATCGAGCCGGGCAGATCGAGGTAGTTCTCCGTCACCCAGGCCGGGTAATTCGTCCCGGCGCCGCGCAGGCTCGTCTCGTCCGCGATGCTGATGGCGGATGTCGCGCCGTAGCTCTCGCCACGCGGCAGCACCCGCCGCGAGTGCGCCGCCGTGACCGTGGCGTACCCCTCGCCGGGGGTCGTGTAGATCACATCGTAGTAGATGGGCAGGGACGAGTACGAGATGGGCTGCGGCGCGGCGTACAGGATGCGCGTCGCGGGGAGCAGCAGTTCAAACTGCTGCTGGACGTTCTGGCGCAGCCGGTACACCTCCTCCCGCTCGGCGCTCAGGATGCCAAAGTCCGACTCCTTGCGGTCCTCCGGTTTCGCCGTCCACTGCCCGTCCGCGTATGTATCGAACACCTTGGACTGCCAGTAATAGCGGTGTCCCTCCGGCGCGTAGACGGTCATCACAGGCACGTCGCTCAGGCTGATCGGGCCGCCCATCGCCAGCCGCGAGCCGCCGTAGTAGGTGGGCGTCACCGCCGCCGGGCCTTCGACTGCGTTGAACAGCCGCCGGAAGGTGTCCTGCACCTCCTGCCAGGGGTTATCGGGGCTTTCCCATAGCGAGGCAAGCTGTGCATTGGCCGAGGCGGTCGGCGCAAACCACGCCCCCGCGAGCAGCAGCACAATCGCCACCACGCCCCCGCGCACGAGGTCCAGGCGGATGCCGGGGTGGAAGGCCGCGCCCTGCATGCGCCACATCCACTCGCGGTTGACGGCGTTCGTGCTGACGGCGAGCAGCAGCGTGAGGAACAGGAACGCAAGGATGAACAGCTCGACGGACACCGGACCGAAGTAGTGGTAGACGTTGACAAGCAGCGCCACGCCAACCGGGATCACGCCCAGCCACAGCCGTCGCGAGCGAAAGAGGTTCCAGGTGGCGTTGAACGTCAGCAGCCACGCTAGCAGCGCGACCAGCAGCAGGAAGATCAGGTTGTCGCGGCTGAAGCCGCCACCGAGCGCCCGCTCGACCCACGCCCCCAGCCGGAAGTTAAGCTCCAGCAGCCGCTCGCGGAAGGTCAGCGGCTCGGGGATGAGCCGCCCGACCAGCACCCACACCGTAAACCAGCCATACAGCGAGGTGATGAACAGCACGAACAACTCGTGCAGCACCGACACGGCGAGCAGATAGCTCGTCACCAACCCGATGATGATCACAACCGGCAGGATGCCAAGCCCTTCCACCCAGTCTGCTGACATCACCGACCATGCGACGACAAACAGCAGCAACGCGAGTAGCACCAGGCTCGGCAGATCCTCGCGCAGCGTCCCCCACAAGCGCTGCAGGTCCGTCATACCACCCACCTTCTGCAATCAATCGGCGAACGGCGTGCTTTTAGACGAACGTATAGTTTGCCGGGCTCAGGACGATTTTGCCAGTTTCAGGGCCGCGCGGGCTGCCAGGCAGGCTGGTCGGCACGACCGCTGCGCTCGGTGATGCGGCGGACAATCGCACCCTCGGTGTTCAGCACGACAAGCTGGAACTCGCCGGAGCGGTTAGTTGCCGTCACGATGAGCGTGCCATCGGCGGAGATGTCAGGGGTGATGTAGCTGTAGGGGTCTTCCGTCAGACGCCGGATCACGCACTGGTCGATGAACGGGCACGAGGCGTCCGCCAGGAAGAGGTGGCGGTAGCGCCCGATCAGCGCGGAGTAGACCACCGTCTTGAAGTCGTCGGAGTAGCTGAGGTACTCGATTGAGCCGCCGCTGCTCGTGATCGCCGTGCGCTCGTGCGACTCCGCACCGATAGCCAGCTTCTGCATCTCGGAGCCGCCGCGCTGGTTCAGCCCGAAGAAGACGAGTTCGTCGTCGGGCGTCCAGGCAAACAGGCGCATCGGCGCGGGAACGTTCATCATCGCCGTCTCGACCCCATCGAGGTTCACCCGGCTGAAGCCCCAGCTCTCGCCCGCCGCCCACGAGAACGCGATATGGCGGCCATCCGGCGACCACGCCGGGTAAGAGTCGATGCGGTTGGCGGTCGTCAGCTCGCGGGCCTTGCCCACGCAGCCTTCCTCGGTGTAGAAGCACCGGGTATCGACGACGAAGATGTGCCGCCCGACCTCGGTGTCCTCCGAGTGGAACGCCAGATAGCGCCCGTCCGGGGACCACGCGGGGGCGCCGTCGAGGACTTCGTTTTCCGTCACCCGCTTGTCCTCGCCGGTGAGCGGGTCCAGCAGGCGGATCTCGGGGTCGCCGTCGCGGTCGCTGACGTAGGCCAGCAGCCCGCCACCGCCGGAGTACGGCGTCGGGGTGACGGTCGGGCTGGGCGTGGGCGTGAGCGTCGGCGTGGGTGTGAGCGTCGGCGCGAGTGCGGTCGCCGTCGCCGCCATGTTCTCGGCGCGCTGTGTGGCCCGCTCGATGATGGCGAGCCGTGCGCTCTGCGTGCCGGTCGCCTCGACAGCCGCCGTCAGCGCGAGGGGCGTCTGCGTGTTGCCAAGTTCGGCGAGGCGCACCGCCTCGACTTGCTGCTTGCCGATTGCGCCGATCACCAGGCCGATGAAGAACCACGCCCCGATGAGTATTGCCATGAGGAATGTCACCGCGTACCAGGGCCGACCACGTGTCAGCGAGGACAGCCCGCGCCCTCGACCCTCCCCGCCAGCACCGGGCGACAGGCTCAGCGGCGGCATGGGCGGCGGTGTAGCCGGCGGCGCCAGCGCAAGCGGAGGCGACTCACGGCGCTCGCCTTCCTCCTCGCTCGCCTGTGCCGGAGACTCGGCAGCGCGCTCGCCCTCCCCTTCGCCCGCCAGCACGGCGGTGTCCTCTGGCTCCTCGGCCACACCGGCGGCGGTCGCCAGGGCTTCGGCCAGGTCGCCCGCCCGCTGGAAGCGGTCCGCCGGGTCTTTCGCCAGCGCCCGCCGCACCACGGCATCGACCGCCGGGGTGATACCGGCGGTGAACTCCCGCACCGACGGCACAGGCTCGCTCACGTGCAGCATAAGCTGGTGCACCGGGCTGTTGCCCTGGTACGGGAGCCGCCCGGCGAGCATCTGAAAGAGCGTCACACCGAGGCTGTAGATGTCCAGCGCGCGCGTCACGTCCGCGTCGCCGCGCACAAGCTCCGGCGCAGTGTAGCCCGACGATCCCGCGACGGAGATGCCGGTCTGCTCGGCGAGCGCGGCACGCACGGTCGCCAGACTGAAATCGGCGAGGTAGGCCTCGCCATCCTCGTCAAAGAGGATGTTGGACGGCTTGACGCCCCGGTGCAGCACGCCCTGATCGTGCGCGGCGTCGAGTGCCGCCGCCACCCGCGTAACAATGCGCGCCGCCTCCTCAACAGGCAGCACGGGCGTCTCGGCCAGCTTATCAGCAAGCGACCCGCCGCGCAGATACGGCATCACCACGAACGGGTGGCCATCCCCCTGCCCCGCCGCCAGCACAGACACGACCGATTCGTGCTGCATGCGCGCCAGTTCGCGCACCTCCCGCTTGAAGCGAGGCGCGAAGAAGCGATCCTGCGCAAGCTCGCGCGGGAAGACCTTGATCGCCAGCGTGCGGGTTTCGCCCTCGCGGTGGCCGCAGTATACGGTTGAATACGGGCCGGAGCCGATCACGCTCTCCAGCACGTACTCGTTGAGGCGCTTACCCACCAGGGATTCGTCAGGCACGGAGAGTCTCCCGAGTCGAAGCCAGTGTGCTGCCCGTCAGCGTCCCGGCTGCCATGCAGGGGCGACGTCGTTGCCGTCTTCGTCCGTCACGCGGTGAATTTCTCCGGTTGCCACGTTCAGCACGAAGACGTCGAACATCCCGTCACCGTCACGGTCTGAGTCGAACGCGATAAACTGCCCATCCGGCGACCACACGGGGTCGTCATCCCGGCCAGCACCGTCGGTAAGCTGGCGCGTCGCCCCGGTGGTGAGGTCCAGGGCGAAGATCGCGCGCCGCCCGGCATCCTGACCCTGTGCGGACGTAAAGGCGACGAGCGTGCCGTCCGGTGACCAGTCCGGCCACTGGTCGAGCACGTCGTTCTCGGTGAGCCGCCGGGGCTGCCCGCCCGCCGCATCGACGACGTACAGGTCCGTCATGCCGAGGTTCTCCGGGTCCTGCACGTAGAACACAAGCTGCGAGCCGTCCGGCGACCACGAGGGGTTCAGTTCATCGAACTCGCCGTTCGTCACCTGCTGCACGTCGGAGCCGTCCGGGCGCATGGTGTAGATGTCAAAATCGCCGTCGCGGTCGGAACTGAAGGCGATCCGGTCACCCAGCGGTGACCACGCCGGGTCGGTGTCCTTGATCTCGCGGTTGTCCGTAATCTGGCGGGGGTTGCCGCCGTCGGCATCCATCACCATGATCTCGGCATAGCCGCCGATGGTCGTCACGTAGACGATCTGCGTCCCATCCGGCGACCAGTCCGGGTCGAAGTCGTAGGTGTCGTTATCCGTCAACTGCTGGAGGTCGCTGCCATCCACACCGATGGTGTAGATCTCGTAATCACCGTCGCGGTTGGAGGTAAAGGCGAGCCGCGTGCTGCTGCCTGTCTGAGGCGGGGCCGCCGCCTCATCGCCCGGCTCCGGCGTCTCGATGGGCTCGCCGCCCTCGAACTCGGCGGCATCCGACCCGGTGAGCGGTTCGCCGCCGGCCTCCTGTTCGCTCGCGCCGTCTTCCGGCTCCCGCGTGAAGATCGGCGTGAGCACGTTCATCAGGCTGAGCGGGTCGCCCTCCGTCAGCGCAAACGCCGAGACGACCATCCCCGCGAGCAGCGCGAGGATCACGCCGAGGATCACCAGACAGCCGCCGTAGCGGAAGCGGCGCGGGCGATCTTCTTCTTCCTGCTCATAGCGCGGGCGATAGCCGGGCGGCGGGCCGTAATAGGGCGCATAGCCGGGGGGCGGTGCAGGCTCGACCGGCGTCACCGGCTGCGTGTCCTCGGTGGCGGCGCTGCTCGCCACGACGGTCGGCCCGCCGTCATCCATGACGGGCGGCAACTCCAGTGTAGGCATACCCGCCTCGGCGGCACGGGCCAGTTCGCGCACAAACTCGCTGGCCGATGCGTAGCGCTCGGCGGGGAACTTCGCCAAGCAGCGCTGGATCACCGCATCAACCGCCGGGCTGATGTTCGGGTCGAAGTCGCGCACGGATGGCACCGGCTCCAGCACGTGCGCCATCAGCCGCGCGGTCGGATCGTCGGCTATATAGGGCGGGTCGCCGGTGAACATCTCGTAGGTGATGGCCCCCAGCGCGTACAGGTCTACCGAGTGGGTGATCTCCTCGCCCTGCCGCACGATCTCCGGCGCGATGTAGGAGGGCGTCCCGACGACCTGCGATCCATCCGTCGCGCTCACCTCGGCCTGGAAGTGCGCAATGCCGAAGTCGGCAAGATAGGCGTTGCCGCTGTTATCGAGCAGCACATTGGAGGGCTTGAGGTCGCGGTGGATGATGCCGCGCTCGTGCGCGTAGTCCAGCGCACCGGCGATCTGCCCGGTGATGCGCAGGATGGTCTGCATGTCGGGCAGCTTGCTGTCGATCAGGTCGGCGAGCGTGCCGCCGGAGAGGTAGCGCATCACGTAGAAGGGCACCCCGTCCACCTCGCCGACATCGTAGATGGGCAGGATGTGCAGGTGCTCCAGCTTGGCAATCGTGCGGACCTCGCGCTGGAAGCGGGTCAGGAACGTCTCGTCGTGCAGGAACTCGCGAGGCAGCACCTTGATCGCAACGACGCGATCCATCGACGGCTGGTATGCCAGATAGACGGTCGACATGCCGCCCTTGCCGAGCAGCATGCGGATCTCGTACTGTCCTAATTTCTGGCCGATGAGCGCGTCTGACATACCTGCCCCTGCTGAAGTCTTAATAAGTTCAGGCCCGATTATAGACCGTTTGCGAGGGGATTGAAAACGGAACCTCTGCCACACGGGGAACGTTGGGGTTATATAAGGTAAGAGAGGGGCAAAATTATATCCAACCCGCCGCGACGTTTTCCGCCGGGCAATGAATTGCCCGGCTAGAAGGGATTGCTTCGCAATCCCGCAAAGTCCGCCTGCGGCGGACTCCGCTCCCTTCGGGGGGCCGTCCCCAGGGGGGACGGGAGGCCCGCAGAGACTTTGCGGCGGCGCAGCCGCCTTTTAGCCCGGGAATTCCACTCCCGGGAGATCGGGGCCCGCCGCCCTCCGTTGACACTTGACTGGCGACGTGCTAGACTGACTTCGGCCTAGCATGGGCACTGCCGGTACCATCTACAGGAATATTCCACGCATGAGCCGACGAATTTTGACTGTTGAAGAAAAGCGGCGCCGCAGACATCGAGCACTGGTGTATGTGATCCTCGCGACGCTGCCTTTTTACTTTTGCGGCATTGTGCTCCTGGTGGGGTTCAGCGGCAGGGGCGGCCCCGCCGTCGGTGAGGCGACGGAAACACCCACCGAGACCATCACCACGACGCCCACCTGGACGCCCGGCGGGCCTACGCTGACCGTCGCTGCCACGCTGACGCTACCCGCCACGCCCACACAGATGAGCACGCCGACGCGCACGCCCACCCCCAACCTCGACGCCACCGCCACCATCCGCGTGCTGCTGACGCAGGGTGCGAACAGCCTCACCGCAACTGCCATCACCAGCACGGAGCAGGCCCGGGGCACGGCGACGGCTGCGGTCGCGGGCACACAGACGGCTCAGGCGGCGGCCACCGCCACCGCGAACGCTATCGCCAGTGCAACCGCCGACGCCGCCGCGACCGCGCAGGCTAACCGCCCGCCCATCGCTGAGAACGACAGCGCGACCACGCAGGAAGGGCAGGCGATCGACATCAACGTGCTCGCCAACGACATCGACCCCAACCCCGGGCAGACGCTCACCGTCACGGCTGTGCAGCGTCCGACCGAGCAGGGTGGCGATGTCCAGTGCACGGCGAACGGCATCTGCACCTACAGGCCGCCCCAGGGTTTCACCGGGCGTGACCGCTTCACCTATACTGTCTCCGACCCGCTCGGTGCGACGAGCACCGCCCGCGTGACCGTGCAGGTCGAGCCGCGCCCCAACACACCGCCCGACGCGGTCAACGACGAGGCAACCACTACCCGCAACACCGAGGTCGAGATCAACGTGCTTGCCAACGACACCGATCCGGACGGCGACCCGCTTGAAGTGATAGACTTCGACGACGAAACCGACGAGGACGGCGAGGTCGAGTGCACGCGCAGCGGCATCTGCACCTACACCCCGCCGGATGGCTTCACCGGGACGGATGTCTTCGCCTACACCATCTCAGATGGCCGGGGCGGGGTAGACACCGCGCTCGTCAACATCACTGTGACTGACGGCTAACCACTCACCGAGGGGATCAACGCGATGGACCTGCGACAACACCTGATCGAGCTGTCGGAGACGCCGGGCATTTCCGGCTATGAGCGGCCCGTGCGTGAGGTCGTCCGCGCGGCATGGGAGGGCCTCGTCGACGAGATCACCGTGGACGGGATGGGCACGCTGCTGGCGACGAAGTTCGGCACCGGCGAAGAGCCGCGCCGCAAGATGCTCGTCAGCGCGCATATGGACGAGATCGGCCTGATGGTATCGCGCATCGACGGCGACTTCCTCCGCGTCACGAACGTCGGCGGCATCGACCGGCGCGTGCTGCTCAGCCAGCCGGTCATCGTGCACGGCAAGCGTCCGCTGCCGGGGTTGATCGGCAGCCGCCCGCCGCACGTGCTCCCCGCCGCCGAGCGCAAGAAGGTCCCCGCGCTGGAAGACCTCGTCGTGGATACCGGGCTGCGCGAGGCCGAACTGCGCGAGCTGGTCAAGATCGGCACGCCGATCACCTTTGACCTCAGCCCGCGCGAACTAAACGGCGACACGCTGACCGGCAAGGCAATGGACAACCGCGCCTCGCTCGCCGCCGTCACGCAGATCCTTCACGAGCTTCAGGGCCGCTCCCATGAGTGGGACGTGCTCGCCGCCGCCACCGTGCAGGAAGAGGTGACGCTCGGCGGCGGGCAGACCATCGCATGGCGCACCCAGCCGGATATCGCCATCGTGCTCGACGTGACGTATGCGCAGGGCAACGGCGTCGGCGAGGACGAGGGCTTCAAGCTCGGCGGGGGTCCGACGCTTATCATCGGCCCGAACGCGCACCCGCGCCTGCTCAACCTGATCCGCGAGAAGGCGGAGTCGCTGGAGATCGACCTGCACCCGGAGCCAATGCCGCGCAGTTCCGGCACGGAGGCCTGGGCCATCCAGATCAGCCGGGACGGCGTGCCCACCGCGATCATCAGCATCCCCATCCGCAACATGCACACACCCGTCGAGATCGTCACGCTGAAGGACATCCGCCGCGCGGCGCGGCTGACCGCCGAGTTCATCGCCAGCCTTGACGATACGACGCTGGACAGGCTCTCGCTTGATGCAGAGTAGGCGCTATTGATCGAACGAACCGCACCGCAGGGGTCTGCCCGGCGTGGCGCTTGGCATGGCCCTGTTGCTCGCCGAGGGTGTGCTGTGGGCCGCCGAGTTTGCGATTGAGTTTATGTTCGGGATGCTGTTCCCGGAGGGCGAGCGAGACAAACGATAGAACCCCACCCGCGCGCCGGGTGCACTTCTCTCCCCTTTGCAGGAGGAAGGGTTGGGAGGGGGTTACCGGCCATCGCCCGTAGTAGAGGAAAACAGAGACGCGCATGGAAATCCTCAAGCAGCTTTCGGAAGCCATCGGCGTGAGCGGCGCCGAGCAGGACGTGCGGCGCAAGATCCTCGAACTCATCGAGCCGCACGTGGACGAGATCGCCACCGACACGATGGGCAACCTGTTCGCGACGAAGCGCGGCACGGGCGGCGACGACCGCATGACGGTGCTCGTCGACGCGCACATGGACGAGGTCGGTATGATGGTCACCGGCTACACCGGCGACGGCATGCTCAAGGTCAAGGCCGTCGGCGGGCTGGATAACCGTATCCTGCTCGGCAAGCGGGTGCTCGTCGGCGACGACCGGCTGCCCGGCGTGATCGGCGCCAAGCCCGTCCACCTGCTCAATGGCGATCAGCGCAGCAGGGTGGTCGAGATCGACGCGATGCAGGTGGACATCGGCGCATCGAAGAAGGAGGAGGCCCGGCGCAAAGCCCCGCTCGGCACGCGCATCGCGTTTGACAGCAGCTTCATGGACCTCGGCGAGCGGATGCGCGGGCGCGCCTTCGACGACCGCATCGGCTGCGCGATACTGGTTCACATCCTGCAGGGCGAACCTTACCCCTTCGACCTTGTGGGGGCATTCGTGGTGCAGGAGGAGATCGGGCTGCGCGGGGCCCAGGTGGCGGCCCACCGCGTCAAGCCGGACGTCGCCTTCGTGCTGGAGGGCACCATCGCCGACGACCTGCCCAAAGAGGACGACGAGTCGCCGACAACCGAACTCGACAAAGGCCCGGCGCTCAGCCCGATGGACCGTAGCGTGATCTACGACCGGCGTCTGAACCGTTTCCTTGTGCAGGTCGCGGAAGAGCTGGGCATCCCGGTGCAGTTCAAGCAGCCGGGCATCGGCGGGACGGACGGCGGCGCGTACGCGGCGTCGCTCGGCGGCATCCCGGCGGCGGCCATCTCCGTGCCGTGCCGCTACATTCACAGCCCGGCGGCCATCGCCAGCAAGCAGGACTACCAGAACGCTATCCGCCTGCTTGACGGCGCGCTGCGGCGGCTCGACCGCTCCGTGCTGGCCCGATAGCAGGCGGCACGCCATAGTGCACGCTGCACCCTGATTCTGGTATTGTTCAATTGAGCAGTTCTCGTTCTGATCCGGTTCCGGTGGTATCGGCGCTGCTCGCTAACGCGCGCGGCGACGTACTGCTCCAGCTTCGGGATGACCGGCCCGGGCTGTTGTTCGCCGGGCACTGGACGCTGCCGGGCGGGTACGTCGAGCCCGGCGAAACGCCCGATGAGGCTATCCGGCGGGAGCTACGCGAGGAGATGGGCATAGCGCCCCACCTCACGTACTGGAGGAGCTACCTCGCGCCGCGTGCCGACTACGTGGTGCGGCAGCACCTGTACACCGGGCGGCTGGACGTGCCCGCCGGGAGCATCCCGCTCCGCGAGGGGCAGGCGCTGCGCTTCGCCGGGCCGGACGAGATCGAGAGGCTGCCGCTTGCGTTCGGTTTTCTGGATGTACTGCGAGAGTTCTTTGGTCGTTAGTTGTAACGGATTAATGGGTTTTTAGTGTAAGGAGCAACAAAATTGATTCCACTCAGGGACCACAACCGCAGCGGTATCTTCCCCATCGTCACGGTGGGGCTGATCCTTATAAACGTGCTGGTCTTTTTATATGAGCTGACGTTAATGGCCAGCGGACAGATCGACGCCTTTCTGGACCAGTTCGCCTTCATCCCGGCGCAGCTTCTGAGCAACCCGGCGGGCGAGTGGTACACCGTCATCACAGCGATGTTCCTGCATGGTGGCTGGCTGCACCTGCTCGGTAACATGCTGTACCTGTGGATCTTCGGCGATAACATGGAGGCGACGCTCGGCAAACCGCTGTTCATCCTGTTCTACCTGGCGGCGGGGATCGTCGCCACGTTCGCGCAGGCGCTCGTCAACCCGAACAGCGTCGTGCCCAACCTCGGCGCGAGCGGCGCGATCGCCGGGGTGCTTGGCGGCTATCTGGTCTTCTTCCCGAACGCGCGGGTCGATACGGCGGTCCCCATGTTCTACTTCATCCGCATCGTGCCGCTGAGCGCGATCATCGTGCTGGGGTTCTGGTTCCTGCTGGAGATCATCCGAGGCGTGTTCTCGCTGGGCGCGATCTCGGAGATGAGCGGCGGCGTGGCCTACTTCGCGCACATCGGCGGGTTTGTCGCCGGGCTGGCGATGGCCTTTCTCTACCGGTCGTTCAGCGGCCAGCGCATCCAGACCTACTAGCAGCGAGGTTTTCTTTGTTCTTCACCCGTGTCACGGAGAGACGTAGATGATTGAAACCATTCGCAAGCTTGTCGAGACATACGGCCCGAGCGGGCACGAGGACAAAATCCGCGAGGTCATCCTGCAGGAGATCGAGGGGCTGGCTGACGAGGTCACGGTTGATGCGATGGGCAGCGTCATCGCCTGGAAGCGCAGCGGCGCAGACGACGCCCCCGTGGTGATGCTCTCCGCACACATGGACGAGATCGGCGTGATGGTCACCCATGTGGACGAAAAGGGCTACCTGCGCTTCACCAACATCGGCGGGCTGGGCCTCGTCACGCTGATCGGCAACCGCGTGCTGTTTGAGGACGGCACGGTCGGCGTGATCGGCGTTGAGTCGGGCCTTGAGGCGGGCAAAGCACCGACGATGGAACAGCTTTTCATCGACGTCTCAACCGGCGACAACGGCAAGGGGCACAACATCCGCGTGGGCGATGCCGCCGGGCTGCTGCGCAACCTGGAGGTGCGCGGCGACCGGCTCATCGCCAAGAGCATGGACGACCGCATCGGCTGTGCGCTGCAGATCGGGGTGATGCGCGAGCTGAAGGGCCAGCAAATACCGAACGACGTGGCGTTCGTGTTCAGCGTGCAGGAGGAGGTCGGGCTGCGCGGGGCGCGCGCCGCCGCCTATGCCGTTGACCCCGACATCGGCATTGCCATCGACGTGACGCGCACCGGCGACACGCCCAAGGCGGCCCCGATGGACGTGTCGCTCGGCAAAGGCCCGGCGATCAAGGTGAAGGACAGTGGTATGCTGGCCGCGCCGGAGGTCATCGCGCTGATGGAGCAGGCCGCCGAGCGCGCGGGCGTGCCCTACCAGCTTGAGGTGCTGGAGCGCGGCACGACGGACTCCGCCGCGATGCAGCTTGTGCGAGCGGGCGTCCGCGCCGGGACGCTCAGCATTCCCTGCCGCTACGTCCACACCACGAGCGAAACGGTGGACATCAACGACGTGCAGAACGGCGTGAAGCTGCTCGTCGCGCTGCTCTCGGAACGGGTGCAGGTGGAGGCGTAGGGGCGTTTCCTTTCCACAGGCGCAGAATGATGCTTCTGTATATGTAGGGGCAGGTCGTGATGCGCGATGCTCCGCATCGACCGCATCAATAGACCTGCCCCTACCCTCGGTGTAGACACGCAGGAGCCGCGAAGTTTATTCGCGGCGTTCTGTATACACGGACCTGAAATGACGGCTCTGTATATGTAGGGGCGGG